>NZ_VBUM01000051.1 GCF_005774735.1 Microbacterium sp. 5K110 | reverse complement strand
CCACAGCGCCGCCCCACCCGCCGCGCCCCAGAGTCGAGGCATGAGCGACGAGGACGTCGAGCTGGCGCGGCTGCGCGAGCGCGTGTGCGGCGGGCGCGGGACCGCGCCCACCGCCGACGAGATCGCCCGGCTCAGCACGCTCGAGGATCAGATCCGGGCGGACCCCGCACAGGATGCGCCGGCACCGCCCGCGCCGCCCGCACCGTCCACGCCACCCGCGCCCGACGAGCCGATGGATGCCACCCCGCGAACGCCCCGTCCCGTCACCCGTGGCATCCTCACCGCGCTCGCCGCGGTCGCCCTGGTCGGCCTCGGGGCCGCGATCGGCTTCGCCGCGGCCACCCAGCCAGCTCCCGCCGACGCCTCGGCACCGGCCCTTCCCGAGCTCGCGTTCGCGCAGACCGCGGAGGAGGTCATCTCCGGCGACATCCTGTCCGACAGCGGCATCGACCCGGCGAGCATCCGCTACATCGCGACGATCCGCGACTTCCGCATCTACCTCGCCGTCCCCGACGACGGGGATGGGGAATGCATCGCGGTCTTCACCTCCACCGAGAACCGGCCGTGGTCGGCGGGGTGCGCGAGCGGCGGCCGGCCCGGGGCCGCGGTGTTCGGGGTGGACGAGAAGCTCACCGTCGCGATCGGCGACCCCGCCGATGACGCCGTCGCGGGGACGCCGGTCCGGCCGTCCGAGAGCGTCACGGCCTATGTGAGGCAGAACTAGAGAAGGGCACGACCATGTTCCACTCCGAAGGCGCGTTCTCCGGATTCGCCGTCGACGACCTCGACGCCGCCCACCGCTTCTACGCCGATACCCTCGGCCTGCGCGTGGAGGTGCTCGAGGGATCAGGATTCCTCCGCCTCCATCTGGCATCTGGGGGATCGTCCTCGTGTACGGCAAGCCGCACCACGTCCCGGCGTCGTTCACGGTGCTGAACTTCCCCGTGGCCGACGTCGAGGCCGCCGTCGACGATCTCCGCTCGCGCGGCGTCGAGACGAAGATCTACGACGACGCGGACTTCCCCACCGACCCGCGCGGCATCATGCGCGAGGGTGGCCCGCTGATCGCGTGGTTCCGCGACCCGGCCGGCAACGTCCTCGCGGTCCTCGAAGAATGAGAAGCGGGATGGATGCCAGAAGCCATGGCATCCATCCCGCTGGTGACCGGGCCCGAGCCGGTCAGCCCCGCAGCGCCTCTGCCAGCTTGACGCGGGCCCCCATGCGCAGCAGGGAGTTCTGGTAGATCCGAGCGGCGACCGCGATGGCCGCGACGCACGAGGCGATCAGGACGAGCAGCGACAGCACGGGCTCCCACCACTGCGCGTCGCCGAGGTACATCCGCAGCGGCATCCCCACCGGTGCCGAGAACGGCACGTACGACATGATCGTCAGCACGACGGGGTTGTCGTTGAAGAAGATCACCAGGAAGTACGGCGCCATGATCAGCATCGTGATGGGTGTCGTCGTCGCTCCGATGTCCTCCTGGCGCGACACCATCGCCGCCGCCGCCGCGAACAGCGACGCCAGCAGGACGAATCCGAACAGGAAGAAGATCGCGAACCACGCGATCGGTGCGCCGAGGGCGCTGAGCACCCCCACCTGATCCGTCACGGCGAGACCGACCACCGCGACGGCGGCGAGCAGCACGATCTGCGCCATCGCGAGGATCGTGTTGCCGAGCACCTTCCCCGCGAGGAGCGCCCGCACCGGGATGGCCGAGATCAGGATCTCGACGACCCGCGTCTGCTTCTCTTCGACGACGCTCTGAGCGATCGTGCCGCCGAACGTGCTCGCGGCGATGAGGAACACGAGGCCGAACCCGAGGGCGATCAGGTACCGCAGCGCGTCGGCCGCACCGGCGCCCGGCTCGAGCGATTGCACCTCGGGCGTCTCGCTCAGCATCTGCAGCAGCGTGCCCGGGACGCCGTCCTTGACCACGACGGTGTAGTCGAACGCCGGATTCGACGATCCCGACACCAGGGCGGCATCCACCGTGCCGTCCTCGACGAGGCCGCGGGCGGCGTCGTCGGAGTCCGCGACGGTCACGTCGATGCCGTCCATCCCCGAGAGCGCGGACTGGGTCTGACCCGTCACCGCGACCGGGATGCCGCTTCCGCCCGCGTCGCGCGCGGCGAAACCGCCCCACAGCACCGAGGCGAGGGCGGCGACGACGAGGATCGCCGTCGAGATCACGAACGCCTTGCTGCGCAGCTTCGAGCCGATCTCGCGTTCGGCGACCAGCCACACGCTCTGCAGTTCGCTCGGCGCCCGGTCGGGCCGGGAACGGTTCACGGTGCTCACTGGATGACCTCCTTGAAGATGTCCGCGAGCGTCGGACGCTGCGGCGCGAAGCTGGCGACGTCGCCACGTGCGACCGCGGAGCGCAAGGCGGCCTGCGCCGCCTCGTCGTCGACCGCGTCGAACACGGCGTACCCGCCGTCGAAGTCGAGGACGGTGATCCCCGGCTGCTCGCGCAGCCACCCGGCGTCACCGCCGGACAGCAGCTCGTACCGGTGCGTGGCGTGCTCGGCGCGGAGCGCGTCGCGGCTTCCGGCGGCGCGGATCGTGCCCCCGGCGATGATGACGAGGTCGTCGCACAGGCGCTCGACGACGTCGAGCTGGTGCGACGAGAACAGCACGGCGGCGCCCGTGGCCGCCTTCTCCTGCAGGACTGCCGCGACGACGTCGACCGCGAGGGGGTCGAGCCCCGAGAACGGCTCGTCGAGGATGAGCACGTCGGGGTCGTGCACGAGCGAGGCGGCGATCTGTGCACGCTGCTGGTTTCCCAACGACAGCGTCTCGACCAGATCGCCGAGGCGCTCGCCGAGGCCGAGGCGTTCCAGCAGCGCCGTGGCCTTGGCGGTGGCCTCGGCCTTGCCGAAACCGTGCAGTCGAGCCAAGTACGCGATGTGCTCGGCGACCTTCATCTTCGGATACAGGCCGCGTTCCTCGGGCATGTAGCCGAACCGGCGGCGGTCGGCCGCGGTGAGCGCCGCGCCGTCGATCGCGACGGTGCCCGCATCCTTGCCGAGAACGCCCAGCGCGATGCGCATGGTCGTGGTCTTGCCCGCGCCGTTGCCGCCGACGAAGCCGGTCAGCCGGCCGGGGGCCACGGTGAAGCTGACGTCGTCGAGCACTCGGCGTCCGCCGTAGCTCTTGGTGATGCCGTTCAGTTCGAGCACGGTCCACCCCTCTCTGGTGATGGCATCCACGCTACGGACGGCGGCGCGGCGGCGTATCCGCCCGGGGGTGGGTTCTCGTCCTCCGTCGTGAGGGGGAGGTCAGGTCAGGCCGTGGCGGTGGGCCAGGACGACGGCCTGCACGCGGTCGCGCGCGCCGAGCTTCTGCAGCACGTTCGAGACGTGCGTCTTGACCGTGGCCTCGCCGATGAAGAGCCGGGCGGCGATCTCGGCGTTGCTCAACGCCTCGGCGACCAGGCGCAGCACCTCGGCCTCGCGGTCGGTGAGCGGGTCGCTCAGGACGAGGGGCTCCACGGCGGGCGCGGTCGCGGGGCTGTGGGCGAGGGCGACGGATGCCGGGGCGTCACCGCCGCTGCCGGCGAACCGGGCGATCACGCGGCGCGTGACCTCGGGGGCCAGCAGCGCATCTCCGGCGCCGACGATGCGGACCGCCGCGACGAGCTCCTCCGGTCCCGCGTTCTTCAGCAGGAAACCGCTCGCCCCCGCCGCGAGGGCCTCGAACAGGTAGTCGTCGCGGTCGAAGGTCGTCACGATGAGGACCGCGGCATCCGAGGCGGCGTCCGCGACGATCCGTCGCGTCGCCTCCAGGCCGTCCATGTCGGGCATCTGCACGTCCATGCAGATCACGTTCGGCTGCAGCGTCGCGGCCGCCGAGATCGCCTCGACGCCGGTGCCCGCTTCACCGACCACCTCGATGTCGTGCTCCAGCGAGAGGATCGTGCGGAACCCGGCCCGCATCATGGCGTGGTCGTCGACGAGGAGAACGCGCAGCTCAGACATGCGACACCTCCGCGTCGACGAGGGGCACCCGCACGCGCACGAGATACCCCCCGCGTGTCCGCGGGCCCATCTCGATGCTGCCCCCCGACACGGCCGCGCGCTCGCGCATGCCCCGCTGGCCGAGGCCCGGGGTCGTCGAGCCACGGCGTCCGGTGTTGGTCACCTCGAGTTCGACGCCCGTGTGATCGAAGCGCACGCGGACATCGGCGGTCGCCCCCGGCCCCGCGTGCCGACGGGCATTGGTCAGCGCCTCTTGGGCGATGCGGAACAGGTTCACCTGCACGACCGGCGACGGCTCGATCGCGGGCTCACCGATCACGGCGAAGGTCGCCGGGAGCCCCGCCGCGACCGCTTCCTCGACGAGGGCGGGGATCGCGGACAGGCCGTGCGTGGTCGGAGCGGTGTCGGCCGGTGCGGCGCCGGAGCGGGTGGCATCCGGGGTCCGCAGCGTCTCGAGCAGCTGCCGCAGCTCGCGCAGCGACGTGCGGGCCGACTCCTCGATCCCGCTGAGGACGGCGCGGGACTTCTCGGGGTCGCGTTCCATCACCGAACGGGCGACCCCCGCCTGCACGCCCATCAGCGACACGTGGTGCGCGACGACGTCGTGCAGTTCGCGCGCGATGCGGACGCGATCCAGGGCCACGGCCTGGGCCGCGGTGATCTCGCGCTCGGCCTCGAGCTCGGCGGTCCGCTCCTCCAGGGCGGCACGCTGCACGCGCTGCTGGTGTGAGCGCTCGCCGAAGAAGTACGCGCCGCCGAAGAAGAGGGCGTTGAGCCCCAACCCGAGCAGCTGCGACGCGACGAAGGGCGAGAACGCGCCCGTGCGCGAGGGGAAGCCCTCGGGTACTTGGTCGACGGGCATCATGGCGTCCTGGAACATCACGACGAACAGCCACGCGAACATGCCGGCGATGATCGCGACGCGCACGATCGCCGCGCGCCGCCGGTTCGTCGACCACGCGCCGACGGTGTAGATCGCGATGAACATCGCGATATTGCCCGCGTAGATCTCGGGAATGCGCAGCGTCACGGCGAAGAAGTAGGCCACCGACACGATCACGGCGACGATCGACGGCCAGCGTCGCCGGAACGCGAGCGGCACGGCGAGCACCGTGACGTAGACCACGGCGAGGATGAACTCCGCCTGCTGGTCGCCGTACAGCCCCGCGACCGCCGAGAGCACCGCGCTCAGCAGCCCGCCCACGAACATGACCGCGGCCAACGCGATGTCGCTGCGCCACTGCGCGCGGGTGAGGTTCGGCATCCTCCCACGTTATTGCGGCCCTCACCGCGTGGCATCCCCCGTCCGACGGAGTCAACCCCGGCGGGGAAGAGAACGGGAACGGAAAAACTTGCACCTGAATGTACCCGGGCGCTTCGCGCCCCCGCCATCCGAGAGAGGATCACCGTGACCGACTACACGATCGGCTACATCGTCGGCAGCATCTCCAGCACCTCGATCAACCGCCGGCTCGCCAAGGCGCTCGAGAAGGTGGCGCCCGAGGGCGTGACCCTGAAGGAGATCCCGATCAAAGACCTCCCCTTCTACTCGCCCGACTACGACGGGAACTTCCCGCCGGTCGCGCAGGACTTCAAGGGCGCCATCGAGGATGCCGACGGCGTCATCATTGTCACCCCCGAGTACAGCCGCTCGATCCCCGGCGTGCTGAAGAACGCGCTGGACTGGTCGGCGCGCCCCTACGGCGAGGCGTCGTTCAACGACAAGCCCACCGCGGTCGTCGGCACGTCACAGGGCGGCATCGCCACCGCGGCCGGTCAGCAGCACCTGCGTGCGGTGCTCCTGCACTACAACGCCCTGGTTCTCGGCCAGCCCGAGGGCTACATCCAGTCCACGCCCGGCCTGTTCGAAGAGGACGGCACGGTCACCGACGAGGGCACCGCGGCGTTCCTGCGTTCGATCATCGAGGCGCTCGTCACGTTGGTGGCGCGTACCGCGCCCGCCGAGGTCCCCGCGGTCTGAGGCTCCCGCACGGCGGGGTCGGGGTGCATCCCGGCCCCGCCGTCGTGCGTCCGGCGGCCTGCCGGGGCCACGCGGCATGGGCGGTCCGTCGTCTGCGCGCGGGGGGATTCCGTTCGCGCGGTGTCCACCGGCAGTCGCGCCGCGGCGAAGATCGCGCGTCTCACACGCTGAGCGCGTCGGCCTTCCTCCGCAGGAGGGCGGCCTCCCGGGCATTGCGGCTGAGGGTCGCGGCCTCCCGCAGCTGAGCCTGCGCCTCCGCGGTTCGTCCCGACCGCGCGAGCAGCTCGCCGCGCACGGACGGGAGCAGATGGGATCCGCGGAGCACACCGCTCGCCGCCAGGGCGTCGACGATCGCGAGACCCTCGGCGGGACCGGATGCCATCGACACCGCGACAGCACGATTCAGCTCCACCACGGGGCTGGGGCTGAGGCGGCCGAGCATCTCGTACAGCAGCACGATGCGATCCCAGTCGGTCGAATCCACGCTCTCCGCCCCGGCGTGGCAGAGGGCGATCGCCGATTGCAGCGCGTACGGCCCCCGCCCGCGGCCGAGGGCGTCGGCGCGGTCGAGGAGCATGGAGCCGCGCGCGATCGCCGAGCGATCCCAGCGCCGCCGATCCTGGTCGGCGAGGAGCACGGCATCCCCGTTCCCGTCCACGCGGGCCGCGAAGCGAGAGGCCTGCAGCTCCATCAGGGCCGAGAGGGCGAGGACCTCCGGCTCGCGCGGGAGCAGGCGGCACAGCACGCGGCCGAGGCGCAGCGCCTCGTGGGCGAGCTCGGTGCGCAAGACCGCATCGCCCGTGCTCGCGACGTAGCCCTCGGTGAAGATCAGGTAGACGACGGTGAGAACCGCGGTGCGCCGCGCGGGCCACTCCGCGGGCTCGGGCACCGCGAACGGCACGCGCGCCGCACTCAGTGCTTTCTTGGCGCGGAGGATCCGCTGCTGCATGGTCGGGACCGGGACGAGGAAGAGACGCGCAATCGCCTCGGCGTCGAGACCGCCCACGATCTTCAGTGTCAACGCCACCTGTGCTTCGCGGGAGAGCACCGGATGACAGGCGGCGAAGACGAGGCGCAGGACGTCGTCGTCGATGGGCTCCCACACGTCGTCGGCCACCTCGTCGAGGTCGGCGGCGAGGAGGCGGTACTTCTCGCCGAGGCGTTGCTCGCGCCGCCACCCGTCGATCGCGCGCCGTTTCGCGACCGCCGTCAGCCACGCCCCCGGGTTCCGGGGCACGCCGTCGCGACCCCACTGCTCGACGGCGTCGACCAGCGCGTCCTGTGCGAGGTCTTCTGCCGTGCCGAGGTCACCGACCACGCGGGCCAGCGCCGCGACGATCCGGGCGCCCTCTATGCGCCAGATCGCCGCGACGCGGCGCGAGACCTCGAGGTCGGGGGTCACCGCCCGGACAGCTCCTCACGCCACCCCTCTTCCTTCTGGATGTACTCGTTGTCGGCGAACGCCGCGAAGTCGGTCTCGTCGGTCACCCGGCGCACCTCGAGCTTGTTGCCGGCGATGAGCGGCGCGCGTCGCGCCCACTCGATCGCCTCGTCGCGCGAGGACACCTCGATGATCCAGAAGCCGTTGAACAGCTCGTGCGTCTCGCCGTAGGGGCCGTCGGTGACCACGGGCTCTTCGCCGCCGAACTCGACGACGAAGTTCGCACTCATGTCGTCGGCGAGGCCGTCGCCCGCGACGAGCACGCCCGCCGTCATCATCGCCTCGTTGTAGGCGCCCATCTCGTTGATGATCTGCTCGAAGGGGATCTGCTTGTATGCCGCGTACGCCTCGTCGGTGCCGCGCATGATCAGCATGTACTTCGTCATGGTCTCGTCTCTTCTCTGCTCGCCGTGAGCTCCGGGGGCGCGGATGATTGCCCCTACTATCGCGTCGAACGACGACGAGCGGAATCGACAGGGCGCAGAAGAAAGTCCCCGGCGGGCGTCAGCCGAAGATCATCGGCAGATCGTCGTCGTCTTCCCCGCGGGAGAGGTCGAGGTCGGCGACGACGGGGACGTGGTCGCTGGGGATCTCGCCCTTGCGCTCGTCGCGGTGGATCTCGGCGCCCTGGACGGCGTCGGCGAACGCCCGCGAGCCGAGGATGAAGTCGATGCGGAGCCCCTCGTTGCGGGGGAAGCGCAGCTGCTTGTAGTCCCAATACGTGTAGCCGGTGGGGATCAGCGGGCGAACGACGTCGGTGAGTCCGGCGGACTCGAACGCGGCGAAGGCGGCGCGCTCGGGCGGCGAGACGTGGGTGGTCACGCCCTCGATCACCGTGGGGTCGCCGTTGTCGGCATCCGTCGGGGCGATGTTGAAGTCGCCGGTGAGGGCGAGCGGCAGGTCGGGGTTCGCGGCCAGCGTGTCTTCCGTGTGGCGGCGGAGGGCCTCGAGCCAGTCGAGCTTGTAGCGGTAGTGGGGGTCGTCGAGCCCGCGTCCGTTGGGAACGTACAGGCTCCACACCCGTACACCGCCGATCGTCGCGCCGATGGCGCGGGCCTCGTGCGGAAGGTCGGGACCCTCTTTGCCCTTTTCGAACCCGGGCATGCCGGGGAACCCGATCTCGACGTCGTCGAGCGGCTCACGGCTGGCGATCGCCACGCCGTTCCACTGGTTCAGGCCGTGCGCGGCGACGTGATACCCCGCCTGTTCGAACGCGGCGTACGGGAACTGCTCCGTCTTGCACTTGATCTCCTGCATCGCCAGCACGTCGATGTGCTCGCGCACGCAGAACTCGACGGTGCGGGCGACGCGGGCGCGGACGGAGTTGACGTTCCAGGTGGCCAGGCGCATGGCATCCAGCCTACTTTCGGGTGGGGACACGGCCGTGCGCTGCTCCGGATGGATGACCGCGGGCGTGACGCGTCCGGAGCAATAGACTCGACGCCGTGACTGCCGCCTCCACGCCCGAGCTCGAAGCCGACCGCCAGGCCCTCATCGGCCTGATCAACGCCGAGGCGGTGTTCCACGGCGACTTCACCCTCTCGAGCGGCAAGAAGGCGACGTACTACGTCGACATGCGCAAGCTCACGCTCGACCACCGTGCGGCCCCCGCGATCGGCCGTCTCGTGCTCGACCTCGTGAAGGACCTCGACGGCGTCGTCGCCGTCGGCGGACTGACGCTCGGCGCCGACCCCATCGCCAACGCGGTCATGCACGAGTCGGTGCACGCCGGGCACCCGCTCGACGCGTTCGTCGTCCGCAAGGAGCCCAAGGATCACGGCCGCGGTCGCCAGATCGAGGGTGCCGACGTCGCGGGCAAGCGCGTCGTCGTCGTCGAGGACACCTCGACCACCGGCCAGTCGGCCCTCACGGCCGTCGAGGCCCTGCGCCGCGAGGGCGCTGAGGTTGTCGCGGTCGCCGTGATCGTCGACCGCAAGACCGGAGCGCAGGCCGCGATCGAGGCCGCGGGACTGCAGTGGCTGGCATCCATCGACCTCGACGACCTGGGGCTTCAGCCGCAGTAATCCGTTCGGCGGCGCTGTGCCGGGGCAGGTGGTGGGCCGGGAACAGGCTCTGCGGCGAGGGCAGGTTGATTCTGGGCGGATCGCCCTGTTTCGGTGACATCCCCTGTTTTGGTGACGGGCGGGCTGCCGGAGCCCCCGCGGCGCCGTGTCGAAAACAGGCGTTGCGCCGAGGACAGGCTGATCCTGGGCAGATTGCCCTGTTTCGGTGGCATCCCCTGTTTTGGTGACGGGCGGTATGCCGGGAGCCCGGTCGCCGCGCTGCGTCGCGGCCGTCGGCTGCGCTGAGAACAGGCGGTGCGGCGAGAACAGGCCGATTCCGGGCGGATCGCCCTGTTTCGGTGACATCCCCTGTTTTGGTGACGGGCGGGCTGCCGGAGCCCCCGCGGCGCTGTGCTGAGAACAGGCGGTGCGGCGAGAACAGGCCGATTCCGGGCGGATCGCCCTGTTCCGGTCGCATCCCCTGTTCCGGTCGCATCCCCTGTTCCGGTAACGCGACACCCGGATGCCGAAGCCTCGGCCCCGCAGCTCAGTCGGTGCCGTCGCCCGGGCCGTCGAACGGGTCGCGGCCGCCGCCGCGCCGGGAGCGCCGCCACTGGACGAGGAACGCCACGAGCGTTCCGGCGGTGATGAGGAAGGCCGTGAGAAGCCAGAGCGTGCGATCGTCCATGCGTCGATCCTCCCCGATCAGGGGCGTTTGCCCTCGGCGGCGTCGGCCACGATCCTCGCGATGCGCGCCTCGCGCGTCTGCGGACGCACGGCCATCGCGATCTGCGTGAGACCGAACTTGCGGCTCGACGGCGGGAACGCGTCCCAGTTGCGCCGGGCCGTCGGCACGGCGTCGAGCGCCGCGGTGAGGTCGGGCGGCTCGATGCCCGCTTCGGGCCCGTCGAGCACCTCCCATGCCCCGTTCGCGCGGGCGACCTCGAGCGCGCGGATGCCGGGCGGGCGGAGGCGCCCCTCGGCCTCGAGCCGGGCGATGCGCGCCTTGTTCGTCGCGGCCCACCCGCTCTTCGGCTGGCGCGGCGCGAACCACAGCCCCGAACTCACTTCGTCGAACACGCGGACCGGCCCGTCGATCCACCCGAAGCACAGTGCTTCGCAGATCGCTTCTTCGTAGGCCACGAACCGTCCGGACTCGGTGCCGCGGCCGCGCAGCAGCCAGGCGCCCCTCGACGTGGCGTGGTTCGCTTCGAGCCAGAGCGCCCAGGCGGCGGCATCGTCCGCCGCGACCCTCACCCCGTCATCGAGCGCGCCCACGTCAGAGGCCTTCGCTGAGTCCTTCTTCGCCGTCGGCGAGGTCGGTCTCGATCGGCTCGCTCCGCACCAGGTCGGCGACGGATGCCAAGATCTCGTCGGGGCGGAACGGGTACTTCTCCATCTCGGCCTGATCGCTGATGCCGGTCATCACGAGCACGGTGTGCAGCCCCGCCTCGATGCCGGCCACGATGTCGGTGTCCATGCGGTCGCCGATCATGCCGGTGTTCTCGGAGTGCGCCCCGATGCGGTTCAGGGCGGAGCGGAACATCATGGGGTTCGGCTTGCCCACGATGTAGGGCTCCTTGCCGGTGGCCTTCGTGATGAGAGCGGCGATCGCGCCCGTCGCGGGCAAGACCCCCTCGGTGGAGGGGCCCGTGGCATCCGGGTTCGTGGCGATGAAGCGGGCACCGTCGCGGATGAAACGGATCGCCTTGGTGATCGCCTCGAACGAGTAGTTGCGCGTCTCGCCGACCACGACGTAATCGGGCGCGGTCTCGGTCATGATGAACCCCGCCTCGTGCAGCGCGGTAGTGAGCCCGGCCTCGCCGATGACGAAGGCGGAACCGCCCGGCATCTGCGACCGCAGGAAGTCCGCGGTCGCCAGGGCCGACGTCCAGATCGAGGACTCGGGGACGACCAGGCCCGACGACCGGAGGCGTGCGCTGAGGTCGCGCGGGGTGAAGATCGAGTTGTTGGTGAGCACCAGGAACGGGGTGCCCTCGGCACGCCACTGCGCGAGCAGCTCGGAGGCACCGGGGATCGGGGTGTTCTCGTGGACGAGCACGCCGTCCATGTCGGTCAGCCAGCACTCCACGTCGCCACGGGTTCGCATGGGCTCAGCCTATCCCCGGGGCCCGACACGGCCACCGGGTCGACGCACAAGCGGGCCGCCGCCCGGAGGCAGCGGCCCGCCGAACAGCGGTGCGGCTTACTTGAACGCGTCCTTGACGTTCTCGCCGGCCTTCTTCGCGTCGGCCTTGACCTGGTCGGCCTTGCCCTCGGCGGCGAGCTTGTCGTTGTCGGTGGCGTTGCCGATCGTCTCCTTGGCCTTGCCCACGATGTCCTGAGCGGCGTTCTTGATCTTGTCGTCGAGGCCCATGATCGGTTCCTTCCGTGAATTCAGATGTCTCGCCGGGGCGATCGCCGCGGCGGAGCGGATGTGCTCACCGATGTGACGGACCGACGGCGCGATTCGTCACACGCCGGGACGAAAAAGTTCACGAGATCGGTATTCCGCATCCGGAATGCACCCGTGACGGCAGCGCACGATCTCGTTAGGGTCGAAGGGTGGCGCGCGACGAGTGGGACCCCCGGAATCTCCCCGACCTCTCCGGCCGCGCGTACCTCGTCACCGGGGCCACTCGCGGTCTGGGGTACTTCGCGTGCGAACAGCTCGCGGGCGCGGGTGCGCACGTGCTGCTCACCGGTCGCAACCCGAACCGGCTCGTCCTCGCCAAAGAGGCCGTGAAGCGCACCCACCCGGATGCCTCGATCGAGACGCTGCTGCTGGACACGAGCAATCTCGGGTCGGTGCGGGCCGCCGCCGCGACCGTGCGGGCGCGCGGACGACTCGACGGGCTGCTGATGAACGCCGGCATCGTCCACCCGCCGAAGACGCGCGAGCTGGCGGGCGGGCACGAGCGGGTGTTCGCCACGAACGTGCTGGGCCACTTCGCGCTCGGCGGTGAACTCTTGACCCCCCTGGCCGCGGCGCGCGGACGGATGGTCTGGGTCGGCAGCATGTCGACCTCGATCTGGAAGCACGTCCCCACCGATCCCGAACTCGTCGAGGGCTACACCCCGTGGCGGGCCTACGTGCAGTCGAAGGCCGCGACGACCGCGCTCGCGCTCGAGGCCGACCGCCGTCTGCGGGCGCACAGCGTCCCGGTCGAGAGCCTCGTCGCCCACCCCGGGTACTCCACGAGCGGTCGCACGCGCGGCATCCGGGGTGTCAACGAGCCGAGCCGGCTCACGCGCTTCGTGGACAACCTGCAGGCCCCCTTCACGCAATCGAAGGACGAGGGCGCCTGGGCGCTCGTCCGTGCCCTGACCGACCCGCTCGCCGAAGGCGGCACGATGTACGGCCCGGCGCTCGTGGCCCGGGGCGTCCCGCGCCCGGCGACCCCCGCCCGCCGCACGCGCGACGGCGGGCTCGGCGCCGATCTCTGGCTCGCGTGCGAAACGGCGACCCACGTGCGCTGGCCGTTCGAACGGGTCCGGCGCACGGCATCCTGAACCGGCGGCCGTCGTCGGAGGGTGCCCGTACAGTGATCGCATGGAGCAGACGAGCGTCGACGACGCCCAGGGTCTCACCGCGTCCGCCGTCGCCGAGCGGGTCGCCGCCGGCCAGACGAACGCCTTCGTCGCGGACAGCAGCCGTTCGGCGTGGAACATCGTGCGCGCCAACGTCTTCACGTTGTTCAACGGCATCGTGGGCGCGTGCTTCCTCGTGCTCCTCCTGCTCGGTCGGTGGCAGGACGCCCTGTTCGGCATCGCCGCGCTGTCGAACGCGGTCATCGGCTGCGTTCAGGAGTTCCGGGCCAAGGCCGCCCTCGACCGCCTCGCGCTGCTGAACGCCCCGCGGGCGCGCGTGCGCCGCGACGGCGTCGATGCCGAGATCGCTCCGGCCGAGGTGGTGCGCGACGATCTGCTCGTGCTGCGCGCGGGCGATCAGGTGCCCGCCGACGCCGTCGTGGTCGATTCGCGTGCGTTGCAGATCGACGAGTCGATGCTCACTGGCGAGTCGGATGCCGTCGACAAGCGACCCGGCGACGAGGCGCTGTCGGGGTCGATCGTCGTCGCCGGTGAGGGAACGGCCCGGGTCAACCGGGTGGGCGCTGATTCCTACGCCAACACGTTCGCCGCCGAGGCCAAGAGGTTCCAGCTCGTCTCGAGCGAGCTGCGCACGTCGATCGACCGCGTGCTGAAGTGGGTCGGATGGGGGATCGGCCCCATCGGTCTCCTCGTGCTGAACGCCCAGATGATGGTCGCCGGGGGATGGGTGGAGGCCTGGCAGCAGGGCACGTGGTCGCAGGCCGTGGTCAACACGATCGCGTCGCTGACGGCCATGATCCCCCTCGGGCTCGTGCTGATGACCTCGATCGCGTTCGCGGTGGGCGCCGCGCGTCTGGCCGGGAAGAAGGTGCTCGTCAACGAGCTCCCCGCGGTCGAAGGGCTCGCGCGGGTCGACGTCATCTGCCTCGACAAGACCGGGACGCTGACGGCGGGCGAGATCCGTTTCGACGCGGCCCTCGAACTGCAGCCGGTCGACGGATGGCGGGCAGCGCTCGCCTGGTACGGCGCGGCCGACGACGCCAACGCGACGGCCCAGTGTCTGCGGGAGCCGTTCCCGGTCGGGGCGTCGCTGACCGTCGCGCACCGCATCCCGTTCTCGTCGGCGCGCAAGTGGAGCGCCGTGTCGTTCGCCGACGGTGCCGCCGGCACGTGGGTGCTCGGGGCTCCCGAGATGGTGTTCGGCGACGTCGCGGCGGACGCGGGCACCGTCCTGGGCGAGGCGGTCACCCGCTTGGCCTCCTCCGGCCGGCGCACACTGGTGCTCGGCTACACCGCCGTCGCGCTCGACGAGGCCGACGTCGCCGCCGAGCGCCTGCCGGACGGTGCGGTCGCCGTGGCGGTGCTGACCTTCGTCGAGGCGGTGCGTCCGGATGCCGCCGAGGCCCTCGCCTACTTCCGTGCGCAGGGCGTCGGGGTGCGCGTCATCTCGGGCGACAACCCTCGGACGGTCGCCGCGATCGCGCGCGAGGTCGGACTCGACGTCGACGAGGGGTACGACGCCCGCCGCTTGCCCGACGACGACGTCGAGCTGGGCCGCATCCTCGAGGACCACACGGTCTTCGGTCGCGTGACCCCCGACCAGAAAAAGCGCATGGTGACGGCCCTGCAGTCTCGCGGTCACGTCGTGGCCATGACCGGCGACGGCGTCAACGACGCCTTGGCCATCAAGGCGGCCGACATCGGCATCGCGATGAACTCCGGAGCCGCGGCGACGAAGGCGGTCGCGCGGCTCGTGCTGCTGGACGGCCGCTTCTCCCACTTGCCCTCGGTCGTCGCTGAGGGCCGCCAGGTCATCGCGAACATCGAGCGGGTCTCGATGCTGTTCCTCACCAAGACGGTCTACGCGACCGGGCTCGCCGTGCTGTTCGGCGCGCTCGTGATGGAGTTCCCCTTCCTGCCGCGCCAGCTGTCGATCACCGACGGTCTGACGATCGGCATCCCGGCTTTCTTCCTCGCCCTGCTGCCCAACACGCAGCGGTACGTGCCCGGATTCCTGCGCAGGTCACTGAGTTTCGCGATCCCCGCGGGGCTCGTGATCGCCATCGCCCTGACCCTCTACACGCGCGCGGCGCTGGCGATGGGGCTGAGCGTCGAGCAGGTGCGGACGGGCGCGACGATCATCCTCGCCATCGTCGCGATCTGGGTGCTCACGGTGCTGTCGCGACCGGTCACCCGAGTGAAGGTGCTCGTCATCGGGGCGATGTTCATCGCCCTCACCGCGATCTTCACCGTGCCGATCCTGGGGCAGTTCTTCCAGCTGCAGGACCCGGGCGAAGACGGGGCGTGGCTCATCACGGGCGTCGTGATCATCGCCGTGGGCGCGATCGAGGTGGTGCGGTTCGCGCACCGGCGCTTCGTGCGACGCACCCTCGAGTCGGCGGCATCCGCACCCTCGCCGACGCCCGCGGCCGCGCGCGGGTAGAGCGGGACGGCGCGGCGCGGCGCCGCTTCGCGCGGGTCAGATCGTGGGCGCGGGTGCTGCGGCGTCGGGCGACGCCCGGCGGAAGTAACGCCGCGCCTTCGGAGGGATCCAGACGGCGGCGACGACGGCGAGCGCAGCGACCATCGCGATCACGATCGTCGGCTCGAGCTCGGTCAGGACCAGCGACAGCGCCTGCAGCACCACGAGCAGCGACAGATAGCCGGTGAGCAGGTTCCGCGCCAGGCGGCTCCCGCGCGCCAGTGAGGAGCCGCCGGCGACGGTGAGCAGGCCGAGCAGGATCGTCGCGGCACCCACGAGGGACACCGGCAGCACGTCGTCGGCGTCGACCTCGTAGCGCGACAGCAGCACGAGGACGCCGAGCGCGGTGTTCAGCAGTCCGCCGACGTAGACGAGCGCGACGGCGATGGTCACGGGGAGGGGCCGACGGAGTTCGACGGTGGTGGTCATGGATGCCTCCCGCTCTGCGGCTCCGCGGGAGCCGGTGGGGTCAGCGTAGTGGGATCGGCGGCCGGCGATCCTCAGCGCGTCAGCCAGACCGAGTCGCCCGCCCCGTCGGGCAGCGACACCTCGACGCCGTCGGCGCGCACCACGGTGTGCGAGACCACCTCGAGCTCGTGCCCGACGTCGATACGGCGCGCGACGAGTGCGCGCAGCAGTTCGGGGTCGCGGTCGCTCACCCTCAGCACGCGCCCGGAGTGTCCGGATGCCGCCTCGGCGAGGAGCACGAAGGGTTCACGGTGCACGGCGCCGGTGGCATCCGGGATCGCATCGCCGTGGGGATCGAACCGGGGGCGTCCCAGCCGCTCGTCGATGCCCTCGAGCAGGCGGTCGCTCAGCGAGTGCTCCAAGATCTCGGCCTCGTCGTGCACTTCGTCCCACGCGTAGCGGAACTCGCGGACGAGCCACGTCTCGATGAGGCGGTGCCGACGGATGACCGAGGCGGCACGTCGTTCGCCGGCGGCAGTGAGCGACACGGGGCCGTACGGACGATGGCGGACGAGTCCCTGCGCCGCGAGCTTCTTCACCATCTCGGTGACGCTCGAGGGGGCGAGGCCCAGCACGCCGGCGAGCTGCGACGGAGTGATCGGATCGTCCTGCCACTCGGTGTGGTGGTAGATGGCCTTGAGATAGTCGTCGGCCACGGGCGATTCCACGGGACCAGCCTATCCGCCGGTGAACACCAGCCACAGGAGCACGGCGTTCAGCGCGATGAGGAACACCGACGCGGCCACCCCCGCCGCCGTCGTGACGGCGCGGTTGCGGTGGATGCCCAGGACGTCGCGTCGCGCCGTCAGCGCCACGAGCGGGACGAGGGCGAAGGGGATGCCGAAGGACAGCACGACCTGGCTGAGTACGAGCGCGAGGGTCGGGTCGACGCCGACCCCCAGGATGATCAGCGCCGGGATCAGCGTGACCAGGCGGCGGGCGAGCAGCGGCACGCGGACCCGGAGCAGGCCGTGCATGATCTCGGCGCCGGCGTACGCCCCGACCGAGGTCGAGGCCAGGCCGCTCGCGAGCAGGCCGACCGCGAAGAGCGTCGCGACCACCGGACCGAGGCCGTCCCGCAGCGCCGCGTACGCGCCTTCGAGGCTGTCGGTTCCGTCCACACCCGCGAGGTTGGCCGCCGCCAGCAGCAGGATCGCGAGGTTGACGGTGCCGGCGACGGCGAGGGCGATCGTGACGTCCCAGCGCGTCGCCCGCAGCAGACGGGCGGTGGAAAGGCCCCGGGCGCGTTCGAGGTCGGCGGCGGCGGTGGGCTCCGCGGGGGCGAAACGGTCCCGGCTGAGCGCGGAGTGCGCGTAGATCGCGTGCGGCATGATCGTGGCACCGAGGATCGAGGCGGCCAAGAGGACCGAGGTCGAGCCCTCGAAGCGCGGGACCAGCCCGCCGACGACCCCCGCGGGGTCGGGCGGCGCGAAGAACAGCCCGGCGGTGAAGCCGATCGCGATGATCAGGAGCAGTCCGATCAGGACCGTCTCGAACGCCCGCGCCCCCCGGCGCGACTGCACCATGAGCAGGAGGATCGACACGACGCCCGTGATCGCTCCGCCCCACAGCAGCGGGATGCCGAAGAGCAGGTGGAGGGCGACGGCGCCGCCGATGACCTCGGCGACGTCGGTGGCCATCGCCACGAGCTCAGCCTGCAGCCAGTACGCCCGGCGCGCCCACGGTCGCTGGAGGCGCCGGCCCAGCACCTGGGGCAAGCTCTCGCCCGTGACGATGCCGAGCTTGGCCGAGAGGTACTGGATCAGCCAGGCCATGACGTTGCCGAGCACGACGACCCACACCAGCAGGTATCCGAAGAGCGCCCCGGCGGTCATGTTGCTGGCGACGTTGCCGGGGTCGAGGTAGGCCACCCCGGCGACCATGGCCGGGCCCAGCAGCCACATCGCCCGGGCCGGCGCGTGCCGGCGGTCGACGGCATCCATATTTTTCGGCATGCCGAAACCTTAGCGATTTTTCGGGCGACCGAAAAACGAGTGCCGCCGTCCGCGCGGCTAGCCTGGATCGGTGACCGACGTGGAAGAGACCCCGCTCCCGACGCACGGGGTCGGCCCCTGGCCCGGTGGTCCCGAATCCTGGCCCGACGACCCCCGGTACGACCGCGAACTGCTCGCCGAGGGTGACCGGCGCAATGTCGTCGACGACTACCGCTATTGGACGATGGAAGCGATCGTCGCGGATCTGGATGCCAAACGGCATCCGTTCCACGTCGCCATCGAGAACTGGCAGCACGACCTGAACATCGGGTCGATCGTGCGCAGCGCCAACGCGTTCCTCGCGGCGGAAGTGCACATCATCGGCAAACGCCGCTGGAACCGCCGCGGCGCGATGGTCACCGACCGCTACCAGCACGTGCGCCACCACGAGGACGTCGCGGCCTTCGCGGCCTGGGCCGCCGAGGCGAGCCTGCCGATCCTCGCGATCGACAACGTCGACGGCTCGGTCCCCGTCGATCGCGCCGACCTGCCGGAGGCGTGCGTGCTGCTGTTCGGTCAGGAGGGGCCGGGGCTGTCGCCGGAGGCGCTGGCGGCCGCGAGCGGCGTCGTGGAGATCACGCAGTACGGATCGACCCGATCGATCAACGCGGCGTCCGCTGCCGCCGTGGTCATGTACGAGTGGTGTCGCCGCTGGAGATGAGAGTTTTCTCATCCGCAAAGGGCAGATAATCGCGTCCGGACCGCGCAGAATTCACCGGACACGCCATGCTCGCCCCCGGATGGATGGACCGATCCCTCATGAGTTCTGCCTCGAAGACGATTCCGCAGCCGACCGGCCCCGATCGCCGTTCGATCCTCAAAGCAGGAGCGTGGTCCGTTCCGGTCGTCGCCCTCGCGGTCGCCGCCCCCGCGGCCAGCGCCAGCACCACCGCGAACCTCGCGCTGCTTCCTCCGCAGTTCGGCAGCTCTATCCCGATGTTCACGCCGTCGCTCACGCAGCGCTACGACGCCAGCGAGCCGTCCGGCGTCGTCGTCGGAAACACGACCAGCGAGGTCTACACCGGTCCCGTGATCCTGCGTCTGGAGGTCGATCGTCGCCTGTGGGACGTCACGGGCTTCACTTACGACACCCGTGACGGTGAGGGCGCCCGGGCCGCGAGCTTCAGCGGGCCGACGCTCTCGGACGACCGCGCCGTCTACACGGTCTCTTTCGCCGCGACCGTGGCCCCCGACACCGATTCGTTCACCGGCATCCTGGTGCGACCCACCCTGACCTTCCTCGGGGACTACCCCAACGACACTCTCGCACCCGCTGACGCCGGCGCCTCCTGGGTGCTCGTCGAGCCGGCCGACGCGGGACCCTCTGACAACGTGTTCGTCAACAACCCGGGCGAGCCCGTCGACGCCACCCCGTTCGGAGCCACGCTGACGGCCGACTTCGAACTGGTGGCCTCCGGAGACGGATCCGCGTACCGGCCCACGAACGCCACCCTCACCTCCATCGGGCCCAACCCCACCGCCGTCGAGGACAGGGTCACGGTGGGGTTCGACCCGGCCCTGGCCGACGACGTCGTCCTGCAGAACATCGCCCTCAACGGCGCGGCGTCCCCCGACCTGCTGTCGCAGCGGACCAACACCGTCTCCGGCGGCCGACGATCCGTCGACTTCGCCTTCACCGGACCGCTCGCCGAGGGCGACGTCGTGACCTTCACGCTCCTGTACTCGGGCGGGACGGGGGCCACGCCGGCCAGCACGGCCGGCTCTCAGATCGCGTACGTGCCGGTCACGCCGAACGACGACAACCAGCGCGGCCGGGGGCAATCGTTCGCCAACCAGCCCGGAAGCTGACCGCGGGCTCGGCTCAGCGTACGTCCGCGCGCACGGGACAGTCGTCGATCATGGGCGTTCCCTGCCTGCGCGCGACGCGGAGGACCAGCATCGCCGCGCCGCACAGCACCACTCCGCTGGCGACGACCGACGCTCCCAGCACCGCTCCCGAGAACGGCCTGTCCCGGTAGACGTAGGTCGCCGCGCCAACGTCCCACTCCTGGTAGCCGACGAAGTAGTAGCCGCCCGCGCAGAAGATGGCCATCGCGACGATCAACGACACGGCCACGATGAGCGTCCCCGCAATATGCCCCCGCATCCGTCCAGGATAGGGATACCGGGTGTCGGGCGCGTGAAAAGCCGATGAAGCTCAGGTGCCCGCGCGCGGGTGCACTTCGTACGCGAACACCGCCTCGACGGGCGAGTCCACGCGCAGAGTCGCGGCTTCGGCGGCATCCCACCGGATCGTCGTCGGCGCGGCGCCGGCCTGGCCGGGGGCGCCGCAGGGGACGTCGGTGGTGAGGCCGGCCGCCCCGCCGATCTCGACGACGAGCGGGGCGCCGGTCGCGCTCTCGCACGCAACGACGACGTCCCACGACCCGCCGACGGGGTCCAGATCGACGCTCGCGCCCGTGGGTCCGACCCCGCCGGTGCCGCGGGCGACCGCCGTGCTCCCGCCCAAGCCGTTCTCGGGCAGCGCGCGCGCCGCCCACTGCTCGAGCGACGACGCGTCGTCGGGGAGGCTCCCGCCGGGTGTAGGGGCCGACGGCGAGAGTGACGGCGTGGATGATGATGGCGTGGGCGAGGACGAGGTCCCGGATGCCACGGGCTCGGGGGCACCGGAGGTGCACCCCGCGAGCGCCAGCAGCGCCGGAACGAGCAGAACGGGAAGGGCCGCGAGGGCCGGGCGGGTCGACCTCATGTCCGCACCGTACGTGCGGCTCCTGAAAGACGCGTGGGCGTTCGGCCGGGCGCGGGGCGGGCGGCGCGGGTGTCAGTCGCCCGCGGTCATCCACGCGCGGCCGCGGACGCGCAGCCCGAGCGTCGCCGCGCGGGCCAGCATGTACACCCCGAAGAACGCCGCCGCCAACCAGGCCAGGCCCGCGGCCCCGCCGCCGGCGAAGAGCGCGACGAGAACGAGGGCGGGGATGTAGGGCACGAGATTCAGGACCCCCGCAATGGCGAGGTAGCGTGCATCGCCGGCGCCGATGAGCACGCCGTCGAGGACGAACACGAAAGCGGCGAGGGGTTGCGCGACGGCGAGCACGAGCAGTGCCGGCTGGATCAGCGCGGCGATCTGCGGATCGCCGGTGAAGACCAGACCCAGGACCCCGGATGCCGCCGCCACGATCCCGCCCACCACGACACCGAACCACAGCCCCCAGGCCACCGTGCGCGACAGCACGTGGCGCACGCCGAGGGCGTCGCCCGATCCGAGGTGCTTGCCCACGAGCGCCTGGGCGGCGATCGCGAGAGCGTCGAGGGCGAAGGCGGCCGTGGAGAAGATCGTGAACGCGATCTGCCACCCCGCCAGCTCGGCCGAGCCGAGCCCGGTCGCCACGGCGACGGTGGCCAGGAACGCCGCGCGCAGGCTGAGGGTGCGCAGGAACAGCCACCCGCCCGAGCGCGCGGTACCGCGCAGGCCCCCGACCTCGGGGCGCAGCGAGGCCGCATGGCGGCGGGCCAGGCGGGTGGCGATGATCACGTACGCGCCGACCATGCCCCACTGCGCGACGACGGTTCCGATCGCGGAGCCCGCGATCCCCCAGCCGAAGCCGTAGATGAACAGGGCGTTGAGCAGGGCGTTGACACCGAAGCCGAGGCCGGCGATCCACAGCGGCGTGACGGTGTCCTGCATGCCGCGCAGGAGTCCCGTCGCGGCGAAGACCACGAGCATGGCGGGCAGCCCCCACATCGAGATCGACAGGTACACGCGGGCGTTCTCGGCGACGTCGGGCGCCGCCCCGAACACGTCGACCAGTGCCGGGGTGGCCAGGACTCCGACCAGCGCGAGGACGGCCCCGATCGTGAGCGCGAACCACATGCCCTCGATGCCCACCGACACCGCGCGGCCGAACTCGCCCGCACCGAACCGCCGGGCGACGGCGGGAGTCGTGGCGTACGCGAGGAACACCATGAGCCCGACCACGGTGTGCAGAACGGCTCCGGCGATGCCGAGTCCGGCCAGCGGCGCCACACCCAGATGGCCCACCATGGCGCCGTCCACGATGAGGAACAGGGGCTCGGCGATGAGCGCGCCCAACGCCGGGACGGCGAGGCGCAGGATCGCGCGGTTCAGCGTCGCCGGTGCGGGGGTGGTCACCGTCCGAGCCTACGGCGGGCTCCCGACACGGCCCGTCGGCGCGGCATCCGGAGCCTTCACGGATCGGGGGCACTTATCCTGTCTGCATGACCGAGACCCCCCGCTCCGGTCTCGCGCTCGAAGAACTGAGCGACGAGATCCGCCCGCAAGACGACCTGTTCCGTCACGTGAACGGCCGCTGGATGGAGCGCACCGAGATTCCCGACGACAAGGCCCGCTGGGGCAGCTTCCATCTCATCGCCGAGCAGGCCGAGAAGGATGTCCGCACCATCGTGGAGGAGTCGCAGCAGGCCGAGCCGGGCAGCGAAGCCCGCAAGATCGGCGATCTGTTCGCGAGCTTCATGGACACCGACCGCATCGAGGAGGCGGGAGCCGCGCCGCTGGCCGCGCAGCTCGCGCGCGTCGACGCCGTCGAAGACGTGCCCGGCTTCCTCCGTCTCGTCGGCGAGCTCGAGCGCGACGGTGTGAGCGGTCTGCTGACCTTGTTCGTCGAGCCCGACCCGGGCAACCCCACCCGCTACGTTCCGGTGATCTACCAGGGCGGGCTGTCGCTGCCCGACGAGAGCTACTACCGGCTCGAGAACTTCGCCGAGACGCGCACCGCCTACCGTGCGCACGTCGAGCGCATGTTCGCCCTCGCCGGTGTCGCCGAGCCCGCGGCATCCGCGGATCGGGTGGTCGCGCTCGAGACCGAGCTCGCCGCCCACCACTGGTCGCGCGAAGACAGTCGCGATGCGGTGAAGACCTACAACCTCCGCGCGTGGGACGAGATGATCGGCCTCGCCGGCATCGATCTGGCGCCGTGGCGGGCCGGCGTGGCCCCCGGTCACGAGGACGCCTTCGGCGAGGTCGTGGTGTACCAGCCGAGCTTCCTCGAGTCCCTCGGCGCGCTCCTCGTCGAGGAGCGTCTCGACGACTGGAAGGCCTGGCTGCGCTTCGCCGTCGTGCACTCCGCCGCCGCATTCCTGTCTGAGGAGTTCGTGGCCGAGAACTTCGCGTTCTACGGCACGCAGCTCACCGGCGTCCCCGTCAACCGCGAGCGGTGGAAGCGCGGCGTCGGCCTGGTCGAGGCGGCCCTCGGCGAAGCGGTGGGCAAGGTGTACGTCGATCGGCACTTCCCGCCCACGGCGAAGGATGCCATGGACGTGCTGGTGCAGAACCTCGTCGAGGCATACCGCGAGTCGATCGAGTCGCTGGAGTGGATGACGCCCGAGACCCGACAGCGCGCGCTCGCCAAGCTCGATGCCTTCACGCCCAAGATCGGTTACCCCGTGAAGTGGAAGGACTACGCGTCGCTCGAGATCGACGCCGCCGACCTGGTCGGCAACGTCCAGCGCGCGCACGTCTGGGAGCACGACCGGCAGCTGGCGAAGGTCGGCGAGCCGATCGACCGCGACGAGTGGTACATGACGCCGCAGACGGTCAACGCGTACTACAACCCGCTCATGAACGAGATCGTGTTCCCCGCGGCGATCCTGCAGTACCCGTTCTTCGACGCCGATCGCGACGCCGCCGCCAACTACGGCGGCATCGGCGCGGTGATCGGCCACGAGATCGGTCACGGCTTCGACGACCAGGGCAGCCGCTTCGACGGCGACGGGTCGTTGCGCGACTGGTGGACGGATGCCGACCGCTCGGCGTTCGAGGAGCGCACGAAGGCGCTCATCGCCCAGTACGAGGCACTGGTCCCCCAGGGGCTGAGCGAGGAGCACCACGTCAACGGCGCCCTCACGATCGGCGAGAACATCGGCGACCTCGGTGGCCTCGGCATCGCGATCCGCGCCTACCGGCTGTCGCTCGGCGAGGACGAGCCGGCCGACGGTCCCGTGGTCGACGGGTACAGCGGCATCCAGAGACTCTTGCTCAGCTGGGCGCAGATCTGGCAGCAGAAGGGCCGGGATGCCGAGACCATCCGGCTCCTCACGATCGACCCGCATTCGCCGAACGAGTTCCGTTGCAACCAGATCGTGCGTAACATCGACGCGTTCTACGCGGCGTTCGACGTCACCGAGGGCGACGCCCTGTGGTTGGACGCCGACCAGCGCGTCACCATTTGGTGAGGTGGCGTTTGTTGCTCTTCTGACCCGGAAGGAGCCACGCTCGTGGACATGCCCCCGGTTCCCGAGCCCGCCGTACCCGATCCCGCCGGAGTGCCCGTGGAGTCGTCTCGACGCGACGCCCCGGCGCTCCGCGGGTCGGCGCGCAAAGGACCGCGACGTCTGCCCCGGCGCGCCGCCGCGGGACGCCGGTCGTTCACGGCGACGCTCCGCGCCCTCGACGAGCTCGCGGCATCCGGGGCGAAGGTGTCGGTGCGCATCGACGACCTCGACGGCGGTTCGACGGTGCTCGAGGGCGACGACTTCGTCACTCTCCCCGTCGCCGGGCTCGGGGTCGTCCCGCTCCTGATCGAGATCGCGGCCGCGATCGAGGCGGGGCGCGTCGACGCGCTCGAGATCATCGACCGCGCGAGCGTGCACACCGCGTCGACCGGGGGAGTGTGGCAGCACCTCAAAGCCCCCGCGCTTCCCTTGGCGGACGTGGCGGTGCTCGCGGCATCCGCGGGCGACGCGTGGGCCGTGAACGCACTGCTGCAGCGCGTGGGCCTGCCGTCCGTCCGCTCGCGCATCGAGCAGCTCGGTCTGCGCCGCACCGCCCTGCTGGACCGTTTCCGCGACGACCGCGGGCCCGACGACGCCCCGCACCTGGCGCTGTCCACGGCGCGCGAGATGGCGGCCGTGTTCGCCGGGCTGGTCAACTCCACCGTCGTCTCCCCGGGGGTGAGCGCCCAGGTGGCGGAGTGGTTGAGCCTGAACCACGACCTGTCGCTCGTGGCATCCGCGACCGGCCTGGACCCGTTCGCGCACGAGAACGACCGCCACGGCCTGCTGTTCGTCAACAAGACCGGACGCTCGGACGGCGTTCGCGCCGAGGCCGGCGTGCTCGGCGGTCCGCGGGCCGGAGTCGCCTACGCCCTCATCGTCAACTTCGACGACCTCTCGATCGCCCACCGCCTCCGGGCGCACGACGCGTTCCGCGTGCTCGGCGTGGAGCTGATGGAGTACGTGTACTGAGG
>NZ_VBUM01000050.1 GCF_005774735.1 Microbacterium sp. 5K110 | reverse complement strand
GAGACAGCGTGCCATGCCGCGTCTCACTCGCGAGAGCGTTTATCGATGGATGCCGCAGATTCAGGCCGCGGACACGCCGAAGAGCAGGCCCAACACGTACGTCACCGCGGCGGCGCCGAAGCCGATCGCGAGCTGACGGAGGCCGCGCTTGAGCGGCGACGCTCCGGACAGCAGACCCACCATCGCACCGGTCCCGAGGAGGGCGATGCCCACGAGCACGAGGGCCACCACAACCGCGACGAGTCCGCTCAGCCCGAACAGCCACGGCAGCACGGGGATGATCGCGCCCGAGGCGAAGAACAGGAAGCTCGACAGAGCCGCCCCCCAGGCGCTCCCGACCACATCGTGCGAGGACTCCCCGGGGGCGGCCGCCACCGGAGCGTTGCCGTTCTGCGCGGCCGAGACGACGTCTCGGGCCTTCGCGAGAGCCTCGTCGGCGTCCATCCCGCGTGTGCGGTACACGAGCGCGAGCTCGTTGGCATCCAGGTCGAGGTGCGGCAGGGCCGAGTCGGCGTAGTCGCTCTCCTCGGTGGCCTTGAGCAGCTCTCGCTGCGAGCGCACCGACACGAACTCGCCCGCGCCCATCGACAGGGCCCCGGCGAGCAGGCCCGCGATTCCGCTGAACAGCACGAAGCTGGGGGCCACGCCCGTGGCCCCCACGCCCATCACGAGCGCGAGGTTGGACACCAGGCCGTCGTTCGCGCCGAAGACGGCGGCGCGGAACGTGCCGGACAGGCGCCGGCGTCCGCGCGCGGCGAGACCCCGCACGACCTCGTGGTGCACTTGCTCGTCGGCGGCCATCTGCGCCGTGGCGTAGGGCTCGTCGGCGTACGGCGAGCGCGCCTCGGCGTTCTGGGCCAGCGCGAGCACGAAGATCGAGCCGAAGCGGCGCGCCATCCACGCGAGCATCGTCGTGCCGAACCCCGCGCGCGGCAGTCGCTGCGGGGTGTCGCCGAGCAGGTCGAGCCAATGCTGCTCGTGGCGGCCCTCGGCCTCGGCGAGCGCGAGGAGGATCTCGCGCTCCTCGCCGGTGCGGCGGCTGGCGAGGTCGCGGTAGACGCGCGCCTCGGCGCGTTCGTCGACGAGGTAGCGCGCCCAGCGGCGGCGGTCGCGGGCGGTGGGTGTGGCGGCGATCGTCACGGGTCTCCTTCGGGTCGCCCCCACGTTAGGCGGCGGCATCCGTTCCCCCGGGCGCGTCGGCCGATACTGACAGCATTTCGGGGCCCCGAACCCCGGAAAGACGGGGATGCCACGGGCTCCGTGCCAGCATTTCGGAAGCGCGAAACCGCCACCGGGCGGCGTCAGGAGCGCACGCGCTGGCGCAGCACCTCGATGCGGGCCTGGAGCTGCGCGACGGTGGCGTGCGAGACCGCGGGGCCCCCGCAGATGCGGCGGAGCTCGGCGTGGACGAGCCCGTGCGGCTCTCCGGTGCGGCGGGCGTACAGCCCGACGAGGCTGTTGAGCAGCTGCCGCTGCTCTTTGAGGGTGCGGTGCAGTGGCTGGGGCAGACCGCCCTCGTCGACGCCCGGTGGCTCCTGTCCGCTCGCCTTCTGCTGCTCCTCGCGGCTCGAGCGGTGCCGCGACTGACGGGAGGCCCGCGTCATGAGGACTTCGTGCACCTGTTCGGGCTCGAGAAGCCCCGGGATGCCGAGGAACTCCTCTTCTTCGATCGTGCCGGGGACGGCGAGCTGGCCGAATTCCTGCCCGTCGAAGAGCACTCGGTCGAAGTGGGCGAGCGACCCGAGCGCCTGGTACTCGAACTCCTGCTCGAGCGCGTCGGAGGCTTTGTCCTCGCGCTCGGCGGCATCCATCATGTCTTCTTCGGCGTTCCACTGGTCTTCCGCGTCGCTGTCGCGGTCGAGGGCGTGGTCGCGCTGGGCCTCCATCTCGCCGGCGAGGGCGAGGAGCGGCGGCACGTTGGGGAGGAACACGCTCGCGGTCTCGCCGCGGCGTCGGGCCCGCACGAATCGGCCGATGGCCTGAGCGAAGAACAGCGGGGTCGAGGCGCTCGTGGCGTACACGCCGACGGCGAGGCGCGGGACGTCGACGCCCTCGGACACCATGCGCACGGCGACCATCCAGCGGCTCGTGCCCTTCGAGAATGTCTCGATGCGGCTCGAGGCCTCGGCCTCGTCGGAGAGGACGACCGTGACCTTCTCGCCGCTGATGTCCTCGAGGATCGTGGCGTAGGCGCGCGCGGCGGTCTGGTCGGTCGCGATGACGAGGCCTCCGGCATCCGGGACCGTCTCGCGCACCTCGGTGAGCCGCCGGTCGGCCGAGCGCAGGACCGCGGGGATCCAGTCGCCGTTGGGGTCGAGCGCGGTGCGCCACGCCTGCGAGGTGATGTCCTTCGTGTTGTCCTGACCGAGCTGGGCCTCCATCTCTTCGCCGGCCTTGGTGCGCCAGCGCATCTGCCCGGCGTAGACGAGGAAGAACACGGGGCGGACGACGCCGTCGTCGAGCGCACGACGGTAGCCGTAGGCGTAGTCGGTGCGGGAGAGGCGGATGCCCTTGTCGTTGGGGTGGTACTCCACGAACGGGATCGGCGCGGTGTCGCTACGGAACGGCGTCCCCGACAGCAGCAGGCGCCGGGTCGCCCGCCCGTACGCCTCGCGGAGCGCGTCGCCCCAGCTGAGGGCGTCGCCGCCGTGGTGCACCTCGTCGAGGATCACCAGGGTTCTGGCATCCATCGTCAGGCGCTGGTGCACCTCGGCCTTGACGGCGACCTGCGCGTAGGTGACCGCGACGCCGTGGTACTGCCGCGAGGGCGTGGCGTGGCGGTTGGAGAAGAACGGATCGAGGCGGATGCCGACCCGCGCGGCGGCCTCGGCCCACTGGGTCTTGAGGTGCTCGGTGGGGGCGACGACGACGATGCGATCGACGACGCGGCGGCGCATGAGCTCACTGGCGAGACGCAGGGCGAACGTGGTCTTTCCGGCGCCCGGGGTGGCGGCGGCGAGGAAGTCGCGCGGGCCCTTGCCCTCGCCGTCGGGTCCGTCGAGGCCGAAATACAGGTCGAGCGCCTCGGCCTGCCACGCGCGCAAGCGCTGGGCGGTGCCCCAGGGGGCGCGCTGCGGGAACGAGGGCGAGAGGTGCTCGGCGGCGAAGCTGCCGAAGTGCGGCTCGGTGCCGTCGGGGTCGCGGGGCTCGAGGTCGAGGGACGGGGTGCCGCCCGGCGCGGAGTCACGCGGGGCCGGGATCGTGCCGAAGGCCGGATCGGCCGCGACGGGAGCCGTGGTGTGCGAGGTGTCGGGGAGGGGCGTGGTGCGGGTGTCGTCTTCCAGCATCGAACCTCCATCCCTCGCGAGCGCGAACATCAACGATAGGTCACGGACCGGCCCTCCCGCGCCGGGCTGTGGACGTTCCGCCGCCCCATCGGCGATAAACGCTTCCTGCACCGAAACACGCTCGCTGCGCGCGTTTCCCAGTGCAGGAAGCGTTTATCGCGGGGGTGCGGCCCTTGCCCTGTCGGAGCCCGGGGATAGCCTGGAGGAGGAGGTTTCGATGACACTCGACCCGCACTCGCCCCGCGTCCCGTCCGCGCCCGACAACCCCGGCCCGCACCCCTGGCGCCGGTTCGTCGCCCTCGGCGACTCCTTCACCGAGGGGATCGGCGACCCGCTGCCGGACGGCGGTCACCGCGGCTGGGCCGACCGCGTGGCCGAAGTGCTGGCGGCGCAGGTCGACGATTTCGCCTATGCGAATCTCGCCGTGCGGGGCAAGCTCATCGCGCAGATCGTCGCCGATCAGATCGAGCCGGCCCTGGCCCTGAAGCCCGACCTCATCACGTTCTCGGCGGGGGGCAACGACGTCATCCGCCCCAAGACCGATCCCGACGTCGTCGCCCAGCAGTTCGAAGACGCGGTGGTCCGTCTGCGCAGCGGGGGCGCCACGGTCGTGGTCTTCACCGGCATCGACACGGAGTTCACCCCGGTGTTCCGCGGCATCCGAGGAAAGGTCGCGATCTACAACGAGAACATCCGCTCCATCGCGGACCGCTACGACTGCATCGTCGCCAACCAGTGGGGTTTGAAAGAGGTGCAGGACATGCGCTTCTTCGATGACGACCGGCTGCACTACAACACGCTCGGCCACCACGAGGTCGCACGCATGGTGTTGCGCGCGCTCAACGTACCGAACGACCTGCAGCCGATGCAGCCCGAGGCGCTGACACCGACGACCTGGCGCGCCGCCCGCGAGAAGGACTTCGTCTGGGCGCGCGAATACCTCGTGCCCTGGGTGCTGCGGCGCCTGCGCCACGAGTCCTCGGGCGACCACATCCTCCCCAAGCGGCCCGAACCGCTGCCCGTGACCTTCCTCGCCCCCGGGCAGGATGCCACGGCCGCCCGCGAGACGCAGGTCTGAGCCCCGCACCTCAGCGCAGCGCGCGCCCCAGCTCCCACAGCGCCACGGCGCTCGCCGCGGCGACGTTGAGAGAGTCCACTCCCCCGGCCATCGGGATCGTCACGACCGTATCGGCGGCGGCGAGCGCACCCCGGCTCAGGCCGTCGCCCTCGGAACCCATCAGCAGAGCCACCCGCTCATGCCCCGCGGCGGCGAAAGCGTCGAGGGTCACGGCGTCGTCGGCGAGCGCGAGGGCGGCCAGGTGCAGCCCCGCACCCTCGAGCAGCGGCTTCGCCGCGGTCCACTCGGGCAACCGCGTCCACGGCACCTGGAACACCGTGCCCATACTGACCCGGACGCTCCGCCGGTACAGCGGGTCGGCGCAGCGCGGGGTCACGAGCACCGCGTCCGCGCCGAGAGCCGCGGCCGAACGGAACGCCGCACCGACATTGGTGTGATCCACGATGTCCTCGAGCACGACGACGAGCCGCGCGCCCGCCACGACCTCCGCCACGGACCGGAGCGGCGGACGGTGCATGGATGCCAGCAGCCCCCGGTGCACGGTGTACCCGGTGACCTGTTCGGCGACCTCGGCCGGGACGACGTAGATCTCGGCACCCTCGCCGACGAGGGCGAGGGTGTCGGTAAGGAACTTCTCCTGCACGAGCACGGAGCGGGGACGGTGTCCGGCGCGCAGCGCCCGGTCGAGCACCTTCGACGACTCCGCGATGTACAGGCCGCCCGCGGGCTCGCTCACGCGACGCAGCGTCACGTCCGTGAGGTCGCGGTAGTCGGCGAGGCGCGGGTCGTCGGCGGAGTCCAGGGCGATGACGGGCATCGTCCCACTCTGCCAGGCGGGGAGCGGACACCGCCCCCGCCCCGCCTCAGGCCACGTGCAGGACGCGTCCGCCGCCGATGACGAGGGCCCGCTCGGGCTGGCGTACGAGCGCGTCCATGGGGTTCTCGGCATCCACGAGCACGATGTCGGCACGAGCACCCTCGACGAGGTCGTGCGTCTCGCGTCCGACCGCCCACGCTCCCGCGCTGGTGGCCAGCTGCACGACGCGGAGGAGGTCGTCGTCACGCACGAGTCCGCCGGCGCGGGCGTACTGCCACGCGATCCCGAGCGTGTCGCCGGTGCCGTACGGGCTCCACAGGTCGCGGATACCGTCGGTGCCGAGCCCGAACCGCACTCCTGCGGCATCCAGCTCGTCCAGCGGCAGCTGCGGCAGGCGCAGCGGCGCGACGGTCGTCATGCTGACCCCGGCCTCGCCCATCGCGCCGAGCAGGTCACGCCGGTGCGCGGGGTCGAGCTGCGCGACGGCGAAGCCGTGCGCGATGTTCACACGCCCCTGCAGCCCGAGGCGCACGGCGCGCTCGACGATCAGCTCGATCTGGAAGGCGCCGAGCTCGGCGGGATCGTGCAGGTGGATGTCGACGCCGCGACCGGTGTCGGCGGCGAGCGCGGTGATCGCGTCGATCTGACCGACCGGGTCGCGGTCGATCGTCGCGGGGTCGAGACCGCCGATCCAGCGGACGGCGTCGTGCGCGGCGGCGGCCCGGAGCAGGTCGAGCACTCCGGGGCGGCGCAGCACCCCGTCCTGCGGGAACGCGACGATCTGCACCTCGACGGCACCCCCGTACGCGGCGGCGGCCTCGGCGACGGCGTCGATCCCGCGCAGCCCGATCCCGGCGTCGACGTCGACGTGACTGCGGATCGCGGTCGTGCCGTGCCGCACGAGTTCCGCGAGCACGCGCGCGGCACGCGGGACCGAGGGGATGCCGAGGGCCTCGCGCCGGTCCCGCTCGTGGCGGATGCGCCCCTCGGTGCTCGACTCGCCGCCGTACGACTGCCACGGAAGGCCCCACCACGATTTGTCGACGTGCGCGTGGGCGTTGATGATCCCGGGGAGGGCCAGCATCCCGCGCCCGTCGAACTCCCGGGCGCCGACGGGGTCGGAGCCGACCGGCGCGACCCGCGCGATGCGTCCGTCCTCGATGACGATGTCGACGGGATCCCCTCCCCACGGCCGCACGCGGCGGAGGCGGGTGACGTCGAAGAAGGCCGGGGAGGGTGTGGGGGTCATGGCCCGATTATCCGTGGTCGCCCTTGCGAACCGCCGGGGGTGGCGCCGAGCGGGCGGCGACGACGGTGTCGGCGGGCGGTCCTAGACTCGATCCGACGGAGGTGGGCATGACGGACACGACGAAGGATGCCGGGATCGCGGCATCCATCGATCGAGCCGTCGAGGTGCTCGCCGGGCGCCGCATCGCCGTCCTGACCGGCGCGGGCGTGTCCACCGACTCCGGCATTCCCGACTACCGCGGCAAGGGAGCGCCCACGCGCACCCCGATGACGGCGCAGCAGTTCTTGGCCAGCGCCGACGCGCGCCGCCGGTACTGGGTCGGCAGTCACCTCGGCTGGAAGGTGTTCGCCGCCGCCGCACCCAACGACGGCCACCGCGCGCTCGCCGCGCTCGAGGACTCCGGCGTCTCCACCGGTGTCATCACGCAGAACGTCGACGGGCTCCACGTGCGCGCCGGCAGTCACCGCGTCGTCGAGCTGCACGGCACGATGCGCCGCGTGGGGTGTCTGCACTGCGGGCAGGTGTTCGACCGCCGCGACCTCGCGGCACGCGTCGAAGCCGACAATCCGTGGATCGCTCTGCCCGAGAACGTCGAACTCGGTCCCGACGGCGATGTCACCCCGGCATCGGCTGACGGTTTCGTCGTCCCGGTGTGCTCGGTGTGCGGCGGGACACTGAAGCCCGACGTGGTGTTCTTCGGCGAGTACATCCCGGTCGAGAAGTTCCGCGAGGCCGAACAACTCGTGCACGCCAGCCAAGCGCTGGTCGTGGCCGGCTCCTCGCTCGTGGTCAATTCCGGCATCCGCCTGGTGGAGCGGGCGCGGCGCCGCCGCCTCCCCGTCGTGATCATCAACCGCGGCGAGACCCGCGCCGACCAGCGTGCGGCGGTCAAGATCGAGGGCGGTACGACCGACGTGCTGCGGGCGTTGTCCGAGCGGCTGCCGCCCCTGGCGTGACGCTCGCGGGGCCGCACCGGGGAGTGCGGGTTAGGCTCGACTCGTGACGATCCTCACCCTCGTACGCCACGGCGAGACCGACTGGAACGCCGGCCAACGCATCCAGGGCTCGACCGACATCCCCCTCAACGACACGGGTCGCGCGCAGGCCCGCGAGGTCGCCGCGACCCTCGCCGACGATCTCGTCGGGAGCGATGTCGTCGTCGTCTCGAGCGACCTGTCGCGCGCCGCCGAGACCGCCGACACGATCGCCGCGGCCCTCGGCACCACCGTCACCCGTCGCCTCCCGGGCCTGCGCGAACGCTCCTACGGCGACGCCGAGGGCATGGACGCACAGACCTTCGCCGCGACCTACGGGCCGTGGAACACCGCTCAGGTCCCGGGCGCCGAGGCGTGGCCGCTCGTGCGCGAACGCGCGCTGGCGTCGATCGCCGAGGTCGTGTCCGAGACCCCCGAGGGCGCACACGTCATCGCGGTGGCGCACGGAGCGCTCATCCGCGAGGTCATCCTGCACGCCACCGACGGAGCGTTCCCCCGCGTCGGCGAGCGACTGCCCAACTGCTCCGCCACCGTCTTCCGCCTCGACGGCGAGGCCTGGGAGCTGCTGGCCTACGCCGGCGTCGTGAGCTGAGCGGCCGCTTCGGGACTCACGTCCCGGCGCGCCGGAGCAGCGCGCGGGCGTGCCGCAGGATCGGCTCGTCGATCATGCGCCCCTCGTAGCGGAACACGCCCCGCTCCCCTGCGGCTGCCGCGAGCACGCCCTCGGCCCACGTGCGCTGATCCGGCGTCGGCGCGTACGCCGACCGGATGGTCGCGACCTGGCCCGGGTGGATGCACGCAGTCGCGGTGAAGCCCGAGGCGGCGGCATCCCGAGCTTCGGACGACAGACCGTCGAGATCGGCGATGTCGACGTGCACGGCGTCGATCGCGGCCTTCCCGAACGCTCCCGCCGCCAGCAGCACGCGGGCGCGGGCGAGCCGTGCGACATCGCGGTACGCGCCGTCGTCACGGCGGCTGGAGGTGCCGCCCATGCTCGCCACGAGGTCTTCCGCTCCCCACATCAGCGCGACCACCGACGGCAGCGCTGCGAGCTCTTCCGCCGCGGCCACCCCGCGCGCGGTCTCGCACAGGGCGATGACCTCGTACGCGTCGACGGGCGCGAGGGATGCCGCGGACTCGGCCTTGGCGACCATCACGCGGCGGATGCGGGTGCGGGCGAGGGCCGCGAGATCCCGGGCGAACTCAGGGGTGGCGGGCGCGTTGACCCGCACGATGACCCGGTCCGGATCGGGGTCCGCGGCGATCAGGGCCGCGCGCGCGACCTCCTTGGCATCCGGGGCGACGGCGTCCTCGAGGTCGAGGATCGCGGCATCCGCCCTCTCCCGCGCCTTCGCGAGGCGCTCGGGGCGGTCGCCGGGGACGAAGAGCAGCGCCGGGCCGAGATCGAACGCCCCGGTCACGTCGCGGCATCCATCGACCACACCAGCACCGTCCGGGTCGCGGTGGCCACGACCTCGTCGTTCTGCGAACGTCCGGTGTGCGCGAGCACGACCACGCCCTGGCCGGGACGCGACGCCGAGGCGCGTGCCGAGACCACCTCGGTCTCGGCGAGGAGGGTGTCGCCGATGAACAGCGGCGCCGGGAAACTCACGTCCGTCAACCCGAGCTGCGCGACGAGCGTGCCCTGGGTCAGCTGCGCGACCGAGAGACCCACGAGCGTCGACAGCGTCCACATCGAGTTGATCAGCGTGCGACCGAACGGCTGGGTGGCCGCGTACGCGGCATCCAGGTGCAGGGCCTGCGCGTTCATCGTGAGGGTCGTGAACAGGACGTTATCGGCCTCGGTGACCGTCCGCCCGGGCCGGTGCACATAGCGCTCGCCGACGATGAACTCCTCCAGAAACAGGCCACGCTGCTCGATCATGCGGCCACGGTACTCCCCCACAGGCCCAGTGCTCGCGAGATCACCATGAGCTGCACCTCGGTCGTCCCCTCGCCGATCTCGAGGATCTTCGAGTCCCGGTAGTGCCGCGCCACCGGGTACTCGTTGATGAAGCCGTTCCCGCCGAAGATCTGCGTGGCGTCGCGCGCGTTCGCCATCGCCGCGTCGCTCGCGGTCATCTTGGCCACCGCGGCATCCACCGCGAAGGGCTTTCCCGCATCGCACAGGCGCGCGGCGTGCACCCACGCCAACCGCGCGGTGTGCACCCGGGCGTGCATCCGCGCGAGCGTGAACTGCACGTTCTGCCGCGTCGACAGGCGATCGCCGAAGACGGTGCGGCTCCGGGCGTAGGCGACCGCCGCCTCGAGGCATCCCTCCGCGGCGCCGGTCGCCAGGGCCGCGATCGCCACGCGACCCTCGTCGAGCGTGCGCAGGAAGTTCTTGAACCCGTGTCCGCGCTCGCCGAGGAGGTTCGCCGCGGGCACGCGCACGCCGTCGAAGGTCAACGGGTGCGTGTCGGAGGCGTTCCACCCGACCTTGTCGTACGCCGGACCGACCGTGAAACCCGCGGTGCCGGCGGGCACGATGAGGGTCGAGATCTCGGGGCGATCGCCGCTGCGGTCGGTCACCGCGGTGACGGCGACGTAGCTCGTGATGGCGGTGCCGGAGTTGGTGATGAACTGCTTCGAACCGTCGATCACCCACTCGTCGCCGTCGAGCCGCGCGGTCGTGCGGGTCGCCCCCGCGTCGCTGCCGGCCTCGGCCTCGGTCAGGCCGAACCCGGCGAGCGCGCGCCCGGCCACGAGGTCGGGGAGGTACTCGGCCTTCTGCGCGTCGCTGCCGAAGCGGTACAGCGGCATGGCGCCCAGTCCCACGCCGGCCTCCAGGGTGATCGCGAGCGACTGGTCCACCCGTGCGATGGCTTCGATCGCGACGCACAGCGCCGCGTAGTCGCCCCCCTGTCCGCCGACATCCTCGGGGAACGGCAGGCCGAACAGCCCCAGCTCCCCCATCTGCGCGACGATGTCGAGCGGCAGTTCGTGCGCGCGGTCGGCCTCGTACGATCGCGGCGCGATCACCTCGTCGGCGAATTCGCGGACCATTCCGGCGAGCTCGCGCTCGTCGTCGGTGAAGGCGTGCTGAGTGTCGATGCTCACGGGGGATCCTCCTCGGGATCGGGAAAAGGGGATGCCGCGGACGCGGCGTTCGGGTCGGTGGGGGCGCTCGCCGCCCCGCGATCACCGCAGCAGCATCGCTCTGCCCGGCTCGCGCAGCACCCCGGCGACGTCGGTGAGGAAGCGCGCGGCCTCCGCACCGTCGACGACGCGGTGATCGAACGAGAGGCTGAGAGTCAGCACGTCGCGCAGGGCGATCTCGCCCCGGTGCTCCCACGGGGTGCGGCGCACCGCTCCCACGGCGAGGATCCCGGCCTCGCCCGGGTTGAGGATCGGCGTGCCGGCATCCACCCCGAAGACCCCGACGTTCGTGATCGAGAACGTCCCGCCGGTCATGTCCACCGGGGCCGTGCGTCCGGCCCGCGCGGTCGCGGCCAGCCCGGCGATCGCGTCGGCGAGGTCGACGAGCGCGAGGGTCTCGGCATCCCGGATCACCGGCACGACGAGCCCACGATCGGTCGCGGCGGCGATGCCGAGGTTCACGTAGTGGTGCTCGACGATCTCGCCCGACTCGTCGTCCCAGTGCGCGTTCAGCGCCGGCGTGCGACCGATCGCGAGGCACACCGCCTTCGCGACGATCGCGAGCACACCGATCCGGTGACCGTCGAGCGCGCGATCGTGCGTGAGGGACGCCAGCAGCTCGGTGGTCGCGGTGACGTCGATCGTGAGGAACGTCGTCGCGTGCGGGGCGGTGAAGGCGCTGCGCACCATCGCGGCAGCAGTGTGCTTGCGCACGCCGCGGATGGGTGTGCGCGTGACGCGCGGGTCGGAACGAACAGCCGGGGGGACCGTCGACGCGAGAGAAGGGGAAGTGCGCGCGAACTCCTCCACGTGCGCCCGTGTGACGAGATCGCCGGGATGAACGGCGGCCACGCGGGCGAGGTCGACGCCGAGGTCCTTGGCGAGCTTGCGGACCGGCGGCGTGGAGCGCGGCCGCTCGACCGGCACCTCGACGGGAGCGGAGCGGACGACGTCGTGCGGCGCCGCCGCCTGGACGGCGGAGTCGACGTCGACCGTCGTGGCGGTCGTGCGCGCGCGGCGCCGCGGCCGGACGCGCGACGTCGGAGCCGCGCCGTACCCGACGAGGTTCGGTGTCGCCGCTCCCTCGCGGCCCGTCGGGCGGAGATCGTCGGCGACACGCCGCTCGGCGGTCGCCGCCACCGGCGTGTCGGGTGTCGAATCCGCCGGACGGTCCGCCGGCGGGGCGGCCGTGGGCTCCGGCGGCTCGGGTTCCGATCCGGCATTCTCGTCTCCCCCGACGGCGAAGGACACCAGGGGCGAGCCGACGGCGACGACATCGCCGGCCGAGGCGTGCAGTCCCCGCACGATCCCGGCGTAGGGCGAGGGGATCTCGACGACCGCCTTGGCCGTCTCGACCTCGGCGATGGTCTGGTTCAGCGACACCTCGTCGCCCTCGGCGACGTGCCACAGCACGATCTCGGCCTCGGGCAGTCCCTCGCCGAGATCAGGAAGGCGGAATTCGGCGATCATCGGACACCCTCTTCGACGGTGCTTCCGGCGGCCGCGACGCCACCCGCGGGAGGCGCGCCGGTATCGCGCTCCCACACCCGATCCACCGCGTGCAGGATGCGGTCGAGGTCGGGCACGTGGTGCTTCTCGAGCTTGGCCGGCGGATACGGGATGTCGTGCCCGGTGACGCGCTGCGGCGGCGCCTCGAGGAAGGGGAAGCAGCGCTCGGTGATGCTCGCCACGATCTCAGCGCCCATCCCCGCCTGGCGCGCCGCCTCGTGGACGACGACGACCCGGCCGGTCTTGCGCACCGATGCGGCGACGGTGTGGAGGTCCATCGGCGACAGGGACCGCACGTCGATCACCTCGAGCGAGATCCCCTCGTCCTCGGCGGCGAGAGCGGCATCCAACGCCGTGCGCACCGAGGCGCCATAGGTGACGATCGTCACGCCCGTTCCCTCCCGGGCGACGCGGGCGAGGTGCAGGGGCGGGGCGTCGGCGAGATCGGCGTCCAGATCGACCTCGCCCTTGGAGTGGTACAGACGCTTCGGCTCGAAGAACACGACCGGATCGTCGGATGCCACGGCCTGACGCAGCATGACGTAGGCGTCCTGCGGGGTCGAGGCGGTCACGACCCGCAGACCCGCCGTGTGCACGAAATACGCCTCGGGCGACTCGGAGTGGTGCTCGGCAGCCCCCACGCCGCCGGCCCAGGGGATGCGGATGACCAGCGGCATCCGGATGCGTCCGTTGCTGCGGTAGTGGAGCTTGGCGACCTGGCAGACGATCTGATCGAAGGCGGGGTAGACGAAGCCGTCGAACTGGATCTCGACGACGGGCCGGTAGCCGCGCAGGGCGAGGCCGACGGCGGTGCCGACGATGCCGGCCTCGGCGAGCGGGGTGTCGATGACGCGCGGGGCACCGAAGCGCTCCTGCAGGCCGTCGGTGACCCGGAAGACGCCGCCGAGCGTGCCGATGTCCTCCCCCAGGAGCAGGACCCGGTCATCGTCGGACATCGCCCGGGCCAGGCCCGCGGTGATCGCCGATCCGAGGGTGAGCGCGGTCATCGGTCCTCCTCCGTGGCGAAGCCCGCGAGGTACTCGACGTACTCGGCGCGCTGAGCGGCCAACGGGGCGTGGGGTTCGGCGTAGACGTGGTCGAACACGGTCTCCGGGGCCCGGGTGACCGCCCCGATGCAGGCGGCTCGCACCTCGGCGGCGAGAGCGTCGGCGGCCGCGGCGACCTCGGCGAGCGCGGAGTCGTCGAGCACGCCCTCGGCGCACAGGTACGCCTCGAACCGGGCGATCGGGTCGCGCTCGGCCCACCGTTCGACCTCGTCCACCGTGCGGTAGCGGGTCGGGTCGTCCGACGTCGTGTGCGGCCCCATCCGATACGTCACGGCCTCGAGGAACGAGGGTCCTTCGCCCCGGCGCGCGCGGTCCAGCGCCCACCGCATGGCGGCGACGCACGCGAGCACGTCGTTGCCGTCGATCCGCAGGCTCGGGATGCCGAAGCCCGGCGCCCGGCCCGCGATGGGGTGCTTCGCCTGGACGGTGACCGGCTCCGAGATCGCCCACTGGTTGTTGGAGCAGACGAAGACCACCGGCGCGCCGAAGGACGACGCGAACACCATCGCCTCGTTGACGTCGCCCTGGCTCGTCGCACCGTCGCCGAAGTACGCCACGGCGACGTCGGTGGAGCCGTCGCGCTGCGCACCCATCGCCCACCCGGTGGCGTGCAGCGCCTGGGCTCCGATGATGATCTGCATGGGCGCGACGTTGATGCTCGCGTGGTCGTAGGCGGAGTGCTCCTCGCCACGCCACGCGAGCATGTAGCCCTCGGGCTTCGCCCCGCGCGCCAAGAGGACGCCGTGCTCGCGGTAGCTGGGGAAGGCGAAGTCGCCGGCGGAGAGTGCGTGAGCGGTGCCGATCTGCACCGCCTCCTGACCGCGACACGGTGCCCACAGCGCGAGCTGCCCCTGACGCTGCAACGCGACGCCCTCGGCATCCAGGCGGCGGGTGAGGACCATGTCGCGGTGGAGGGCGCGCAGCTCGTGCGGCGACAGGTCGGCGATCCAGGGGTCCAGCGCGGGATCGGGCACGCGCGTCCCGTCCGGTTCGAGCAGTCGGGCGACGTCGCCCCCGTCCTCGGAGCGGGGCGTCCTCCCCCGCGCAGCGGACTCGTGCGTTCGTTCGGCATCCGCCGCGGTTCCGTCGACAGCCGATCCGTGGTGAGGAGTGGTCTGGGTGTACGTCATCGTCATCCCTCCAGGTGCGGCCCGCGATCCTCGTGGGAGCGGGGCAGTCCGGGTGCCGGCGGCGTCGCCGACACGGCCGACCGTACGCGGGGAAGGCAGGGCGCTCAAGACCCGCGCCACGGGTTCAGCATTGTGCGCATTGCGATGACCGAGCATCCTGCTAATGTTTCGCACCATGACCAAGCTCGACGCGGTCGACCTCGACCTCCTCCGCGCCCTGTCCCACGATCCCCGCGCCACCGTCGTCGCGCTCGCCGAGAAGCTGGGCCTCTCGCGCAACACCGTCCAGGCGCGGATGGGCCGCCTCGAGAAGGGCGGCGTGTTCCTGTCCTACGAGCGCACGCTGTCGGCCGAGGCGTTGGGTTTCCCGATCGAGGCGTTCCTGCAGGTCACGGTGCGGCAGGCCGAGCTGCCTGCGATCCGTGAAGCCCTCGCCCGAGTGCCCGAAGTGCTGCAGGCACACGGCCTCAGCGGACAGGTCGACCTGCTCGTGCGGGTGGCCTGCCGCGACACCCAGCACTTGTTCGACACCGACGCCCGCATCCTCTCGATCGAGGGCGTCGAACGCACCGAGACCTCGCTCGTGATGGGCGAGGTCATCGGCTACCGCGTCGCGCCGCTGATGGACCTGGCGCGCGAGCAGCTGTAGCGGCGCGCTGTCAGGGCGCCGGGACGACCGGCACGCTCGCCGTCTCGGTGCGCGGTTCGGCCGGGCCATCGGCATCCAGTCGCACGAGCACGACACCGGCCAGGATGAGCGCTCCCCCGACGAACTGCACCGGTGCGGGGGTCTCGCCCAGCAGCAACCAGGCGAATCCGAGGGCGAACAGCACTTCGCTCAGCCCGACGAACGACGCCAGCCGCGACCCGATCAGCGGCACGGCGATGACGCCGAGCGCGTAGCCGAGGGTCGTCGCGACGCCGCCGACCCACAGCAGGGGCAGGATGCCGGGGACCTCGAGCCCCAGCATCGACACGGTGATCGCGGGGGCGGCGAAGGGCAGCACGCCCGTCACGATCAGCACCCCCATCACCGGCGTGCCGGTCAGCAGGCCGCCCGCGGCGAGCGCGAGCGGGGGCAGATCGTCGCCGGCCCGCCCCGCGATGACGAAGTAGGCCGCCGCACACACCGCGGCGCACAGTGCGAACAGGGTGCCGAGCAGGTCGAAACGCGCACCGCTGATGTCGACGACGAGGACGAGACCGGCCATCGCGACGACGGAACCGACGATGACGAGCTTCGACGGCGCCCGCCGTGTGCGCGCCCACACCGCGATGACGAGGAGCACGGGCGCGATGTACTGGATCAGGAGCGCCACCGCGACCGGCATGCGCTGCATCGCCGCGAAGTAGAACACCTGGCATCCGGCGACCGCCGTGAGGCCGAACGCGAGGATGAGCAGCCCGTGCCGCCGCAGAAATCCCGGCTGCCGACGAATCGCCCGGATGAGCGCGGGCGACAGCAGCAGGGCCGCGAGCCCCATCCGTATGACGAGGACGGCGCCCAGCGACCAGCCGCCGTCGAGCAGCGGCTTCACGAACGGGCCGCTGGACGAGAACGCCAGCGCCGAGGCGACCGCGATCACGAGGCCTGTGACGGCGGTGGAACCGTGATGCGTCGGGCGTGGGAGGGCGACGGAGGAGGTGGTCATGGCTGCCCGCTGTCAGGAGTGAAGTACGTTTACACTCGTGACAGTAGAGCGTCCGCCTGTCAGGAGTCAACATGGTCTTCATCCGTGACACCGAGCTCGTCCTCCGCGCCACGGTCGAGCTGGTCAACACGCTCCCCGAGTCCGACACGAGCGGTGTCGACGGCCTCGTCGACCTCGTTCATCTCGAGGACTTCACGACGCGTCACGGCTACACCGGCTCGCGCACGCACGACGCCCGAGAAGTGGCCGCGGTGCGTGGCATCCGGGGGCGTCTGCGCGATCTGTGGACGGTCGACCGGGACGGAGCCGTACCGCTGGTCAACGGGATGCTCGCCGACGGTCGCGCCCTCCCCCAGCTCGTGCGCCACGACGACATGGACTGGCACATCCACGCGAGCGACCCCGACGAGCCCCTCGCTCGGCGGATGCTCGTCGAGGCCGCACTCGCGTTCGTCGACGTCATCCGCGCCGACGAGTACGCGCGCGTGCGCACGTGCGACGCCGATGACTGCGAGGGGGTCTACGTCGACTTCTCGAAGAACGGCTCCAAGCGCTACTGCGACTCGGGCAATTGCGGCAACCGCATGAACGTCAACGCGTACCGGCGGCGGAGGGCCCGCGCAGGAAGCGAATGATCGCGGATGCCGCCGCGGCCGGAGTCTCGTAGTGGATCAGGTGCCCCACGTCGGGGATCTCCACCAGCTCAGCGCGCGGGAAGAGCGTCGCGAGGTGGCGCTCGGCCTCGATGGGCGTGATGTCGTCTTTCTGGGCCGCGACGAGGAGCGTGGGCTGGGCGATGCGCGGGGCGAACTCCCGCACGTCGTGGGAGACGCTCGTCACGAACGCCTCGTGCAGCACGTCGCGGTCGGCGAAGCGCGAGAAGTACGTGTCGTGCTGCTCGTGCACGAAGCGGCGCAGATCGGCGTCGCGCGTCTTAGCCATCGCGACGCTCATCACGCGCACGATGACGCCGTTGCGCAGGAGGGCGTCGCCGATCGGGCGTGGCAGCTTCGCACCGGCGAGGTAGTAGAACACCGCGAGACGCGTGAGCACCCCGCGCGGACCTTCGAGGGCCGGAGCGCCGATCGGGTTGACGAGGATGAGCTTCGGTGTGGCCAGGCCCCCCGCGACGGCTGCGGAGGCGACGATCGAGCCGAACGAGTGCCCGAGCACCACCGCACCCGGCGCGACGGTCTCGACGAACGTCCGCAACCACGCGGCATACGCGTCGAGGTCATGCGCACGGCCGGGCAGCGGCGCGGTCTCGCCGAACCCCGGCAGGTCGGGCGAGATCACCCGGATGCCGGGAAGGTGCGCCACGACCGGCTCGAGGCCGTGGTGCTCACCGCGGAAGCCGTGCACCGCGACGATCGTGATCGCGGCGTCGGCGTCGCCGTACGTCCAGTAGGCCGTCGTGCCGCCCAGGATCTCGGCCGTCTGCCGCTGCACCGGGATCTCGGCGAGCAGCGCGGCGTAGGGGTTCGGCATCCGTCGAGTCTACGAGAGGGGGTGACACCGTCTTGGCCGGGTGCGCCGGAGCGGCCCGCGCCGATGCGAGAACAGGGGATGCCGCGAGAACATGCCGATCCGCGGCAAACCGGCCTGTTCTCCGCATAGCGCCTGTTTTCGGTGCACCCCCCGGCGCGGGCACGCACCCGGGACGGGCCGCGAGCCCGTCCGCGCCGGAGTGCCTCCGCGGCCGTGTCGGAACCCCGCCCTAGCCTGGGCGCATGACCACGTGGCAGGCCGAGCCGCTCCCGATGTTCCAGACGCCCGAGTGGGCGCGCGTCGTCGGAGTGTTCGACCTCGAGACCACCGGGGTCGACGTGGTCAACGATCGCATCGTGACGGCGCACGTGGGCGTGCTCGACGCCGGCGGGCACGTCATCGACGCGCGCGACTGGCTGGCCGACCCCGGCGTCGAGATCCCCGCGGGCGCGGCCGCCATCCACGGCGTCACCACCGAGCGTGCCCGCGCCGAAGGAGCCGCGGCGCCGACGGTCGTCGCCGAGGTCGTCGAGGCGCTGCGCGCGCTGTTCGACGCCGGCATCCCGGTCGTCGCGTACAACGCGCCGTTCGACTTCTCGCTCCTCAAGCACGAGGCGCTGCGTCACGGCATCCCGCCCATCGATGCGCCGTCGCCCGTGATCGACCCGCTCGTGGTCGACAAGACCTACGACCGCTACCGGCGCGGCAAGCGCACGCTGACCCACGTCGCCGCGCACTACGCGGTGCCGCTCGACGCCGCCCACGAGGCGTGCGCCGACGCCGTCGCTGCCGGACGCCTGGCCCTCGCGCTCGCCGAGCGCTACGCCGCCTGGCTGCCGCCGACCCTCGACGAACTGCACACCCGACAGATCGCCTGGGCGCGCGCGCAAGCGGCGAGCCTCACCGAGTACTTCGTCACGATCGGACGACTGGATGCCGAGGCTCCCCCGCTCGACGGAGCGTGGCCGATCCGCTGAGCGGGGGGTCCGACGCCCCGACCTCGGCCTGCCGCCGGCACGCGGCCGACCCGAAACGAGAAACGCCCCTCCGTCCGAAGACGAAGGGGCGTTTCTGCGGTGCTGCGACTCAGCGCGAGCCACCGAAGTTCTTGAAGCGCTGGTTGAACTTCTCGACGCGACCGGCCGAGTCCATGATGCGCTGCTTACCCGTGTAGAAGGGGTGCGAGGCAGACGAGATCTCCACGTCGATGACGGGGTACTCCACACCGTCCAGCTCAATCGTCTTGTCGCTCGAGACGGTCGAACGGGTGAGGAAGGTGTCGCCCGAACCGAGGTCGCGGAACACGACGGCCTTGTACGTGGGGTGGATGTCAGTCTGCATGGGAGGTCCTTTGAGGAGTGGTGCCCTGGATTCTGCCAGGACGGTCAAAGTCTGCGGCGCCGGAGGCACCAAAGGACGAGTCTACCAGGCTCCGCGCGCGCGGACGACGCTCAGGACGTCGCGCGAGCGGCGTACCGTCCGGCGTCCTGCGTCAGCGTGATCGGGACACCGAACGTCGCCGTCAGATTCTCGGCCGTGAGCGCCTCGGCGAGCGGTCCGGATGCCACGACCTCGCCGTCGCGCAGCAGCAGGACGTGGGTGAATCCGACGGGGATCTCCTCGACGTGGTGCGTCACCATGATCATCGCCGGAGTGGTCGGCGCCTGCGCGTAGCCGGAGAGCAGCGACAGGAGCTCTTCGCGGGCGCCGAGATCGAGGCTCGCCGTGGGCTCGTCGAGGAGCAGCAGCTCGGGGTCGGTCATGACGGCACGGGCGATCTGCACGCGCTTCTGCTCGCCGTCCGAGAGTGTGCCGAACGTCCGGTCGGCGAGATGGTCGAGGCGCCACTCGGCGAGGACCCGCAGCGCGCGGCGCTCGTCGATGTCCTCGTACTGCTCGCGCCACCGGCCGGTCACCGAGAACGCCGCGGTCAGCACGACGTCGAGGACGGTCTCCTCCGGCGGGACGCGACGGGCCATGGCCGACGAGGCGAAGCCGATGCGCGGGCGCAGCTCGAACACGTCGGTGCGCCCCAGTCGCTCGCCGAGGATGGTCACGGCACCCGAGGTGGGGTGCAGGAGCGTGTCGGCGAGCTGCAGAACGGTGGTCTTGCCGGCGCCGTTCGGGCCGAGCACCACCCAGCGTTCATCGTCCGAGACGGTCCAGTCGAGGTGGGACACGATGTCCCGGGCGTTCCGGCGGACGACGACGTCGGAGAACTCCAGAACCTGCGGCATGCCCCCAGCCTAACGGCCCGGGCGGACGAACTCCGGCGCGCCACCCCGCCCTGGGGACGCGCGCCGCACCCCATCTACCGACCCGCGACCTCCGCGTACAGCGCCGCGGTGGTCTGGGCGATCGCGGCCCAGCTGAAGTCCTCGATCGCCCGGGCCCGACCGGCTTCCCCGTACTGCGCGGCGCGCGCGGCATCCATCACCACTTCGGTGAGCACGCGCGCCAGATCGTCGACGAAACGCTCGGGATCCACGGGCGTGCCGGTGCCGTCCTGCACCTGCTCGATCGGCACGAGCCGCCCGGTGACACCGTCGACGACCACTTCGGGGATGCCACCGGTGGCGGTACCGACGACGGCGGCGCCGCACGCCATCGCCTCGAGGTTGACGATGCCGAGGGGCTCGTAGACGGAAGGGCATACGAACGTTGTCGCCGCGGTGAGGATCGCGCACAGCTCGTGCCGGGGCAGCAGGCGGTCGATCCAGACGACGCCCTCGCGCGTGGCCTGCAGCCCGCGGACGAGCTCTTCCACCTCGGCGAGGATCTGCGGGGTGTCGGGCGCGCCGGCGCACAGCACGAGCTGCACCTCGGGCGGCAGCTTCTCGGCCGCGCGCAGCAGGTATGGCAACCCCTTCTGCCGCGTGATGCGTCCGACGAACACGACCGACGGACGCGCGGGGTCGATTCCGGCCTCGGCGAGGAACGCGTCGTCCGTGACGGGATGCCACGCCTCGGTGTCGATGCCGTTGTAGATGACGCGGACCTTGTCGGGGTCCAGCGAAGGGTAGCTGCGCAGAATGTCCTGGCGCATGCCCTCGCTCACGGCGACGACGGCCGCCGCCCCTTCGTAGGCCGTCTTCTCGATGAAGCTCGACACCGCGTAGCCGCCGCCGAGCTGCTCGGCCTTCCACGGCCGCAGCGGCTCGAGACTGTGCGCGGTGACGACGTGGGGGATGCCGTGCAGCAACGAGGCCAGATGCCCGGCGAAATTGGCGTACCAGGTGTGGGAGTGCACGACGTCGGCTCCGGCGACGTCAGAGACGATCTCGAGATCGGTGCCGAGAGTCTGGATCGCGCCGTTGGCGGAGGCGAGCTCCGCGGGCACCGCGTACGACGTCGTGTCGGACTCGTCGCGTGCCGCGCCGAAAGCCCGCACCTGCACCTCGGTCCCCTCGGCGCGCAGCGCCCGGACCAGCTCCGTCGCGTGGACGCCCGCTCCCCCGTAGATCTCCGGCGGGTACTCCTTGGTGACGACGTCGACGCGCATGAGACGAACCGTACAACACGCGAACCACCCGGTTCGACGTATAGCCCAGGGGATTTTCGCGCCCTAGGGTGGTGCCATGCCTGCAGCGCCGAAGGTCTTCGGAATCATCCTCGCCGGCGGCGAGGGAAAGCGACTCATGCCCCTGACGGCCGACCGGGCGAAACCGGCCGTGCCGTTCGGGGGGCAGTACCGCCTCATCGACTTCGCGATCTCGAACCTCATCAATTCGGGGCTTCGCCAGCTCGTCGTGCTCACGCAGTACAAGTCGCACAGCCTCGACCGCCACATCTCGCAGACGTGGCGTATGTCACCGATGCTCAACGCGTACGTGGCATCCGTTCCCGCCCAGCAGCGCCTGGGCAAGCGGTGGTTCTCGGGGTCGGCCGACGCGATCCTGCAGAGCATGAACCTCATCCGCGACGAGAAGCCCGACATCGTCGTTGTGATCGGCGCCGACCACGTCTACCGCATGGACTTCGGGCAGATGCTCGAGGCGCACATCGCCTCGGACGCGAGGGCCACGGTCGCCGGCATCCGTCAACCGATCTCGCTGGCGAACCAGTTCGGCGTCATCGACACCGACCCGAGCGATCCCACGATGATCCGCGAATTCCTCGAGAAGCCGCAGAACCCGACGGGCCTCGCCGACGCCCCGCACGAGGTGCTCGCGTCAATGGGCAACTACATCTTCGACGCGGACGCGCTCGTCGAGGCCGTCACGCACGACGGCGAACTGCCGACCTCCGCGCACGACATGGGCGGCGACATCGTCCCGTACTTCGTCAACCGCGGCGAGGCGGCCGTGTACGACTTCCAGCGCAACGACGTCCCCGGCTCGACGCCGCGCGACCGGTCGTACTGGCGCGACGTCGGCACGATCGAGTCGTTCTACGACGCCCACATGGATCTCATCTCGACCCTGCCGATCTTCAACCTCTACAACACCGACTGGCCGATCTACTCGCAGACCTTCAACGCTCCGCCGGCGAAGTTCGTCCGCGACTCGGTCGGCCGCATCGGCAACGCGATCGACTCGATCGTGTCGCTCGGCTCGGTGCTGTCCGGAACCCACCTCGAACACAGCGTCGTCGGTCCGTGGGCACTCGCCGGCGGCGGCTCGACGATCACCGATTCGGTCCTCTTCGACGGGGTGCAGGTGGGCGCGGGAGCGCGTATCCACCGCGCGATCCTCGACAAGAACGTCACGCTCGCACCCGGATCCACGATCGGTGTCGATCGCGAGCACGACCTGGCCCGCGGCTTCACCGTCACCGAGACCGGCATCACCGTCGTCGGCAAGGACGTGCGCGTCGAAGGCTGATCCCGGATGCCGAGAGGGGCGGCGACCGTGATGGTCGCCGCCCCTTCGTCGTCCGCGCGGGTCAGATGCCGACGCGGGCGAAAGCGTCGCGGCTGATGCCCTGCGAGAGCACGAGCTTCGACCACTCGCGCGCGGTGTGCAGGCTGTGGTCGCGGTAGTTGCCGCAGCTGAAGGCGTCGGTGCCCGGCACGTCCTCCCACTCGACGTCCTCGGCGATCGCACGCAGAGAATCGGTGACGGCCGTGACCACGTCACCGAGATCGGGCTCGCCCCACATGATGAGGTGGAAGCCGGTGCGGCATCCGAACGGCGAGATGTCGATGACGCCGTCGATGCGGTCGCGGAGCAGGCTGGCGAGCAGATGCTCGATCGTGTGGATGCCGGCGGTGGGGATCTCGCCCTGGTTGGGCTGCACGAGACGGACGTCGAAGTTCGAGATGACGTCGCCGCGGGGCCCCGACTCGGTGCCGATGAGGCGGATGTAGGGAGCGAGGACGGCGGTGTGGTCGAGCGTGAAGCTCTCGACGTCGGCCATGGGGTTCCTTTCGGCGGCGTGCACGGGCGCTTCGAGCCTACGCGCGCGCTCGGCACCGGGCGTCGCGTGGGTCTTCGCGTGACGCGCTAGGGTCGAGGCCGTGCCCGCGCCTGCTCGTTTCCTCGTCGTGCTCGACGCCGACTCCACCCTCATCCGCAACGAGGTGATCGAACTCCTCGCCGACGAAGCCGGACGCGGCGCCGAGGTGGCCGCGGCGACCGAAGCCGCCATGCGCGGCGAGGTCGACTTCGCCGCGAGCCTGCGCTCGCGCGTCTCCGCGCTGACCGGCGTCCCGGTCGAGGCCTTCGCGCGCGCGATCGCCCGTATCGAGCCGACGCCGGGCGTACGCGAGCTCATCGACGCCGTCCACGCCCGTGGCGGGCGCGTCGGTGTCGTCTCGGGCGGGTTCCACGAAGTGCTCGACACCGTCGCCCCCGATCTCGGCGTCGACGTGTGGCGGGCGAATCGCCTCGCCGTCGCCGACGACGCCCTCACGGGCGAGGTGGACGGACCGATCGTGGATGCCGCGGCCAAGGCCGACACGCTGCGCGAATGGGCGGCCGACTACGGCGTGCCGATCGGGCTGACCTTCGCGATCGGTGACGGCGCGAACGACCTGCGCATGATGGCGGCCGCCGGCCTGGGGATCGCGTTCAACGCCAAGCCCGCCGTGCGCGCCCAGGCCGATGTCGTGGTCGGCCGCGTCGACCTCGCCGAGGTCATCGCGCTGCTCCCCCGCTGACGTCGCGCGGGGCCGTCGCTCGCGGGAGCGCCGGGGCACGGCATCCATGTTCCTGTCACGAGAACAGGCGGTGCGCCGAGAACAGGCCGACGTCGGCCGAATCGGCCTGTTCCGGGCGCATGCCCTGTTGTCGTCGCGGCTCTGAGGCGCCCGGTCCCGCGCCCGCCCACGGCGGGGGTGGCCGATGTCGGAGGCCCGTCGTATCGTCGCGCCATGGACGTCATCCTGGTTCCCGGTCTCTGGCTCACGGCATCCTCGTGGGATGCGGTGGTGCCCACGCTCGTCGCGGCGGGTCACCGGCCGCATCCCCTCACGCTGCCCGGCAGCCCGAACGCGCGTATCGACGACTGGGTCGACGCGGTCGTGCAGCAGATCGACGCCGTCGACTCCCCCGTCGTGCTCGTCGGTCACTCCGGTGGCGGCAACGTCGTGTGGGGTGCGGCCGACCGACGCCCCGACCGGGTCGCGCGCGTCGTGTTCGTCGACACCATGCCGCCGCCCCCGGGGGCGATGATCTCCGAATTCCCCGTCGAGGACGGCACGGTCCCGTTCCCGGGGTGGGACTTCTTCGACGCGCCCGACGTGGCCGACCTCGACACGGCCACGCGAGAGCGCACCCTGTCCGACACCGTCGCCGTGCCCGGGCAGGTGCCCACCGATCACCTCCCCCTCACCGACGAGCGGCGCTACGGCATCCCCGTGACGATCCTGTCGGGACAGCTGGATGCCGAGAGCCTGCCCGCCGTCCTCGCCGAGTGGGGGCCGTGGGCAGAGGAGTTCGGCCGTATCCGCGACACCGAGGTGGTGCACCTCGGTTCGGGGCACTGGCCGCAGTTCTCACAGCCCGCGGCGTTCGCCGAGAAGCTGCGGAGCGCGGTGCGGTGAGATTCCGAGGCGGTTGTCAGTGCCCCATGCCGAGGCCGCCGTCGACGGGGATGACGGCGCCCGAGATGTAGGCGGCGTCGTCGCCGGCCAGCCAGGTCACGACGCCGGCGACCTCGTCGGCCGAGGCGAAGCGACCGGCCGGGATGTTCTTCTTGTACTCGGCCTGCGTGTCCGCGGGGAGCTCGGCGGTCATGTCGGTCTCGATGAACCCGGGGGCGACGACGTTCGCGGTGATGCCGCGGCCGCCGAGCTCGCGCGTGAGCGACCGGGCGAAGCCCACGAGCGCACTCTTCGAGGCGGCGTAGTTGATCTGACCGGCCGAGCCGTAGAGACCGACGACGCTCGAGATCAGGATGACCCGACCCCAGCGCGCCTTCAGCATCCCCTTCGACGCGCGCTTGACGACGCGGAACGCGCCCCCGAGGTTCGTGGAGACGACGCTGTCGAAGTCGTCCTCGCTCATGCGCAGGAGAAGGGTGTCCTTGGTGATGCCCGCGTTGGCGACGACCACGGCGATCGGTCCGAGCTCGGCCTCGACCTGCGTGAACGCCGCGTCCACCGCTGCGGCGTCGGTGACGTCGGCGCGGACCGTCAGCGTTCCCTCCGGCCCCTCGCCCGAACGAGCCGTGACGGCGACGCGCCAGCCCTCGGCGACAAAGCGTTCGGCGATGGCACGCCCGATGCCGCGGTTTCCTCCGGTGACGACGACGACGCGGTCCTGGGACATGTGAGACTCCTGCGATGCGAGGGACGGAACCGGCCCAGCCTACCGACGACCCCGCGATCCCCACCGCCCGCCGCGTTTGACACGACCACGGCAC
>NZ_VBUM01000004.1 GCF_005774735.1 Microbacterium sp. 5K110 | reverse complement strand
GGCTCGACCGCCCCGGCCCGCGCCCGGGTGCGCGCGTGGCCGCGCCGGTCGAGCCGTGGGGTCGCGTCGACGAGGACGGCACCGTGTCGGTTCGTGAGGGCGACGAGTGGCGCGTCGTGGGACAGTACCCCGACGGGACCGCGGACGAGGCGCTCACCTACTACCAGCGCAAGTTCGCCGATCTGGCCGGCGAGGTCACGCTCCTCGAGGTGCGCCACCGCCGTGGGGGCGCGTCCGCGTCCGACCTGCGATCCACGGCCGCCACGGTGCGCGACAAGGTCGACGGAGCCGCCGCCGTCGGCGACCTCGCCGCTCTTCTGGAGCGCCTGGACGCGCTGACCGCCGAGCTGGCCGAGGCGACCGAAACCGAGGCCGCCGCGGCCAAGGAGGCCGTCGAGGATGCCGTGCGCGCACGCACCGAGATCGTTGAGAAGGCCGAGGCCCTGGCCGCCCGTGACCCCCAGACGGTCCAGTGGAAGCAGATGACGGCCGACATGTCGGCGCTCTTCGACAGCTGGCAGGCCCACCAGCAGACCGGCCCCCGGCTGCCGAAGTCGACCGCTCAGACTCTGTGGCGCCGTTTCCGCGACGCTCGCGCCACGGTCGACCGTCACCGCCGCGAGTTCTTCTCGGCACTCGACGAGACGCACAAGGCCGCGCGCGACATCAAGACGCGCCTGGTCGAGCGGGCCGAGGCTCTCGCTCCCCGTGGCGAGGACGGCATCCCGGCCTACCGCGATCTTCTCGACGAGTGGAAGGCCTCGGGCCGCGCCGGCCGCAAGGTCGACGACGCGCTCTGGGCCCGGTTCAAGGCCGCCGGAGACGCGTTGTACGGTGCGCGCATCGACCGCGAGACCGCTGACGCCGAAGCGTCCAAAGAGAAGATCGAGCAGAAGCGGGCGCTCCTCGACGAGGCGGCGCCGATCGTCGACGAGAAGAACCTGGCGACGGCGCGTCAGAAGCTCACCGCGATCCAGCGCCAGTGGGACGAGATCGGGCGCATCTTCCCCCGCGACAAGGAGCGTGTCCTCGACGACGAGCTCCGCAAGATCGAGCAGAGCGTCCGCACCCGCGAAGACGCCGAGTGGAAGCGCAACGATCCCGAGCAGAAGGCGCGTGCCAACGACATGACGCGTCAGCTCACCGACGCGATCGACAAGCTCGAGGCCGAGCTCGCCGCGGCCGAGGCCAAGGGCGACAAGCGCGCCGCCGCGCAGGCGGCCGAAGCACTCGAAGCGCGTCGCACCTGGCTGCGCGCGCTCGGGGGCTGAGCGTTCTCCACAGTTTGGCGCCCCGCGGCGCCGCAGGAGAGGCCGTCCCGTCACACTGACGGGATGGCCTCTCCATTTCTGTATTTCCCCGGAGAACGACTCTCGCTGCCGGAGTTGACCGCCGCGTGTCTCGACGGTCTGCTGATCCCGATCGGCGAGGGATTCATGCCGGCCGATGCCGTAGAGACGCCCTGGATGCGGGCGCGGAGCCTGGCGCCGCTCCTCGGCGACCGGTGGGCCGCCGTGCGTTCGACCGCGGCCTGGGTGCACGGCGGCCTCGCCGTCGAGCCGTCCCGCCATCGTGTGCAGCGGGCGAGTGCCGAGCGGGCGCGTCCGCTCCGCGGCGGCAGAGTGCTCGTCCACGACGTGCGGATCGCTCCGGACGACGTGGTGACGATCGCCGGCGTCCGCGTCGCCCGCCCCGAGCGGACATTGGTCGATCTCGCTCGCTCGCAGGATGCCGACGATCGCGGGATCGCGCGACGATGGGCCGGCACCGCCCCCGACGTCGCCGAAGGCGCACGGGCGTGGCTCGCGCGGCATCCGCGCTTCCCCTACGGAAAGCGGGCCGACGATCTGCTCTCGGCGGTCAGGACGAAGTGACCCGGTACACGTCGTACACGGCGTCGATGCGGCGCACCGCATTGAGCACGCGGTCGAGGTGCACGGTGTCGCCCATCTCGAACACGAACTTGCTCAGTGCGAGGCGATCGTTCGTCGTCGAGACGGTGGCCGAGAGGATGTTGACGTGGTGCTCGCTCAGGACGCGCGTGACGTCGCTCAGCAGCCCGGAACGGTCGAGAGCTTCGACCTGGATCTGCACGAGGAAGACGCTCTTGGTCGTCGGAGCCCACTCGACCTCGATGAGCCGCTCGGGGTCCTCTCGCAGTGACTTGACGTTCGTGCAGTCGCCGCGGTGCACCGAGACGCCGCTCCCGCGCGTGACGAAGCCGACGATCTCATCGCCGGGCACCGGCGTGCAGCACTTGGCGAGCTTGACGAGGATGTCGGGGGCGCCGCGCACGAGCACGCCGGAATCGCCGCCGCGCGGGGCGCGGCTGCGTCCGACCTGCGGCAGGTCGATCGGTCCCGTCGAGGTGTCGTCGGCGCTGACGAGCGCGGTGACCTTCTCGATGACCGACTGGGTCGAGACGTGTCCCTCGCCGACCGCGGCGTACAGGGCCGCGACGTCTTCGTAGTGGAAGTGCCGGGCGACCTCGGCGAAGGAGTCTTGGTTCATCAGGCGCTGCAGCGGCAGGTTCTGCCGGCGCATGGCCCGAGCGATGGAGTCCTTGCCCTGCTCGATCGCCTCTTCGCGGCGCTCCTTGGTGAACCACCCGCGGATCTTGTTCCGCGCGCGGGTGCTCTTGACGAAGCCGAGCCAATCCTGGCTGGGGCCGGCGTCGGGGTTCTTCGACGTGAAGACCTCGACGACGTCGCCCGACTGCAGTTCGGTCTCGAGCGGCACGAGCCGGCCGTTGACCTTGGCACCCATCGTGCGGTGGCCGATCTCGGTGTGCACGGCGTACGCGAAGTCGACGGGAGTCGCGCCCTTCGGGAGCCCGATCACGCGTCCCTTCGGCGTGAAGACGTAGACCTCTTTCGCGCCGATCTCGAAGCGCAGCGAATCGAGGAACTCCCCGGGGTCGGCGGTCTCGGCCTGCCAGTCCGAGATGCGCGCGATCCAGGCCATGTCGGTGTCGGAGGCCTTGGCATCCGTCTTTCCCCCGGCCATGCGCTCTTTGTACTTCCAGTGCGCCGCGACGCCGAACTCCGCCTGCTGGTGCATCTCGTGCGTACGGATCTGGATCTCGACCGTGCGACCGCTCGGACCGATGACCGTCGTGTGGAGCGACTGGTAGAGGTTGAACTTCGGCGTGGCGATGTAGTCCTTGAACCGGCCGGGCAGCGGCGTCCAGCGCGCGTGGATCGCACCGAGAACGGCGTAGCAGTCGCGCACGGTGCCCACGAGGATCCGGATGCCGATGAGGTCGTAGATGTCGTCGAACTCGCGGCCGCGCACGACCATCTTCTGGTACACCGAGTACAGCTGCTTCGGACGGCCCATGACGCGACCGCGCACGCGGAGCTCGCGCAGGTCGGCATCGATGTTGTCGATGACGGTCTGGACGTACTGCTCGCGCTGGGGGGTGCGCTGGCGCACCAGGCTCTCGATCTCGGCGTAGAGCTTGGGGTGGAGCACGGCGAACGACAAGTCTTCGAGCTCGCTCTTGATGGCCTGGATGCCGAGCCGGTGCGCCAGGGGCGCGTAGATCTCGAGTGTCTCGGTCGCCTTCTTGGCCGCCTTGTGCGGCGGGACGAAGCCCCACGTGCGCGCGTTGTGCAGACGGTCGGCGAGCTTGATGAGCAGCACCCGGATGTCGCGCGACATCGCGACGATCATCTTTCGGACCGTCTCGGCCTGGGCGCTTTCACCGTACTTGACCTTGTCGAGCTTGGTCACGCCGTCGACGAGCATCGCGACCTCGTCGCCGAAGTCGGCCGCGAGTTCGTCGAGCGGGTAGCCCGTGTCTTCAACGGTGTCGTGCAGCAGCGCCGCGGCGATGGCCTTGGGCCCGAGCCCCAGCTCGGCGAGGATCTGCGCGACGGCGAGCGGGTGCGTGATGTACGGCTCGCCGCTCTGTCGCTTCTGCCCGTCGTGGGCCTTGTCGGCGACGGCGTAGGCGCGCTCGATGATGCCGAGGTCGCCCTTGGGGTGGTGCGTGCGAACAGTGCGCAGCAGCTTGTCGACGTCGTCGCGACGGGCGGCGCGCGAGAAGATGCGCGGAACGAGACGTCGCAGCGAGGACGGCGGTGGCGCGGGGGACGTGGTCTCGGTCACAGGTCCCCTCCCCCGGGTTCGGCGGTCAGCCTTCCCATCCTACGTCGGGCGGGACCGGTGCCCGCCGTCAGGCGGGCACACCGGCCTTCGCGCGAGCGGCGAGCACGCGGGCGTCGCGCTCCTTGATCGGGGTCTCCCGCTCGCGCAGCAGCGCGTAGAGCGGAACGGCCACGAACAGCGTCGAGTAGGCCGCCACGATCGTGCCGACGAAGATCGACAGCGAGATGTCGCTCAGGGTCCGCGCGCCCAGGGGCACACCGATGAAGAGGATCGCGCCGACCGGGAGGATCGCCACCACCGTGGTGTTGATGGAGCGGATCAGCGTCTGGTTCGCGGCGAGGTTGACCGACTCGGCGAACGTGCGTCCCGAGATCTCACCGTCCTCCCGCGTGTTCTCCCTCACCTTGTCGAAGACGACCGTGGTGTCGTACAGCGCGTACGAGAGGATCGTCAGGAAGCCGATGACCGCGGCGGGTGAGATCTCGAACCCGAACAGCGCGTAGACGCCGATCGTGATGACGAGCACGTCCACCAGACCGATGATCGCGGCGACCGACATCTTCCACGTCCGGAAATACAGGGCGAGGATCACGAAGGTCAGGGCGAGGAAGATCCCGAGTCCCCACAGCGACTGCCGCGTGACGTCTGCTCCCCAGGTCGGGCCGATGAACGAGTTCGTGATCTCGCTCGAGGGCACCCCGTAGCCCTCGGCGAGGGCGGTCGAGACGCTCTGCGTCTGCTGGTCGTCGAGCTGGTCGGTCTGCACCCGCACGGCCTGGTCGCTGATCGTGGTCACGCGTGTCGCGGCATCCGGAACGACGGATGCCACGGCCTCGGTCGCGATGGCCTGGTCGAACGACGTGGGGTTGGAGACGGTGAACTGCGATCCGCCGGTGAACTCGATCGAGAACTGCACGGGACGGAACAGGGGCACCAGCGCCGCGCCGATCACGAGGACCGCGGCGATGATGAACCACAGGCGCCGGCGCTGGACGAACGGGAAAGAGGTCTTGCCCGAGTAGAGGTCGTTACCGAGCTGCGTCATGGAGCGCATCAGTCGTCTCCCTCCTTCGTGGGGCGGGTATTGCCCTGGGCTGCGGCGAGTTCGGCGCGTTTGCGTTCCGCGATCGTCTGCCGACGCTGAGCCTCGCCGCGCGAGCGGTTGGCGCGACCCGAGACGGCAGCCGCAGCCGGGGCGCGGAACTGCGCGCGACCGCGATAGACCGCGCCCAGTGCCGCGGGGTCCATGCCCGACAGCGGGTGGCCGTTGCCGAAGAAGCGCGTGCGCGCCAGCAACTGCATCACGGGGTGGGTGAAGAGGATGAAGATCAGGATGTCGATCGCGGTGGTCAGGCCCAGCGTGAACGCGAAGCCCTTCACCGTGGCATCCGCGAGGATGTACAGCACGACCGCGGCGAGGATGTTGATCGACTTCGAGATGTAGATGGTGCGCTTGGCGCGTGCCCAGCCGTCTTCGACAGCCGCGGTGATCGACTTACCGTCGCGCAACTCGTCGCGGATGCGTTCGAAGTAGACGATGAACGAGTCGGCGGTGAATCCGATCGTCACGATCAGGCCCGCGACTCCCGCGAGCGACAGGCGGAAGCCCATGCGCCAGGCGAGGATGCAGAGCGTGACGTACGTCAGGACCGCCATGACCGCCAGCGAGGCGATGATCACGGTTCCCAGGGCTCGGTAGACGATGAGCGAGTAGATCGCCACGAGCCCGAGACCGATGAGGCCCGCGATGAAGCCGACCTGGAGCTGCTGCGAACCGAGCGTCGCCGAGACGGTGTCGGAGCTGACGACCTGGAAGCTCAACGGCAGCGCGCCGTACTTGAGCTGATCGGCGAGGGCCTTCGACGACTCTTGGGTGAAATTGCCCGTGATGCTCGGGCGGCCGTCGACGATGACGCCGCGCATCTCGGGTGCGGACAGGACGGAGCCGTCGAGGACGAATGCGAACTGGTTCAGCGGGGGCTGTGCGCCGTAAAGGCGCTGGCTGATCTCACCGAACTTCTGCGTGCCCTGGTCGTTGAAGACGAGGTTGACCGCCCAGCGACCGGTGTTCTGCTCCTGGCCGTTCGTGGCGTCGGAGATGTCGGTTCCGTCGAGCTCCACGGGCCCGAGGATGTACTTTTGTCCGTCGTTCAGACCGCACGTGATCAACGGCTGGTCCGCGGGCGCCTGTGCGGGGTCGACCGCCGGGTTCGCGCAGTCGAACGCGAGGAACTGCGCCTGCAGTGCCGGCGTGATGTACGCCGGGTCGCTCGCGTTGGTGGGCGAGGCCGTGGGCGTCGAGGGGAGGTTCGGGTCGGGCGTCGGGTACGGAGTGGCGTTGCCGTCCTCGCCGACGAACGACGTCGACGGCGACCCCGCGAACAGCACCGGTCGCAGCTGCAACTGCGCGGAGCTCTGAATCCGCTGACGCGTGGCCTCGTCTGCCTGGCCAGGGATCTGCACGACGATGTTGCGACCGCCCTCGGTGGCCACGTCGGCCTCGCCGACGCCCGACGCGTCCACGCGCTGGCGGATGATCGAGACGGCCTGCTGCAGCTGCTCGGCGTCGGGCTCGGCCCCGTCCGTCGTCTGCGCGGCCAGGATGATCTGGGTTCCGCCCTGGAGGTCGAGGGCGAGGTCGGGGGTCCAGGAGCTGGCCTGGAAGGCGTACACGCCCAGCGCGTTGATGCCGAACAGCACGCCGGTGATGGCGAGCAGTCCGGTCAGTACGCGCCAGGCGTGGCGGACGGGAGTCGAGGGCGCCACGGAGTCGGCTTTCTGTGCGGCGGTGAACGGAAGGGGCAGAGGGCGCGTCAGGCCTGGGGGCGGTCCTTGTCGTCGCGCTCGGTCTCGGTGGCCTGGCGCGCGCGGTGGTCGTCGCTGATCGAGGTGATGTCTCCGTCGGCGACACCGGCGACGTACTCGGCCTCGGACTCCTCTGCCTCGATGAAGTCGTCTTCGGTGACGAAGCCCTGCGCCGGGTTCACGATGCGCAGCACGGCCTGGCTGTGGACCTTGATGACGACGCCCGGCGCGATCTCGACGTGCGCGGGCTTGTCGAGGTCTTCACCGTCGTACTCGACGATCGTTCCGTACAGGCCACCCTGCAGCAGCACCTCGGACCCCGGAACGGTCTGGCGCGCCTTTTCTTCCTGCTCCAGCTTCTGCTTCTGCATGCGGCGACGCGAGCTCCAGAACATGAAGACCAGGAGGCCGATCAGAAGAATGATCAGGCCGTAGTTGGCGAAGAAGTTCGCGAAGTCCATGGAGGCGGTGCACCTTTCGATTCCGGCGCGCCGTGCGGCACTGCCAAAGGGGGTCGGGGAATCCCTCGCCGAGTATAGGTCATCCCCCTTGGCTGAACCGGAGCAGCCCGTCGGGGTGGGGAACGTCGAGATGTTCGTACGCCTCGGGGGTGGCCACGCGTCCGCGCGGTGTCCGGCCCATGAATCCGATGCGAACAAGATACGGTTCCACCACCGACTCGATCGTCTCGGGCTCCTCGCCGACGGCGACGGCCAGCGTGCTGAGACCCACCGGACCGCCGTGGAATCGCCGGACGAGCGCGTCGAGTACCGCCCGGTCGAGGCGGTCGAGGCCGATGGCATCCACGTCGTACAGGTCGAGGGCGGCGTCGACGGTGCGGACGTCGGCGTCGCCGGCATCCGTCCCGGTGGAGGGACCGTGGACGACGAGGTAGTCGCGCACGCGGCGGAGCAACCGATTGGCGATGCGCGGAGTGCCGCGCGAGCGCCGCGCGATCTCGGAACGGGCGGTTCCGGGCAGACCGACGTCGAGCATGGATGCCGACCGCGAGACGACCCGTTCGAGTTCTTCGGGCTCGTAGTACTCCAGGTGCGCCGTGAAGCCGAAGCGGTCGCGCAGCGGGTTGGGGAGGAGCCCCGCGCGCGTCGTGGCGCCCACGAGGGTGAAGGGCGAGAGATCGAGCGGGATGCTCGTCGCGCCCGCGCCCTTGCCGACCATGATGTCGATGCGGAAGTCCTCCATCGCGAGGTACAGCATCTCTTCGGCCGAACGGGCCATGCGGTGGATCTCGTCGATGAAGAGCACCTCGCCCGGCGTGAGCGAGGACAGCAGCGCGGCAAGGTCGCCGGCGTGCTGGATCGCGGGGCCGCTGGACAAGCGCAACGGTCGGCCGCTCTCGTAGGCGACGATCATCGCGAGGGTCGTCTTGCCGAGTCCGGGAGGGCCGGACAGCAGGATGTGGTCGGGCGAGCGCTGCTGGATGCGGGCGGCGTCGAGGAGCAGCTGGAGCTGGCCGCGCACCTTCTGCTGGCCGACGAATTCGCTCAGCGATGTCGGGCGCAGGGCGCCCTCGATCGCGAGTTCGGTCTCGTCGTCGGGCGTTCCCGCGTCGCGCACGACGTCAGCCACCGATGGGCTCCTTGCGCGCGGGGCCGAGCAGCGCGAGCGTGAGGCGCAGTAGCGCCTGCACCGAGGCGCGGTCGGACTCGGCGGCGTCTTCGGCGACGGATGCCACGGCCTCGGCGGCAGTGCGCTCGCTCCAGCCGAGTCCGATCAGGGCCTGCGTGACCTGGAGGGGCACCTGTCCGTGCGGGGCGACGGCCGCCGGTGCCTCCGTCGGCACGACGGCGAGCTTCCCGGCGAGCTGGACGACGATGAGCTTCGCGGTCTTGGGGCCGATGCCCGAGACGCGCTTGAACGGGGCGTCGTCGTCATCGGTGACGGCTTGGGCGATCTGCGGGACCGTGAGCGACGACAGGACGCCCATCGCCGACTTGGGGCCGACGCCGGTGACGCCGATGAGCTGTGTGAAGACGGTCAGCTCTTCACGGGTCTCGAAACCGAAGAGCGACAGGGCGTCTTCGCGCACGACGAGATGCGTGTGCAGGTGCACCTGCTCGCCGACGTGGGTGGTGCGGGCGACCTGCGGGGTGACGGCCACCGAGAGCCCGACTCCCCCGACGACCACGACGAGCGCATCGTCGCCGACGTGCGCGGCGACACCCTGCAGCGAAGAGATCATGTCCCGAGCCTACGCGCCGGTTCGGACCTTTGTTCGAGCGACACGCGTCGCCGGCGACGTCTGGCGCTTCTCGGCATCCCGCCACGCTTTCTGAGCGGGGGTCAGAGCTCCCCCGGTGGTGGCGGTCGCCTCTCCCCCGCGCCAGGCGTGGCAGAGCGCCAGCGCCAGGGCGTCGGCGGCGTCAGCCGGTTGCGGCAGCGCGTCCAGCCGCAGCACCCGGGCGACCATCGTCTGCACCTGGAGCTTGTCGGCCGACCCGTAGCCGGTGATCGCTGCCTTGACCTCGCTCGGAGTGTGGGTGGCGGCCGGGATGCCGTGCTCCGCCGCGAGCAGCAGAGCGATGCCGCTCGCTTGCGCGGTGCCCATCACGGAGTGGCGGTTGTTCTGCGCGAAGACGCGCTCGACGGCGACGACCTGGGGGTCGTGGGCGGCGAGGACGTCGCGGATCCCCGCGGCGATCGTCGCCAGGCGACGTTCGATCGGATCGGTCACCGCGGAACGCACCACGCCGACGTGCACGAGCGTGGCCGAGCGGTCGGGGGCGACGTCGACGACGCCGATACCGCAGCGCGTCAGGCCGGGGTCGACGCCGAGGACGCGCAGAGAACGAGACACGGCCCCCACGCTAAGCGCCGGGGCCGTGCGAGAGGGCAGGGCGCGCCCTTACTCGTCGTTCTCGAGCTCGGCCTGCACCTCGGGGGTGAGGTCAAAGTTGGTGTACACGTTCTGCACGTCGTCGCTGTCTTCGAGGGCGTCGATGAGGCGGAACACCTTGCGGGCGGTGTCGGCGTCGACCTCGACCTTGAGCGAGGGGACGAACTCGACGTCGGCGGAGTCGTACTCGATCCCGGCTTCTTGAAGCGCGGAACGGACGGTCACGAGGTCGCTCGCCTCGGTGATGACGCCGAAGCCCTCGCCGTGCGGCTCGACCTCTTCGGCGCCGGCCTCGAGGACGGCCAGCATGACGTCGTCTTCGGTCGTGCCCTCGGAGGGAACGACGATGACGCCCTTGCGGCTGAAGTTGTAGGCCACGCTGCCGGGGTCGGCGAGGGTGCCGCCGTTACGGCTGAGTGCGGTGCGCACCTCGGCCGCGGCGCGGTTCTTGTTGTCGGTCAGACACTCGATGAGGAACGCCACACCGTTGGGGCCGTAGCCCTCGTACATGATCGACGAGTACTCGACGGCCTCGCCGCCGATCCCGGCGCCGCGCTTGATGGCGCGGTCGATGTTGTCTTTGGGGACCGAGGTCTTCTTGGCCTTGAGCACCGCGTCGAAGAGCGTCGGGTTGCCCTGGAGGTCCGCTCCACCGAGCTTGGCGGCGACCTCGATGTTCTTGATGAGCTTGGCCCACGACTTGGCGCGGCGGGCGTCGACGACCGCCTTCTTGTGCTTGGTCGTGGCCCATTTGGAGTGTCCGGACATGGGTTCCAGTCTAGAACGAGGGCGGACCGTGCTCAGTGAAGGGCGGTGGCGACGTTCTCAGGTGTGCGGAGGCCACTTAGGGAGAGCGGGGCGCAGCGCACAGCTGCTTGAGCGGGGACACTTGTTCGGAGAGCCACACGTCGTAGGCAAACGGGTCGTCGGAGCGCAATCGGTTGAGCAGCTGTCGTCGTGCTTCATCGGCCCGCACCACCTCCGCGGAGTCGGAAGCTCCACGGACGGCTTCCGGATAGATGTCCCCGTAGCCAGAGAGAGTGGAATCGTCCGACTGCTCCCCTCCGTCGATGGCGGCGTCGAAGTGGGCGGCGATCATGCCGACACACACGTCGCGCTCGTCGCGCGGCATCGGCGAACCGGAATTTACGTCTTTACGGTCGATCGGGCGGAGCTGAGGGAATGTCTCCAGAATGCGCCTCATGGACGTTGGTGATGCGGCGACGTATATCGCGTCTCCCACGGCGATTGAAGCACTCTCGGGAAGAATCTCATGCTCGTCGATAAGTCCCGCGAGAGCGGCTTCGGGCGACGCGAAAGCCCGGACTCGAATGGCATCGCTTTCGAGAACGCATAAAGAGGATTGCATTGAAGAATATGCGTAACTCTGGTCCCGCCATTCATATAGGCGGTCACAAGTGAAAAGCGCCACGACTTCCGTATGGAGAGGGTCTCCCGGGGGCGAGGACTGTGCGCTGCAGCCGGCAGTCGCGAGAACGGTGGCTACCGTTCCCGCGACCGCCCACCGCCGTGCGCGGTGACGAGTCGTCACGGCAGGGGTCAGGTCCAGTTGAATCCGACGCCGAGCACCGGGGCGTTGGCCGCGGAGAAACGTGCTGCCTTGTGGTGCAGGCTGCTCTGCCAGTCCACGGTCACGGAACCGGACGAACCACACCCGCCGGAGTGCCAGTACAGCTGGCCACCGACATAGGGGTTACTGGCGGGAATCCGAGCGCCGCGGCCCTGGAAGCAGATCGAACCACCGACGGCATTGGGATCGATTTGCCACGAGTAGCCGATGCGCGACGTGCTATCGCCGGCGATGGAGCAGTCGAACTTCGTGGACTCCATCCACTGGCCGGTGAAGGCGACCGCGTTCATCGGACTGTTACAGGAGTTGAGGACGCTCACGTCGTGCACCACCTCGGCGGTCAGTGCGTCGAGGGTCGGTTGCTCGTTGTCCACCGCTGCGCGCTCGGAGATCAACGTCTGAATTGCGCTCTCGTCGGAAGGGATAACCTCCTCCGCGGCGGTGGCCGGCAATGCTCCGGCTGTGATGAGGGCGGCGACGGCGACGGCGACCGCGCCCGGCTTGATGACAGATCCTATTCTCACGTTACGTATCCCCACTAGTTTCGATAGTGCGCGAATCGACATTGCTCGCGCACATCCACGGTATGGCAGGTGTCGCGAGTCCGCAACACACTGAATTGCGGAATTCGGGCTTGATCGAAATGTCGGGTCTATGCCGATGTGTGTTAGGCGGCGCTGTGGACGCGTTCCAGGAACCGCGCGTGGAAGCGCGTTTCGCCCGTGGATTCGGGGTGGAACGCCAGGCCGAGGAGGTTCCCCTGCTCGACCGCGACGATGCGTCCGTCGGGCAGGGCGGCGAGCGGGGTGGCATCCGGACCCGCCTCGGTGACCACGGGCGCACGGATGAACACGGCGTGCACCGGCGGATCGCCCAGCACCGGCACGGCGAGGTCGGTCTCGAACGACTGCGTCTGGGAACCGAAGGCGTTGCGCTGCACGCGCACGTCCAGACCGCCGAGCGTCCGCTGACCTTCGATCGCGCCGTCCAGGCGATCGGCGAGCAGGATGAGCCCGGCGCACGTGCCGAGCACCGGGAGGCCCTCGGAGATCGCCGCACGCAGCGGGTCGAACAGGCCGAAGGCGCGCGCGAGCTTGTCGATGACGCTCGACTCGCCGCCGGGCAGCACGAGACCGTCCACCTCGGCGAGCTCGGACGCGCGCCGGACGGGCCGGGCGTCAGCGCCCAGGTCCGCGAGCACGCGGAGGTGCTCGCGGACGTCGCCCTGGAGGGCGAGGACGCCGACGCGGGGGGTGCTACCAGCCACGCTCGGCCAGGCGGTGCGGGGCGGGAAGGTCGGCGACGTTGATGCCGACCATGGCCTCACCGAGTCCGCGCGAGGCCTCGGCGACGATCTTGGGGTCGTCGTGGAACGTGGTCGCCTTCACGATGGCGGCCGCGCGCTGCGCGGGGTTGCCGGACTTGAAGATGCCTGAGCCGACGAACACGCCGTCCGCGCCCAGCTGCATCATCATCGCGGCGTCGGCCGGGGTGGCCACTCCCCCGGCGGTGAAGAGCACGACGGGGAGGGTCCCGGTCTCCGCGATCTCGGCGACGAGCTCGTAGGGGGCCTGCAGCTCCTTGGCGGCGACGTACAGCTCGTCCTTGGTCTTGGACCGCAGGGCGTTGATCTCGCCGCGGATCGTGCGGATGTGCTTGGTCGCCTCGGAGACGTCTCCGGTGCCGGCCTCGCCCTTGGAGCGGATCATCGCGGCGCCCTCGGTGATGCGGCGCAGAGCCTCGCCGAGGTTCGTCGCGCCGCAGACGAAGGGCACGGTGAAGTTCCATTTGTCGATGTGGTTCACGTAGTCGGCGGGCGAGAGCACCTCGGACTCGTCGATGTAGTCGACGCCCAGCTCCTGCAGGATCTGCGCCTCGACGAAGTGGCCGATGCGGGCCTTCGCCATCACCGGGATCGACACCGACGCGATGATGTCGTCGATGAGGTCGGGGTCGCTCATGCGGGCGACGCCGCCCTGGGCGCGGATGTCGGCGGGCACGCGCTCGAGCGCCATGACGGCGACGGCACCGGCGTCCTCGGCGATCTTCGCCTGGTCGACGGTGACGACGTCCATGATGACGCCGCCCTTGAGCATCTCGGCGAGTCCGCGCTTGACGCGGGAGGTTCCGGTGTCGGTCATTGTGGATTTCCCTTCGCGCTTCGGGCGCGCTCTGTTTGGCTTAGGCCAAAAGGTAGCACGTCGCAGGACATATGCTGGAGAAGGCGAGAGGGGGCCCATGTCCGTCGATATCACCGGTCGCTCGGCATCCGAGATCTCGGCCGATCTGCGCGAACGCATCGAGCGTGGACAGCTGCAGTCGGGCGATGCGCTCCCGCCGGTGCGCGCCCTGGCCGCCGAGCTCGGCGTCAACCGCAACACCGTGGTCGCCGCGTATCGGATGCTCGCCCAGGCGGGCCTCGTCGTCGCCCGCGGCCGCGGTGGAACGCGCGTCGCCGGACAGGCGCCGGTCGCGCAGGAGGGCTACGCGGCGGGGACCGTGCTCCGCGACGTCGGCACCGGCAACCCCGATCCCGCCCTGATTCCCGATCCCGCAGCCGCGCTCGCTCGCTCCGGTCGCCCCGTCCTGTACGGCGAGCCCGTCGTCGACCCGGGTCTGGAGGCGTGGGCGCGCGAATGGATGGCCGAGGGCCTTTCGGCTCCCACCCCGCGCATCACCGTCACCAGCGGTGCGAGCGATGCGATCGAGCGTCTGCTCGCACAGGCTCTGCAGCGCGACGACGCCGTCGCCCTCGAAGACCCCTGTTTCCTCTCGGCGCTGCATACCGTCCGGCAGGGCGGCTATCGCGCCGTGCCGGTGGCGGTGGATGCCGAGGGCATGACGGTCGAGGGACTCCGCGCCGCTTTGGCCGAGGGCGTCCGCGCTGTGATCTGCACTCCGCGGGCGCACAACCCCACCGGCGCGAGCCTGACCGAGACGCGGGCCGCCGAGCTCCGGGCCGTCCTCGCGGACCACCCGTACGTGCTCGTGATCGAGGACGACCACTTCTCCCTCCTCTCACGCGCGCCGCTGCACTCGGTCATCGGCGCGACGCAGCAGCGATGGGCGCGCATCCGGTCGGTGTCGAAGTTTCTCGGACCGGACATGTGCCTCGCGGTCGTGGCATCCGATGACGAGACGGCCGACCGCCTCGCCCTCAGACTCACGCCCGGCACAACCTGGGTCAGCCACATCCTGCAGCGGCTCACTCTCGCTCTCGTCACCGACCCGGAGGTGCGCGACGGGATCGAACGGGCCGCCACGCATTACGCGGATCGCAACGCGGCGTTCGCCGCCGCCTTGGCCGCACGCGGGCTCCCGCTCACCGTCGGTGACGGCCTCAACCTCTGGGTGCCGCTGCCGGCTCCGGCAGCGCGGGTGCGCGAAGAACTCATGCGCCGAGGCTGGCTCGTCCGCGACGGCGATCACTTCTTCCTCTCTCCCGATGCCGCCGGCGACTACCTCCGGCTGACCGTGCACGGGCTCACCGAGGTCGAGGCCGCAGCCCTCGCGGACGACCTGGCGACCGCCGTGGCCACGCTCCGACCGCCGACGCGAAGTGGGAGGATCGAGGGATGAAGGTCCTCTCGATCCAGTCCGCCGTCGCCTACGGCCACGTCGGAAATTCGGCCGCCGTCTTCCCGCTGCAGCGCATCGGCGTCGAAGTGCTGCCGGTGTACACGGTGAACTTCTCGAATCACACCGGGTACGGCGCGTGGCGGGGACCGCTCATCTCGCCCGCCGACGTCGCCGACGTGATCGCCGGCATCGAGGAGCGCGGGGTCTTCGGAGAGATCGACGTCGTGCTCTCGGGCTACCAGGGCGGCGAGGGCATCGCCGACGTCATCATCGACGCCGTGGCCCGGGTGAAGAAAGCGAACCCGGATGCCGTGTACGCGTGCGATCCGGTCATGGGCAACGCCAAGTCCGGGTGCTTCGTCGCCCCCGCCATCCCCGAGTTGCTGCGCGAACGCGTCGTGCCCGTCGCCGACATCCTCACGCCGAACCAGTTCGAGCTCGGCTTCCTGACCGGAACCGAGCCCGGCAGCATCGCCTCGACGCTCGAGTCCGCCGACCTCGTCCGCGCGCGCGGGCCCCGGACAGTGCTCGTCACGAGCGTCGAGCGCCCCGACCGCGAGCCCGACACGATCGAGATGATGGTCGTCGACGACGCCGGGGCGTGGATCGTCCAGACCCCGCTCATCCCGATGAAAGCCAACGGTTCGGGCGATGTCACGGCGGCGCTGTTCACCGCCCACTACCGTCGCAGCGGCGACGCGGCCGACGCGCTGGCGCGCACGGCATCCAGCGTCTTCGATCTGCTGTCGAACACCTACGAGTCCGGCTCCCGCGAACTGCGGCTCGTGGAGTCGCAAGAGGCGTACGCGCATCCGCGCCTCCAGTTCGCGGTGCGCCGGGTGCGCTGACCGCCACGCCCCGGCGAGCGGCGTCAGCCGCCGTAGACCTCCGTGTACGCCTCGATCCAGGCGTCGCCGTCGTCGGGGCAGAGGAACGTCGTGCCGAAGACCATGACGCTCGCGATGGGCGCCTCGGCGGACGTGCGGTCGTCGCCCTGCAGATCGGCGGGGACGAGCTGGGCGAACAGGGGCGACGTGGCCACGTGCGTCCGCAGCAGATCGGCGTCGATCGCGTGGGCGTTCAAGATCGCGGTCTCGCAGGCATCAGCGGCGAGGGCCAGTGACAGGCTCTCCTCCTGCGCGGTCCACGCGGCGCCCTGCTCCTCGACGTACGCCTTCTGCTGCGCGATGAACTCCTTCTGCTCGGGGGTGACGGCCACGAGCGGTGTGCCGTCCAAGGGCAGCTGCTGCTCCTCGAAGAACCGGTCGCGCTCGGCGAACGCGTCGCCCCACTCGTCGCCGGCGTCGGGGCTGGCCGAGGCGTCGGGAAGCGGCGTCGGGGTGGACGGGTCGGCGGGTGCCGTGAGGGGCGCTCCGGCCCCCTCGGGGCCGAGGGGGCTCGGGAGTCGAATGCACCCGGTGGTGGTGCCGAGCGCCGTGGCGACGATGAGCGACAGGACGAGGGGACGGACGAGAGCCTTCATCTGGCCACCGTAGCCGCGGGACCCTCGATCGATCGGCGGGGTTGCGCGGCGGAGGTCAGGCGTTCCAGGCGGCGGCGACCGTACGCCGCACGTCGCCGAGCAGCTGTGGCAGCGCCTTGGTCTTGGCGATGATCGGGAAGAAGTTGGCATCCGACGCCCACCGCGGAACGATGTGCTGGTGCAGGTGCGCGTCGACGCCGGCGCCCGCGATCGCCCCCTGGTTCATGCCGAGGTTGAAGCCGTCGCAGCGCGACACCTCGCGGAGCACCCGCATCCCCCGCTGCGTCAGCGCACCGATCTCCGCCACCTCTTCGTCAGTCGCCTGGTCGTACGTGGCGATGTGACGGTACGGGCAGACGAGCAGGTGTCCCGAGTTGTACGGGAACAGGTTGAGCAGGACGTACGCGCTCTTCCCGCGCGCGACGATCAGGCCGTCCTCGTCGGACTTGTCCGGAGCCGCGCAGAACGGGCAGTGCAGTTCCATCGGTTCACGCCCGGCCGAGATGTATGCCATGCGGTGCGGCGTCCACAGGCGCTGGAACTCGTCCGGCACGCCCGGAAGCTCCGCGGCGGCGGCGAGGGCTTCGTCGCCGGCCGCGGTGGCATCCGGTTCTGTCGTCACGCGAGGTCCTCGGCGGTGTCGACCAGCGTGCGGCCCGCGATCGCGCCGGTGATGCGCGCGACGGCCTCGTCGACGGGGATGCCGTTGAGCTGCGTGCCGTCGCGGAAGCGGAACGAGACCGTGCCACCGGCGCGGTCCTGCTCGCCGGCGATCAGCTGCAGCGGCACCTTCTGCGTGGTGTGCGTGCGGATCTTCTTCTGCATGCGGTCGTCGCTGTGGTCAACCTCGGCACGGACGCCCTTCGCGCGCAGCTCGGCGACGATGCCGTCGAGATACTCGCCGTACTCTTCGGCGACGGGGACGGCGACGACCTGCACGGGCGAGAGCCACACCGGGAAGGCGCCGACGTAGTGCTCCAGGAGGATCGCGAAGAACCGTTCTACCGAACCGAACAGGGCGCGGTGGATCATCACGGGGCGGTGCTTCTCGCCGTCCGGGCCGGTGTACTCGAGCTCGAACCGCTCGGGCTGGTTGAAGTCGAGCTGGATCGTCGACATCTGCCACGTGCGGCCGATGGCGTCGCGGGCCTGCACCGAGATCTTGGGGCCGTAGAACGCCGCGCCGCCCGGGTCGGGCACGAGCTCGAGACCGGAGGCCTCGGCGACCTCGCGGAGGGTCTCGGTCGCCTCGGTCCACAGCGCGTCGTCGCCGATGAACTTGGGGTTGCCCTCTTCCTTCGTCGACAGCTCGAGGTAGAAGTCGTTCAGGCCGTAGTCGCGCAGCGTCTGGAGCACGAAGTCGAGGCTGTGGGTCAGCTCGCCCTTGACCTGGTCGGCCGTGACGTAGATGTGGGTGTCGTCCTGGGTCATGCCGCGCACGCGCGTGAGCCCTGCGAGCGTGCCGCTCTTCTCGTAGCGGTAGACCGACCCGAACTCGCTCAGGCGCAGCGGCAGCTCGCGGTAGCTGCGCCCGCGCGAGCGGAAGATCAGGTTGTGGAAGGGGCAGTTCATGGGCTTGAGGTAGTACTCCTGGCCCTCGCGCGACACGTGCCCGTCGGCATCCACGACCTCGTCGAGCACCATCGGGGGGTACATGCCGTCGGCGTACCACTGCAGGTGACCGCTGGTCATGAACAGGTCGCCCTTGGTGATGTGGGGCGTGTTCACGACCTGGTACCCGCTGGCGAGCAGGCGCTCGCGCATGTACCGCTCGATCTCGTACCGGATGATCCCGCCCTTGGGGTGGAAGACGCTCAGCCCCGGACCGATCTCGTCCGGGAACGAGAAGAGGTCGAGATCCTTGCCGAGCTTGCGGTGGTCGCGCTTCGCGGCTTCCTCGAGGCGGTGCTGGTAGGCGCGGAGATCGTCCTTCGTCGCCCACGCGGTGCCGTAGATGCGCTGCAGCTGCGGGTTCTTCTCGCTGCCGCGCCAGTAGGCGCCCGCGATGCGCGTGAGATCCCAGCCGTTGCCGATGAGACGCGTGCCCGGGACGTGAGGTCCACGGCAGAGGTCTTTCCACACCGTCTCGCCGTCGCGGTTCACGTTGTCGTAGATCGTGAGCTCGCCGGCACCGACCTCGACGTTCGCCCCTTCGGCGGCCTCAGCCGAGCCGCCCTTCAGGCCGATGAGCTCGAGTTTGAACGGCTCGTCGACGAGTTCGGCCCGCGCCTCGTCGTCGGTGACGACGCGACGGACGAAGCGCTGGTTCTCGCGGACGATGCGCTCCATCTCTTTCTTGATGACCTTGAGGTCGTCGGGAGTGAAGGGATCGTCGACCTGGAAGTCGTAGTAGAACCCGTCGGTGACGGGCGGGCCGATGCCGAGGTTCGCCTGCGGCTTGACGCGCTGCACCGCCTGGGCGAGGACGTGCGCGGTGGAGTGCCGCAGGATCGACAGGCCCTCGGGGCTGTCGATCGTGACCGGCTCGACCTCGTCGTCGGCCGTGACGGTCGTGGCGAGGTCTTTCAGCTCACCGTTCACGCGCAGGGCGACGACCGAACGGTCGGGGAAGAGGGCGAAGCCGTCGGCGGGGTAGGTCTGCTCCGACGGCAGGGCGGCATCAGTCAAGGCGGTCTCCTGGATGGGTCGATTCCAGGCTACCCGTCGGGCGTGGCCTCGACGGCACGCGGCGTGCTCCATAGTGGAGCGGTGACTCTGGCCATCATCGGCGGCGTGCTCTGGATCCTCGGCGCGGTCGCCCTCCTCACCGGGATGCTGCCCGCCGACGAGGCCCTCGCCGTCGCCGACCGCGTCTGGCCGATCCTGCTGTTCGTCGTCGCGGTCACCGTGGTGGCGGAGCTGGCATCCAAGGCGGGGCTCTTCGACGTCGTCGCTGCGCGCCTCGCGCGCCTCGCGCAGGGGCGGACAGTGTGGCTCTGGGTTCTCGTCGTGGCCCTGGCGACCGTGGCGACGGCGTTCCTGTCGCTCGACACGACGGCCGTGCTGCTGACCCCGGTGGTGGTGGCGATGGCGGTCGCACGCAAGCTCGACCCGCTGCCTTTCGCGTTCGTGACGGTGGTCCTGGCCAATACCGCGTCGCTGGTGCTTCCCGTGTCCAACCTCACCAACCTGCTGGCATCCGCTGCGCTCGGCGGACACGACCCGCTGGCGTTCCTCGCGCTCCTCGGACCCTCGGCACTCATCGCGATCGCCGTGTCCGTCGCGGTCCTCACCGCCGTGTTCCTGCGAAAACTGCCTCGCACCTACCCGGATGCCGCCGCCCCCGCCGTCGCCGATCCCGTGCTGCTGCGCGTCTCGGCGATCGTCACGCTCGCGCTTCTGCCGTTGCTGGTGATCGGGCTCGACCCGTGGATGCCGGCTCTCGCGGCCGCTGTCGTGCTCGTGGCCGTGTTCGCCGTGCGCGCGCCGCGGGCTCTCGGCATCCGTCTCGTCCCCTGGTCGCTCCTCGTCTTCGCGGGTGGGTTGTTCCTGGCCGTGGGCGCCCTGGAGGCCATCGGGATCGGTCGGATCACCTCGGTGCTGGCCGGAACGGGCGAAGATCTGACCGCGCTCTGGCAGCTCGCGGGGGTCGGCGCGCTCGCGGCGAACGGCATCAACAATCTGCCCGCGTACTTGGCGATGGAATCGGTGGCGGGCTCCCCCGCGCGTCTCGCGGCCCTGCTGATCGGGGTGAACGCGGGCCCGATCGTGACGCCGTGGGCGTCGCTGGCGACGCTGCTGTGGCACGACCGGCTGGTCGCGGCCGGGGTCCAGGTGCGATGGAGCCGGTTCGTGCTGATCGGCGCGGTGATCGCTCCGCTGATCCTCGTGCTGGCGGTGCTCCCGCTGGCGCTGTGAGCGCTCAGTCCTCGTAGGTGTGGGCCGAGGCGCGGCGCGGCTCGACGAACCAGACGGCGAGCCCCGAACGCATCGAGTAGGGCTCACCGGTGTAGAGGCGGGAGATGCGGTCGACGAACGGCATCGCATCGTCGCCGTCGAGGCGATCGGTGGCCACACCGCGCACGAACGCCATCGCGAACGGGTTGTCGGCTCCGGTCACCGAAACGGCCACGCGAGGGTCGCGTCGGAGGTTCTTGTCCTTGAGCTTGTCGATTTCGGTGAAGAACATGAGCCGATCCCCGTCCGCGTCGACCCAGAGGGGCACGGAGTGCGGGGAACCGTCGCGCATGAGCGTGGACAGGTGGGCGATGGCGGTCGTCTCGAAGATCGGCCGTGCCGCGTTCCAGTCGGTCATGTCCTCCTGAACGGCCCGTGACGGCGCGGGTATTCCCCGCGCGGGTGTCAGACGGTGGCCGGCTGGGCGACCTGCGTGTTCGGCACCTCGCGGAACACCATCTCCGGGCGCGGCTCGGGCTCTCGCGACGCGGACTCGTCGGGCTCGGGGATCACGTACAGACCGCGTCCGGAGTTGGCGTTGTACGTCAGCGCGTGCAGCCAGGAGTTGCTCAACTGCGGGTTTCGGCTGCCGTGATACTTGAACACCATCGACACGTGCGGATGGACGTACACCGTCGTGCGTCCCCCGCCGATACTGATGTCGTCCTTCCACGTGAAGGGGAAGCTCTCACCGCGGCGCACCTTGGCCATGATCACGGCCTGCAGGTGGGCCAGCAGACGATCCTCGAACTCGACCTTGATGCTGCTGTCGTAGATGAACTTCCCCACGGGTACCTCCGAGAGCGCATCCCCGAGAGACCGCGCATTCCTGAACAGAATGACGAACGCGGATGCCGGGGGATGCCACCGCTATGGATATCCACCCTCGCGCGGTTCTCGAGGTGGGGCACCCGCTTGCATTCGCCGAGGAATCTCGCTAGCGCGGTCGGGTAGGTCAATCGGAGCGGGAGATACGCAGAATGACGCGGTCGCCGGGGCGCCGTTGGACGCGGCGCACGAGTGCTTCGAACCCCGTGATCGCGCGGAACTGCCATCCGTACTTGCGACGGAACGCCGCACCCGCGCGGCCGTCCTCGGTGCTCGGGCCCGCGATCCGGGCGCGGGCCTGGACGGTGATGGCATCCGGCTCGACCGCGCCCATCCGCGAACACGGGCGCAGGGTCACCCTCGGGTCGTTCCGAAGGCGTTTGACCTTGCCGGTGTTGCGCTCGGTGGTGACGAGGAGTTCGTCGCCGTCGCGTGCGATCCAGACGGGTGTGGCGACCTCCTCGCCGTTTCGGCGGAACGTTCCGAACGAGACGAAGGACGACGACGCGATCTCGCGCCAGAGGGTGTCGGGGACGGTCATGGTCCTACGCTAAGCGGCTTCGCGTCCGCGGCAACGGGGATTGCGGAGGACGCGCATTCGCGCTCAGGTGAGAATGCGGAAGTGCCGAGTCGCCCACTGTTCACACGAATGGAACACGCCGTGCCTCGTCGTGGGGTGGGGTCCGTGCGACCCTTCGAGAGGAGGAGGTTCGCATGTCCCGCCACCACATCGCGACCCACGTCTATGACTACCGCGAGGGTTGGGTCCGCATCGCCCCGACGGCCATGACCTACGAGCACGCGCTCGACCTGCGGGATCAAGGTTTCACCCTGGTGCGCTCCCGTCGCGGCTGGTTCGGAACGCGCGAGTTGCCGGTGAGCTGGTACATCCGACGCGGCCGGCCGGAGTCCGCCGATCCGTCGATCCGAAACGTCTCCCCCGCCCCCGAGCAGGCCCCCAGGCCAGGTGAGCGGCTCCGCGACGTCGTCGAGCATCCGCCTCAGCCTGCGGCGGGTAGGGCGCGCAAGCGCGACCGGGATCGCGAAGCCGGACGTTAGAAAAAGAAAACCCCCGGCGAGCCGGGGGTTTCTGTGGTGCGCGATACTGGGATCGAACCAGTGACCTCTTCCGTGTCAGGGAAGCGCGCTACCGCTGCGCCAATCGCGCCTATGAAGGCTGTTCAGTTGTCGTCGAGGTGGCGACGGGATTCGAACCCGTGTAAACGGCTTTGCAGGCCGGTGCCTAGCCGCTCGGCCACGCCACCGTGTGTGGTTCGACCCACGTGTCATGATCGTTCGCCGGGAACCTGACGAATATCTTCACACTCGAGCGGATGACGAGACTCGAACTCGCGACCCCAACCTTGGCAAGGTTGTGCGCTACCAACTGCGCTACATCCGCATTTTGTTCCCGGGGCTTGCCCCGAGCACTCGTAAGACATTACCCGATTCCGGGGCGTGCGCAAAACCAGACGCGGCCCGCGCGTGTCCATCGTCGTGGTCGGAACGGTCCCCGCGGATCGGGTAAGGTAGTCGAGTCCCGTTGGGGACGAAGGGCGATTGGCGCAGTTGGTAGCGCGCTTCCTTCACACGGAAGAGGTCATCAGTTCGAGTCTGGTATCGCCCACAATGAAACCCCCGATCAGTCGGGGGTTTCTTGTTTGTGACCTCGCGAATCAGGGGTCGCGTGGAGCAAACGTGGAGCAGGCTGCCCCCGACTCTCGACTGACGTCGGTAGCTCTGACGCCTTACGTTCGACGGCATGACTTTGCCGCCCCCGCTGTCCTGCCCTGTCTGCGGGACGGTGATCGCAGCGACGTGGTGTCACGCGTGCCGACTCGATGTCGTGCCGGTGTCGGCCCCGCAACGTACCCTGATCTCCTCGGCCGGAGAAAGGACATCCGGCCACCCGTGGGAACGAACAGACGCTACGCCGACGCCGTCGACCGGCGCATGAACGACCGCGCGCTCGTCACCATCGCGCGCGGCGCCCCGCCCCAGACCCTGACCGATGTCGAGCTGCGACTTGACGAAGTGCCGTTGACGATCGATCCGAAGCCGCGGCGCAAGGTCAGGGCTTGGGTACGGTTCGGCAGCGTTCCAGTGCGCGTCGAAGCCCTCGCCGCACGGTGGACCCCGGACGCGGTCGGCATCGTCTTCCAGATCGAGGAAACCGAATACCGGTGCTGGATCTGGTCGAGCGCCGCTGACGAACATCCGAGCTGAGATCACCTGCCCAGCCGTCGCGGGCGGCCACGCGCTACGGCTGACGCCCATAACGCGTCGCGCCCGCCGGTCAGCACGACGGGTCGCGCCGCGCCGGTGTCACGCGACGCGTCGGGGATGCCTGCGCGACGCGTTCCGCGTTGCCCGCTCGACGCCTGTTCACCCACCGTCCTCACCGTCGCGCTACGCTCCGGCGCGCACACAGAGGAGGACAGGCCGAAAATGAGCGCACCCGCAGGCTGGTATCCCGACCCCGAGCGCCAGGGCTTGCAGCGCCACTGGAACGGCGAGGCCTGGACCAACGACCGACGCGCGACGCCGTCTCCTCGCGCCCCCCTGGCGCGGCGCCGCATGAGCCCTCACGCGATTCTCGCCTCCGCGCTGGGGGTGGGCGCGATGCTCATCCTCACGATCGTCATCGTCGTGTCACTCGCCAACAGGAGCGAGCCGATTTCCTCCGCCGCCCAATACTCTCCGGCCGAGTACGACTACCTCGTGGCGGTCCGCGACATCGTGAACGTTCCGTGGTCAGCCGACGTCGAGTCGCACATGCTCGAGACAGGTCACCAGGCTTGCGATCTGTACGCCGACTTCCCCGACATCCCGCGGTCCGAGATGGTGGAGCGAGCGCGCGGCTACGGCGCAGCGACCGACGAGCGCCTGGCGGCCGTGTTCGCCGAGGCCTCGGCGCACCTTTGCCCCCGGTAAAGACGAAAGCTCCCCCTCCCAGCCGCCGTGTGAAGGGGGCCGGGAGGGGGAGCTTTCGTCAGAGAGCGAGACGTCCAGCGAGGGACGGGAAGAGGGTCACCCAGTGGGCGTAGATCGCCGTAGCGGTGGGCGCGTCGCCGCCCATCAATTGCTTGAAGGTAGCCGGATCGCCCTGGATTATGCACCGCCATTGCTCGGCCATCCACTCACGGATGTTCGTCGCACCGTAGTAAGCCGAGGGGATCTGCGCATGCCGCGCGGCCCACGTTTCGGCGAACGGCGTGCCGTAGTTCAGCGCTGAGAGTGGACCCCACGGCGTACCACGGAGGTACGTCAGCACCGCGTCGATGTGGTGCCCGAACTCATGGACGATCGCAGACGCACCGTCGCGATAGTTCGTCGCACACGCGATCTTGTGGTTATGGAAGATCGCGTCGGCACCTCCGACCGTCGCGGAATCGTACAGCCCGGCGTAGTTCGATGCCCACCCGATCCACGCGCCCGGGCCGTCCGCCAACCAGGTCGCTGACCCGAACCGGTACGTCAGCCGCGTAAGCCGCACGCCGCCGTAGAGATACCACTGCTCCATCTCGGCACGGATCACCGCGGGGATGCGCGCGTACTCCACCTCCCATGCAGCCCGCTGGGCGGCGAGGTTCGCGGAGGGCTCAGCGAACTGGACCGGGATCACCGACGAGGCCACGGGCACGCGGACGGGTGCTGTCGGCGGCTGGACGATCACACGTACTCCCACCAAACCTGTACGACCGCGTCGGCCGGCACGCCACCCGTCGTCACTGCCGTGATATCGACGGTGAGCAGCGCGCCCGCGGTGATCGTCGGGCCGGTCACCGAGACTCCCGCGCGGCGCGTCGACCGATCCAGCCCGACCGTTGCGTATGACGCCGTGTTGACGGAGAGCGCGGCGACCACCTGCCCGGATGCGCCGCCGAGGGTGCCGACGGTGATCCCCAGCCGAGTGACCTTGATCGGTGCGGGCGGGGACTCCCACAGCAGCACGCCCGAGCGCACCGCGAGATCGCCCGCGAAAGCCCAGGTGACGCACTGCGCACCCCCGCCCGTCGCCTGGGCCGGGAGTACGCCGGGGTCGAGCTTGCCGTTGGCGTCGAGGACCGGGATGTGCACACGCTGGTCCGTCATGTCAGTCCCCCGTCACCGTGATGATCGCCGCGTCCGTCGTTACCGAGCCGGACGTGTTGGTGAACGTCGCGCGGAACCGCGGCGACGGTCCTCCCGCGAACACGGTCCCCGCGTACGTCGTGTCCGTCGCGCCCGCGATCGTCTTCCACGTGGCCCCGTTATCCAGGCTGGTGTACCACTGCATAGAGGTCGCGCCGGTCGCCGCCGCGGTCAGCGTCAGCGATGCTCCGGAGGCGACCGTCTGTGACTGCGGCTGCGTCGTCACGACGGGCGCCGACCCCCCACCGCCCCCACTCGCGGTGACCGTCAGCGTCGCGGCTTGTGTCGCCACCGAACCTGATGCGTTCGTGAAGATCGCACGGTACTGCTTGCCGTCGTCAGCGACCGCGACAGAGGGGATGGTGTAGCTGGCGCTCGTCGCACCCGCGATGTCCGCCCACGCTCCTCCGTTGATTTGCCACTGCACCGTCGGTGCGGGCGTCCCGCTCGCGGAAGCGGTGAACACGGCGACGGCACCAGCTACCCTCGTGAGGCTCGCCGGCTGCTGAACGACGACGGGCGCGGCCGGCGTCGCCCGGGGTGCCACGACGAGCACGACCGACCCGGGCACGGCCGGGTCCGTCTCGAGAGACACTTCTGCGCCGGCCTGCTCGAGCACGCTCAGCCGCCCATCCAGCGCCGACCACCGCGGCACCTGCACGGGCTGCACGGGCACGGTCGAGAGGTCGACGTCGGGAAGCGCGGTGAACAGCACCGGTCCCGCACCGGAGGGCACGAGCACCCACCGTTCGGAGATCCCCTCGACCCCGTCGACCGCGATGTACCACGCGCCGGCCGACAGCGTGGCATCCGCCGCGCCGGCCACGAGCGGCACCTGAAACTCGGCGACGGAACGGTAGACGCCGGTCACCGCTTCGGGCTCGAGCAGCGCACAGCGCACTCTCTCCCCTGCGGGTGCGTCGTCGCCGTCCGGTGTCGGATCGGCGAATCGGAACTGAATCACGGGCATGATCTCTCCCTCTTGCTTTATGAGACGGTCAGGCGCGCTGCGCGCGTCCAGTCGTCACCTGTCGGGCCGATGACGTTGCACCGGTAGCGGCTGCCGTTGTCCGACAGCGCTACCCCCGTCCGGGTGTAGCTGGCTCCGGTCGCACCGGGGATCGGCGTCCACGTCGCGCCGGGCCGCGGCTGCTGCTGCCACTGGTAGCTGCTCACATCGCTCGCAGCGACAGCGAACGTCGCGTCGTCGCCTGCGAACACCGAGGCGTCCGCGGGTTGCGCGGTGACGCGAGGCAGCGTCCCGGGGATCTGCCGGAGCCCGTACGTCCCGACGATCCCGTTCTCAACGTCACGGGATACCGTCAACCTCACGGATGTGATCCGGGCGACGAACCCCGGGAGCTTGCCTCGCCAGTCACTCACCCGCACCGGGTCGCCGATCTGCCACCGCGGATCGGCCGGCACGGTGATGTCCGATACCTGCGCGCGCGGCTTGGACGTGTCAGCGAGCAGCCCGTCCACGAATGTCGCCACCCGGGCGGCATCTTGCCGCCACGGGCTCTGTGCAAGCTCGTGCGTGCGCGTGCCCCATGCGGTCACACCCGCCGTGTTCGAGCGATCGACGACCAACTCGACGGCCTTTCCCGACTCAAACGCCGTGCCGTTGATCCATAGCCCGGGATCTCCGGCCTTCATCCCGAACGGGGTGTTGTCCGTCACCCACTCCGAAGGCCACGCCGCGTACAGGACGAACCCGCTGCTGTTCACGAACGTCACCCGCCAGGACGTCATGCTGACCGGCGACAGCCACGCCCGAACCTGCCCCCCGGTGTACCGCGTCGCGCCGGATGCGGAGTAGCAGAGCACCACCGCGGCGGGCGCCTGCCACGCCCCCGCCGCGGTCGTAATGACCGACATCGCCTGCGTATCGACGACGAGCGGAGTCGACGAGGTCACCAGCACAGAGGAAGTCCCGACCGGGATAGAAATGCCCGAGTCCGGCGCGTCGGCCACAACGGACGGCTTATCGTTGTCCGGTCCCGGAGCCCACGGTGTGCCGGTGACGCTACGAACCTTCGCGGTAACCCGCGTGATCAGAGCGTCGGCGGAGACGGTGGGACGTACGTCATCGACGAGATCCACGCCCCACGTCGCGACAGGCACGGTGACTGCGGCGAGGTCCGCGCGTGAGCGGAAGAAGAACCGGCCGGCCTCACTGAACCCGACCATGCCGAGTTCGGCCTGCGCGATCTCCTGCGCCACCGCCCACGACTCCCGCCCATCGACATCCGGGATGCTCACAAGATCGAGGGCGCCGAGGGACACGTCCGCTTCCGACACGAACCCGACCACGGCCGAGGTCGGCTGCGCAGGGGTGTTGACTTGCCCCTCACGCCAGTAGACAGCGACAGCCTGCACGCCAGGCGACCACCGCAACGTGTCGACGTCAGACGTCGTCGCACCACCCGGCCAGGGACTCGTCGAAGACGCGGCCTCGACGCCGTCAATCCACAGCTTCGCGTACGCGATCGGCCCCACCTCCACACAGAGGTGGTGCCAACCAGCCGATACGGGGGCGCTGATCAGCGTGCTCGAAGTGCCCAAGTCGCGCCGCCACACCACAGCCGCAGCCCCCGCGGTGACGTCAAGAGTGACAGCCTCCCCGACGTAGCTCGCCAAGCGGAGCACCTGCGGAATGTCCTGACCAGCGACAACCCGCACCCACGCCTCGAACATCGTCGAGTTCCCCACGAACGCGCGCCGGTTGGCGAGGTAGCCGACGATGATCTCCGCCGAGCCGTCCGGATTCGCGGCAGCCGCCGGACCGAACCGGCCCGCCGTCCACGTCGAGGACACGGACGCACCCCGCGGGACCGTCCACCCGATGTCCGCGAGCCACCCACCGACGCCCGGGACGGACAGCTCGCACGACGTCGACCGCGGGGCCGGCGTCACCCGGATGCCGTTCGCGTGCAGAATCGACACGATCACACCGGCCGTGTTCGTCGGATGCCGGAATACACCGACGCTGCCGTACGGGCGCAGCCGGACAGGCACGGTGAGCCGTTCGCTCGCGTCGCGCGCGTCGACACGCAGCGATCCGTCGCCCTCGGCCGCGTCCAGTCGCGACACCCGCCCAGAGAACACCGGCACCTCGAGCCCGCCGTATCCCAGACGCACGTCCACCTGCGACGTCAGCCAGGAGGCCGCGTCGCGCATCGGGACGGGTGCTGCCGCCCCGTTCGCGTCACCGTCGACTCGGAGCGTGGCCGAAACTCCCCCGACGACATCAGACGCCGAGGGAGGCAGCTCGCCCGACATCTGACGCTCGATCACAAGAGCCTCGGCCCACCCGGACGCCGACGCCACATCGTCACCCGGGGTCGCCACGACAGCATGCACGGTCAACGTGTCGGCCGAACGCGACGCCAACGCCTCATCGAACCCGCTCGGACCAGCCTGCATCAGCGCCTCCCTCGCTCCTCTTTCACGAACGCCTCGTACAGCACCCTGCGGTCCAGCTCGAGCACGACGTGCGTCACACCACCGCCACCTCCGAAGCCGTGCTCGGATGCCCGGCTGAGCGGCACGACCGCTTCGGGGCCAGCCTCGCCGATCAGCGCGAGTGTCGGTCCGAGCACGACACCGCCCGACGCCAGAGCCGGCACGATGATGTCGGGCACAGACAGATGCGCCCCGGGGAATCCGAGGAACCCGGGAAGCTGGATATCGACCGCGCCGACCGTGTTGTTCCACAACCACGCGAACGCTGTAGCGATCCCATGACCAGCCTCGAGCAGACCGCGCCCGAGGCTGGCGATACCCACTCCCGCCTGTAGGGGAAGGGAGTTGAACCACCCGACCACCTCGCCCACCTTGCCGCCAACCCAGTCGACGCCGTCACCAATCCAGGTCGAGACGTTGGTCCAGGCCTCGCCCATCCACTTCGTGACGTCATCCCAATTCGTCCACAGCCACACCACCGCCGCGACCAGCAGTCCGATCGCGACGATGATCGCGAGGATGATCCACGTCACCGGAGACGCGTACCACGCCGCATTATTTGCCACGGTCGCCGCTGTGTTCGCGACGGTCGCCGCGGTCGCCACCGTCTGCGCTGCCCGGAAAGTCGCGATCGCCACCGCGAGGCCTCCGACGGCGCCCACAGCGCCCAGGACGTCCCCGCCGAACGCTGCCACCCAGATACCCGCGTCGCCCATCACGCCGCTCCACTCGAGGAAGTCGGTCACCGAGTTCTGCACGGCACGTCGCTGCGCCTCAATCTGCGCTTGCGGCCCCTCCTCGATCGTCGTCGCGAGCTGCTGCGAGGCTCCCGCCACCCGCCCCAGAGAGTCCACGGCTGTGCTCGGGTTCATCGCGTACAGCGCACCTTGCAGATCCTCCGCCTTGGTGCCGAAGAGCTGCACGGCAAGGGCGTTGCGCTCCACCGGGTCGGTGACCCCGAGGAGCCCATCTCGCACCATCTGGAGCGCCCGCTGCGCGTCCGGTCCACCGGAGGCGATAGCGGCTGCGGCCCACTCGCCGTCAATACCGAGGCGGCGGTACGCCTTGCCGAGCGCAGTGGAATCGTCGGCCGCGTTGGCGTTCGCCTTCGCGGCGGCGTCGGTCGCCTCCGTAACGGACTTCTGCGCGTTCGCGAGGGAGTCCTGCGCAGACTGCACCCCCTGCGACCCTTCGACGCCGGCCTGGTCAGCCCTCGCCTTTTCGTCGGCGAGCGCTCGGGTTTCCTTGCGCTGCTGCTCGAGCTGAAAGACCGCTTGGTCGTAGGCCAGCTTCGCCTCCGCTGCGTCCAGCCCCGACGGCGTCGGCGCGCTGCGCGCCGCGTCGAGGTCGCGCTTGGCGCGGTCGACGGCGTCCTGGAGAGCCGCCTGCTCACCGGCAGTGACGCGGTTCCCGAGAGAGCGCTGACGTTCTATCGCCGCCGCGTAGTCAGCTTCCGCCGAGGCGATGGTGTCGGAGTTTCCACTACCGACGGCCTTGAGTCGCTCTTGCGCACGCTGCACGGCAAGCTCTGCGCCGCGCTCTGACAACTGTGATCCGGCTAGGCGGTCGGCGAGCGCATCGAGATCCCGCACCGCCTGCTGCCGTGCTGCGTTCAGGCCCTCTTGCGCGCGCGTCTCGTCACGCTGCGCCCGCGCGAGGCTCTCCCCCGCCTGCTGTGCCGCAGCCATCGCCGCAGCCGTGTCCGCCGTCGACCGCCGTACCGGTTCCTGCCCGCGAATGACGAACTCCTTGAGAGCGTCCGCGAGGAAGTCGCTGTTACGCGCGCCCGCGGCCATGCCCTGACTCAGAAGCCCGAGTGACTGTTGCCCGTCGAGGCCGAGTTTCCTGAAGAACGGGGAGTACTCGATGAAGGTGTCCAACAGATCGTCGCCCTGGTTGGCGACGGACTGGAGTCCGGCAGCCGTGATGTCGAACGCCTGGTCGGCATCCTTGGCGAGTCCGTTTCGGAGCAGAGCGCCCGCGGCGCCCGTCGTCTTGATGACGTCCTGCTCCATGACGTCGGAGAGGGTGGTGGCCTTCGTGACGAGATCGGTCATTTCGCCGTCAGCGAAGTTGCCGATGTTGCGGCGAACGGCGGAGATCGCAGCGTCCACGTCGGCGCGGTCGGCGAACCCCTTCGACCAGACGTCACCCGCGATCGCTCCCCACCGTGCCGATTCGTCGGCCGTCGCGCCGAGCGACGCCGCCAGACGGGCGTTCGCCTGCCCTGTATCGGCAGCGCCAGCGAACGCTTCGGTAACCTGCGCCTTCGCCCAGGCCGTTGCGATCGTCGCAGCGGCGCCGATAGCGACCGCCTCGAAGCCCTTGAAGACCTGCCGGGCCTGAGCGTCGTCGGCGAGGATGTTGATCTGGAAATCTTTCGCCGCACCGGGCATGGTTACCCCCTACTTCGACGGGAGCGCGATTCGGGCTCGCGCTGCTTCTGCTCTCGATAAGCGATTTCCGCGTCCACCGCGAGAGCCAACTGCTCCCACAGGTCGACATCCATCGCGTAGATCACATCGGGCGTGTAGCTCGGCCACATGTCCCCCCGGCCCACGACGAAGATGCGCTTGCGCACCTGATCCTCGGTATAGGGCTCGGCTTTGTTCAGTCGGTCGACGGCGGCGCTGTTGGTGCCGCGGGATCGCCGCCCGCGGCCTCCGTCGCGGAAGGGTTGTGGCTCTGCTCACCCTCCGCCTTCGCGTCGGCGACCGCCTCCGCATCGGCGATCTCACCTGCCCCGTGTCGCATGCGGCCGTGCCAGTACCGAATGCGTTCGTCGTCGAGCAGATCCGGCATCCGCTCCGGCACGCCGTTGCGGTGCAGGGTGGCGAAGACGGAGATCGTGACCGCCCAATCGACGGACTGGATCACGTCGACCATGTCGGCGGGCGAGGTCTTGAACTCACGCCGGTACTGCGACTGCGCCAGGATTTTCTCCTGCACGTTGGGCTTGATGACGTCGACCTCGCGGCCGTCGTCGAGAACGAGTGTGGGCACGTGTATCTCCTAATCGCTGATCTCGGCCAGGGCCTCGTCGATCGACGCGTCCACGCGCGCCGCGGCGGCCTCTGCCCCTCGAAACGCCGGCTCCCAGAAGTAGGGCATGCCGGCCTGGTACTGCATCCGGTCGCGGTGACCGAACGTCGGATGCCGGAAGCGCTTGGCCTGCCAGAACGTGGCACCCGTGCGCTTCGCGTTCGTTGTCCGCACTGCGATCGACGTCCGCTTCTCCGTGATGACGACGCGCGTGCGGAGGCTTTTCTTGATGCCCTCGCGCAGCCCCACGCCGTCTTCGTCGTTGGACCTGGATCGGCCGGGACGTTTCACGTCGCGGTCGCCGTAGACGTTGAGTCGCCGCTTGACGATCCGCTTCGTCTTCGCGTTGTACGTCCTGCGCGTGCGCTGCCCGACGACTGCGACACCGCGGGGCAGCGGACCATCCAGGATGGCCCGCTGCTCCGAGATGATCTCGTCGCCGGACTGACGAAAGTCCCGACGCACCCGGCGCGCGAGCGCCGGACTGAACTCCTTGATGCGCTCGAACCGGGTACGGACACTGGAGGTGTCAAGCGCGATGTTCGGCGTGACACCCCCGCGGGTCATGGTGCGGTGTCCGCCGACCGGTAGACGATCCAGATCGGCTGTGTCGCGGTCCCGTTGTCGAACGCGGTGAACGGAATCGACTGCGTCACGGTTTCGCCGCCGTTCGATGCCGGCACCTCGCCCCCGAGACGAATCGCCGGGAGGACGACCTGGAGAACGGCGGTGCCGTTCGTGAATGTCAGCACGCACGCGAGAGACGTCTGCGCGAGGTAGGCGTCTCGCAGCACGTTGTCGGTGTACTCCGCAGTCAGCTTCCCGGTGATCTGCGGCTTGCCGAGCACGGGCGCGCGTCGGCGAAGACCCGCACCGCCGAGGTTGAACCCCTTCTGGTCGAGGTTGCGCTTCACCGTCACGGAGAAATCGGCGATGTTCACGGCACTCGTCACCGCGAGCGAGGCCAGCGCGGTCGTCGTCGGCTCCGTCAGCACACCGTCCCCCAGGAAGATCTGCCCCTGCACGTAGGAGAACAGGCCGTCATCGGAGGGGTACGCCGCCGCCACACCCGGGGACGTGACGAGGATGCGCGACAACAGCGCCGACGCCGTCACCGCAACGTACTCGCCTTCCTTCGCGTCGATCGTGAGGGAGTCGAACGCACACCCACGGAAGATATGCGCGTTGTTCGCCGCTCCCCCGAGCAGCGGCACCACTTCCTGAACCGCGTACGTCGGGACCGGGTCCGTGGTCGACAGGGTGTGCACCTGCTGCGTGAGCCCGGTCGAGACGTTGGTCGTGACGACGGAACCCATGACCGCGTTGATGAGGAACCCGAGGCCACGCGTCGGCGCGTCCACCGTGATGTCCATCGTGCCTTCGACGTGAGAGATGGACTGTCGCGACGTCCGGTCGACGCCCTTCGTCGGACGGAGCCCCTTGCTCATCGCCGTCTTGACGTCCCACTTCGCTTTCGCTTCCGACTCGAAGAATCGTGTAGCGGGCGTGATGGTGGCGAACGCGGCTTCGAGGCCGAGCCCCACCGAGAAATCGAGTTGCGTGGTCACTTCTCACCCTCCTGGCTTTCCTGATCGGCCTTCCGCTGACGCGTGCGCGCAGGTCCGGGCGACGCGTCGCCCTCACCGGCCGGCGCGACGGTTTCCCCCCTGATGTCCGCTTCCTCCGCCAGCGACGCGGCGTACGCGTCGTGCACGGACTGCGGCACGTCCACGACCTCGTAGATCTCGACCTGTCCGACGAATGCCGCCGCGAGGTGATCGGGCACCTCGAACACCTCGCCGACCTCGATCCCGCGCAGCCCGAGCACGTCGATGTCGAGCGCGCCCAGCGGCCCGACGTTCTTAAACTTCGCCACCCTTGTCTCCCTTCCTACGCGGCCCGCACTCGGTGCGTGCACACGAACTCCGCGGCGACTTCCACCTGGAACCCGCCCTCAACCTCTGCACCCGCCCACGAAGCCGACCCGGGCCAGCACCACGCGACGACGCCGCCGAGCGTGATGTTGTCGCCGTCGGCGATGTACGCCCAGATCTTCGACAGCAGCTCGTCGCAGCGGGCGTACGCGGCATTCACCACGTCGTCGCCGCGCCCCGACCGCCACGCCCCCACGTTCATGCCGAGCGTGATCATCTCGTCATACGACCGCCGCGGCCCGATCGTCTTCGGGTCCACGGCCTGGTCGACGTCGCCGAACGCGACCCAATCCGGATTCTCCGGGGCACCCGAGAACCCGGCCTCGATGTCCACCGACCGATCGGCGGCGAGAGCAGCACGCACCGCAGCGATGAGCCCCGCGCGGGCCTTGAGCACCGAGCTGGTCGCGCTCACGACCACAAGCTCGCTCATGCGCCGAACCCCGGCCGCGGCGGGTAGTCGGCCAGGATGCCGGCCACGGTGCGAGGAAGGTCGATACCGCCGATGCCCTCGTTCGGGGCCAGCTCCTCGCCCGTAGGGCGCGCCCGCGGCCCCTTCTTGTCTTGCTGCCACCACAGCTTCGCCGTGCGGCGAGCAGCCAGCACGAACAGTGCCGGGACGTGCCCGTTCACCTCGTGCCGGGTCGGTTCGACGTCGCGGCCGGTCTTACGGTCCACGCGCTCACACGCGGCCTTGATGTACATCTCCAGCTCGGCGGCGTCGTCCTGCCCGACGCTGTACTCGAGCGCTTTGCGCAAATCGTTCGCGCGAAGCGGCCAATTCTTCGCCACGGCCTCTCCCCTCCTGTGCGACGACCGAGGGGCGCGGCACCCGGTCAGGTGCCGCGCCCCTCGGCTCAGACGCCTCGGTTCACTCCGCTCGCGCGGCGTACCCGATTGCGATGTACTGCGCGGCCTCCGCCGCGGGCAGCGTCACGACACCGCCTGCGGCGGGCCAGGGCTCGCCGTCACGCGAACCGCTGATCGTGATCAGCATCCGCACGGCCACGTCGCCCTCGAGCGACTCGAGCACCACCTGCGGTTCGGGATCGATCGGCTGCCCGGCGAGGAGGAGGTCGAGCTTGCGCTGCGACTCCGCCGCCTCCGCCCGCAGGCGAGCGATCTCGGCGTCCTTCTCGGCATCGGTGGTCGCCGCCGCCACGGGCGCCTCCGGCGCAACAGACGCCGCGGCATCCGTGGCATCCGCCGTCTCCGCCTCCGCGGGAGCCGCAGGGGTCGCCTGCGCCTCCTCCTCGGGACGAGCGGCCTGCTTGCGGGCGGTCACGCTGCACCACCGACGAACGACTTGACCGCCGAGGCGTCCATGAGAGCACCGTCCGCGCGGAGCTTGCCGCGGAAGGCGATCTGGTCGGCACCGAAGAGCGCCTGGTCGGAACGCTCGATGCGGGTCGACCCCACGAGACGGACCCAGTAACGGGAGAAGTCGCCGTAGAAGATCGACTTCGACCCGGCGCCGAGGGGCGAGAGGAACGGGTCGCGGTACACAGGCGCACCGAGGAGCTGCGCGGGTGCGCCGGTCTGACCGTTCGGCTCCCAGTAGTAACGGCCGCTGTTGTCCTTCAGCTTCCGCGCCGCCGCGACGGCGGTGTTCGCTGCGACCCACGAGGCGTTCGCCTGGTAGGGCGCGAGAACCGATTCCTGGACGTCGATCAGGTTGTCCCACGTCGGCGCACCGCCGACGCCCGTGGCACCGGTCACGCCGGCCGTGGCCGCGGTGGCGATGCCGGTCGGCTCGGTGCCGCCCGCGCCCGTCGCCAGCTTCTGCCCGAACAGGACGGCGATGTTCTCGCCGATCAGGCGGGACACGAGCCCCTCGATGTCCACGAGGGAGTCGTCGACCAGCTCGCGGCTGATGCCGCGGTAGTCGCCGTACCCGTAGGCCTTGAGGGTGATCTGCGCGAACGCGGGATCGGTACCGGTGAGCTGCGTCGCCTCAGGAGCGGGCGCCGCGGCGCCGAAGCTCGTGAGGCGCGGCAGGATCACGTCGTCGCCCTTCTCCGTGGTGAGCACGTACGCGCCGGCCGCGTAGATGCCGGAGAACTGACGCAGCGGCTCGATGAGCTGCGAGAGGAAGGTCTTGCCGACGGTGTTACCGCCCGCCGTCGGCGTCCCCACGCTCAGCGCGCGCGCCTGCGCCGCCACCACAGCGGGCGTACCCGCGGGCAGCAGTCGGCTGATCGCCCGTGCCTCTTCGATCGACGCCGCGTACTCGAGAGGCGAGGACGCCGAGCGCAGCGCGTTGCGGATCTCGTTCGCGAACGCGGCGACGTCGGCCGCGGGGCCGAACGCCGACGGGTTGCCGAGCACGTCCGCGGCGAAGTCGATCGCGCGCTGCTCGATGTCACGCTGCTGGCGCAGCAGCGTGATCCGGTCGTCGAAGTCGTCGAATGCTCGGGTGAGCTTCTCGAACTTCGCGTGCTCCTCGGCCGTCAGGGCTCGCTCGGCGGCGATGTCCGCAAGCGGCTTGCCCTCCGTCTCCCACGCCCGCTTCTGCTCGTCGGCGAGGGACTTGATGCGTTCCTGGATGCTGGTCATCCGGGTTCTCCTTTCTCAGATCCCGCGCTTGCGGGCTCGGGTCACGAGCGCGGGATGCGTCTCGCGTGTCATGGCGGCAGCGGCGCGGCGCACCGCTGCCTCTCGCTCGCCGGGCTCGGCGGGCGGGGGGATGAGGGACGCGCGCACGGCGTCGAGGTCGATCGCGCGGAGCATCGCCGTGGACGACGACCAGTAGGCCGGGTCAGCGACGGGGCTCACGTCGTGCAGGGTCGCGCGGGTGACGCGGCGGACCAGGCGCCCGTCCGCGTCCTGGCGCCACTGCTCGTCGAGCGCGGTGAACGAGAACGACGAGAACCGGTAGTCGCCGCGCTCGGCGAGCACCGCGGCGTCTCGACCCGCCGACGTGTTCGGCAGATCATCCTCGTACCGGATGCCGGTGTCATCGACGAAGACGCGAAGCGTCCCCGAGTCGGTCGCGCCGAGCAGCAGACGGCTGTCGTGCTCGGACCGGCAGATCACCCGCGTGTGCAGTGACAGGTCGAGCGCGCCGCCCTTCCCAGGCGCCCCGAACGCTTCCGGGGCGAACTCCTCGCAAAAACCGCCGAGGTCGCGGCTGAGCGTGTCGAAGACGAGCGCGTACCCGCCGATGACGCCGAGCCCGCTACCTCCGTCGGTGGCGCGGAACTCGACCGCCTGATGCGTGCCGCGGCGTTCGATGGTGATCGTCATGATGCCTCCTCTGTGAGCGCGAGCGATGTCGCGTTCGACGTCGATTCCGACTCGGACCGGTTCTTCCGGAACAGCTCGTACCCACGGTCGAGCTGCGCGTCGGTGAGGGGACTGCGACCACGACGCCGTCGCGCCTCCTCCGGCGTGAGCGTCAGGTTCTTCAGCTCCTCCGAATCCACCCGCGCACGATCGAGCAGGCTCGGCTCGGCGAGCGCCTCGAGGTGGAAACGCAGCTTGTGACCAGGCGGCAGAATGTCGCCGAATGCGGCAGCGACGTTGAGTGTGATCGGCTGGAGCGTTCGCACGTTCAGCAGCTCTTGATCCATCTCGCGGTTGCTGTACGTGCGGGAGTTGCCCGCCTTCCCGCCGATGTCCTCGGGCGGCAGCCGGTAGATCGTCGCGATAATGGTCGCGCTCGCCTCGATCGTTGCGAGGAACTGCGCCTCTTCCGCGGTGAGGGAGATCTTGGTGTAGTCCCACTCTCCGGGCAGTGCCACCGGCTTGCCGTCTTTCGCGGCGTTCACGAAGTCGTCGCGCGCCTCGCGCAGCAGCGTGGGCGACAGCTTCGACGTCTTCGCCGACAGAACACCGGGCGGCACCGACGCGTTGCGGAACCAACGCCGGCCGTACTCGCTCGCGAGCGTCGCCATGTCGAACGTTGCCGCGAAGTGCTCGATGGGAGAGAGCCCCATCGCCCGTCCGGGCTCCACGAAGTTGCGGAGGTGGATCAGGTTGCCGCCCCGCTTGACGAGCTGTATTTCTCGCCCCAGCACGTGGTAGACCGGGTTCAGCGGATTCGAATCGTTGACCGTCACCCACTCCGGGGGTAGCCACCGCACGTACCGGCGATACTGGTCGACCAGCCCGAACGCGTTCCCGCGGAGCTGCAAGAGCGTGACCATGAGCTTGCTCCAGTCGTAGACCGACAGGAACGGGTCCGGGTCGGTCAGCCACGGCGGCGCTTCGGCGGGCTCCTCCTCGCCGTTGCCGACCTCACGGGCGACGGAGATCGGCGTGCTCGCGATCAGGTCGGCGATCAGCCCGACCGCACCGTAGACGGGCGCGAGTTGCGTGACCTTCCGCGGCCCGACGAGCGACGGGGAGAACGAGCCCCACAGGCTCGACGAGTCGAGGTCGCGCTTCTCCGCACGAGGAAGGAAGCTCACCGCTGACCACCTCGCCACGGCTTGATCGCGTACGACGCAGCCAGCGCGCCGATGCCAGCGACGATCAGCGCGACGGGGATCGACCACAGGCTGATCCCGACGACGATCAGCGCGATACCGACCACCTCGAGCACGGTGGTGAGAAGCTCCGTGCGGTCATGTTCAGGCACGATCGGCCTCCTTTCAGTCGGAGCGGTTCGCCTCACGGAACGCCGCGAGCGGGTCGTACGACAGTTCGGGCAGCAGCTTCGAGAGCATCTGCCGGGCGTACGCGACCGAGACGAGCGCGGTGATCGGGCGCATGCTCTTGCTGCGGGTGAACTTCCACCCGTCGCCGAACGCCTGCACCGCCGCCTCCTGGAGCGCGTCGGTGATCTCTTCCTGCCCGGTGTGACGAAACTGACGGGTGAGCACCGCGTCGAGCAGGCCCGGCCCGGCCACGGCGATGTCCGTATCAGCCATCACTCGCACATCGACGCCGAGTTCTTGCAGCTTCGGCACGAGGAACCCGGCCGTCTTCAGCTCGACGTACACCGGCCCGTCGTCCCTCTTGAGCACGTCGAGGATGCCGGGGATATCCCGATCTCGGTCGCCGTGGATGAGCCAGCCGGTCGGGTCGGCGTCGTCGTAGTCGAGGATGCGGGGCGCGTCGGCGAGCACCTCGCCGTGGATCGCGCCGTCCTCCCGAGGACCGGCGACACCGATCGACGCCCACGTGGAATCCGGCGACACATCGATGACGTACACCACCGGCTGACCTTCGGCGGGCTCCGAATCCGGGTCGGCGACGGCCTCCCACTTCGCCTTCGGGATCTTCCATTCGACGGTGAGTTCGTCCGCCCACCAATTCAGGTACGGGCGGAAGAACCCGTCTTTGAGGTTCTCCCGCTCGCTGATCACGTTCGCGAGCGACTGCGTGAACCCGAGGGCCGGCATGCAGCCCCAATAGGTGAGCGGGTCGTCCGGGTCGGCATCCATCGGCGCCGAGTACTCGATGTACAGCGACCGGTAGCGGGGATCGTTCAGCAGCGCCAGGTCGGCGCGGAGCAGCTCGACGCGCGCGCGGCCCTGCTCTTTCTTCTCCCACAGGAACGGCGACTTGCGTTGCGAGTATCCCGCCGTCGAGATCCAGAGACGCTGCGCGTCCGCGACCGCGATCATGGCCGGCGAGATCGCCTGCTCGAGACGGTCGTCTTTCTGCGCGAACAGCTCGTCGCCGATGCCGAGCCCGAGGGTCGATCCGTGCCCGGCCGTCTCCGTAGCCGCGTCGATCGACCACTTCGACCCGTTCTTGAACAGCATGTGATGCATGCCGTTCGTCGCGCGCAGCGTCGTCCCGGTGCGACTCGGCTGGAGCAGCCGACCGATCGGCGACCGCTTGATCCGGTAGTGCTGCTCGTCGGTCAGCTTCTCGAGCGCCTTCGCGTACGTCTGTGCGATGTAAAGAATGTGTTGCCGCTCGGGCCACATGAGCGCACGGTGCGTGCCCCACGGGATGACGATCGTCGTCTTGCCCGACTGCCGCGGAAGGATGATGACGATCTCGCGATACCAGAGCTGACCGAACGCATCGACCTCGAACGCCGTGTCGAAGATCTCCCGCTGGTACGGCATCGGCTCCTGACCGAGAACACGCATGACGCCGACAACCTCACGGCCGCGCGACTCCCGCGCCGGGTTCCGCGGCGTCACCCACCGCGGGACCGTCTCAATCCCCTGCGGCGCCCCTGATCGCGTCCATGATCGCGGCGGCGTCATCCGCACCACCTCCCGCGATCAGGTCCGCGAGCACACGTCGCACCGCCTCGACGGTGCTCGCGAAGTACCTCGCGTTCTTCGGGTCATCCAGCGACCGCGCGCCGCGGAAAACCAGCTCGTGCCGCAGCCGCGTCGCCGCGTCCTTCGGGTCGACGAGCGCTTCTCTCGCCGCTCGCTCGATCGCGGATGACGGCTCGAGCAGATCCAGCGGCTCGACCTCGTCACGATGCAACCACCCGGCCTCACGGATGCGCTCAGCCGCGACGATCGCGGCCGTAGTCGCGTCACCGCGCGCGTCGAACAGCGCGTCGTCGATCATCTGAGCGAGCGGATCATCCAGCCCCGGGCGGCGCACCGACATGGGCCGTTCGGTCGCGCCACCCTCAGCCCCAGCACGAGGAGCTGTAGGGCTCTTGGCACGTGTAGGGCGAGCCCTCGTCGCGCCCTCAGACGGGGACTCGCCGGCCTCCGCTGCGCGCTTGCGCTCGCGGTACGCGGCCATGTCATCCGACTTCCACTTTCGGCACTTGTCGCACCCGCATTTCAGCCGGTATCTACCGCGAGTGCCGTGCGGCGGCAACGGTTTCCCACCCACGGCACCACCTCCGCTCAGTGACCATCTGACGCCGCCGAATCAGCCCGCGACCCGTTGCCCATCGGCACCCGCCCGCAGCCGCTCAGCACCGCGCTCAGCCCTACAGCGCCCTACAAGTGCGTAGAACGAACCGGGGAGAGAGATTTTTGGGCGGAGCGAGGGTGAGCGCTGGTGGGGGGTCGGGAAAAAACTGCACATGATCCTGGGGGTGGCGCCTCGCCCCGGCACTGCGCGTCCGCTCTCACGACGTCGGGCGTGTCAGGCCCACCGTCGCGAGCGCGTGCCGCGCGGCACGGACGGGGCACGATCGCGGCGACGAGCGTTGCACCCGAAGTGCGCGGGTCGCAGGTTCCACAGATCCCATGTGCCGCCCTTCGACGCTGGGATGACGTGGTCAAGGGAAGGGCCGAGCGGATGCCGAGCGCGAAGGTCGAACCTGATCGGTCCGCGCCGACCACGGCACAGCCAGCACACGGACCCTCGCGGGCACACGATGCCGAGGAGCCGCGCGTACTCGGTAGCGCTGAGCTTCTCGGCATCGTGTGGCACCGCTCACCTCCCGGTCGTCCGGGCTCAGGCTCGGCGCGCCCGTTCCCGTTCCACCCGGGACACCGCCCGCTCCGGGGGGTCCGCCTGCTGCGAGACGATCGCTTCGACAGGCGGAAACATTCGCGGCCGATCCGGCACCACCGCGAACCCGATCACACCCGAGACGGGCGCGATCACCCGCGGGGCGGCCACGCCCACGTCCCGGGCTCGGTACCCTCACGCCGCGACGTCAGCCACAGCGTGTCGTTGCCGTCGAGCAACGCCTGCCCGTTGATGCCGTCGGGCCACACCCGCACCACCACCACGGGTACGACGTCGCCGACACGCGCCTCGTTGCCGACGTGCACCTGAGCACCCGAATGCGTTCCGCCGACGCCGCTCGCAGTCGCGTCGCTGCGGCGCCGGTTGATCGCGTGCACGTCGGCTTCCGACAGCGTGTAGAGCACGATCCGGCCGCGCGTCGGCGGGCGCTGCGGCTCCGGAATCCCCGGGTTCGCGCTCAGGAACTCATCGAACTTGCGCGCTACCTCCAGAACATCCAGCGTCGGATGGTTCACGCCGGCCTGGATCGCCAGAGCCAGCGCCTTCTCTCGCCTCGAGAGGGTCATGGGGATCACGCGAGCACCTGCACGGGCACGCGCAGGGTCGACGTCGCGTAGGTGGGAGCTAGCGCCTCGAGCACGGCCGGGGTGGGCTCACCCACCAACAGGACCGCGTCGAACCGCAGGCCACGCGCCTCATCGAGAGAGGTCAGGATCGTCACCGCACCCACGGGCAACGGCGCGAGCTGACGGACCGCCCGCGCGCGGAGCGGCTCGGGCGCCGCTCTGCCCGGCGCGTACACCCCGACCGTCAGACCCGATGCCGGCGCGGCCTCTGCGGGATCTCGCTCGGTCTTGAACGTGGCCGGGTTCTCCTCCGGCTTCGCGTGCTCGACGACCGCGGCGCGAGTCGTCGCGAACGCGGCGAGCTTGCTCTGCCACTCGGGCGGGTCAGCCAGCGGCCAGGGGCTCGACAGGGTGCCCACGTTCACCACCTGCACGAACGCGGTGAAGATCGACAGGACAGCGGTCGTCACCGTTGCGATCTGCGCGGCCGTGTCGTCGCCCCACGCCGTGAAGGCCACCCCGACCGCGCCGACGGCGAGCGCGAGCGCGTACACCGCGCCCCGGCCGTGCTCGTTCAGCCACGTGTACGCGTCCGACCGGCGCAGCAGCGACAGGCCGATGACGCCCTGCACGAGCAGCAGAGCCGACGCGGACAGGTCGAGCAGCGCCGACGACTGCGCCTGTGTCGTGACACCCAGCATCGTGAACAGCGCCACGAGCGACGCAATCGACGCCTGCACCGCCTGACGACGCGAATCCGTGAACCAGCGCGCAACGCGCGCCCAGAACTCTTTCATCCGAACCCCCTTCGGGTCGTAGTCGTGAATCACCGCGGGAGCCCCTCGGGCCAATCCGGCAGTGGGATACCGTGCTGCGCCATGTGGTCGCGCTGCACGCCGATGAACGCGCGGTAACCGCGGTTCTCCGCCTCGAGACGATCCAGACGCGCGTCTGTCGCCTTTCGGTAACGAGCCAGCTCCTCTTGAAGCTGGTCGATCATTCGGTCAGCCGCAGTCGACTGCGCCGCGTCATGGGCGACGCGGGTCGCCTCCTGCTGCGCCGCGGCCGTCTGCGCCGCCGTGTCGGCCTGGAGGCGCGCCGTGCGACGCGCCGTGGACGCACCGAGGAGGTGGCCCAGGATCGCGGCGAGCGCCGTCGCGAACACACCAGCGAACGCGATCCAGGCGAGCATCACCGGATCAGCCATGAGACACCCCCCTCGTTTCTACGTTGATCAGTCAGGAAGGCGCGCCGATGATGCACAGCGCCGCGACGCCGCCCAGCACGAGCCCGCAGGCCACGCCGAGAAGGCACGCGACACGATGAACCTCGCGGCGCGCCGCGTGCCGGGTTGAACCCCGTGCCACCAGTTGCTCGAACGTCGGCGTCTTCACGATCGCCGGCCCAGGACACCCTTGAGCCACTCGAATATCTCCTGGAGCTTCGAGCGGGGCACCTCGACGACGTCACCCTTGCCCGGCTCAGGAGCGGCCGGGGTGTAGCGCCCGAGGAGAATCTGACGCGCTCGCACGAGCAGCGCGTCAACCCGGGACTGCCACCACTCGCCCGGGCATTCGGTGCCCGGGAGCATCTCGCGGTGCGTGATCGTGGTGTTTTCCCGCTGCCGCAGGTTGTACATCACCAGCACCCCGTCGAGCGTCTTGCCCTCGTAGGACGCGAGCCAGGCCATGACGTCGGCGACACGCTCGAACTGCTCGGCGGTGCCGTCGCCGTCGCCCTGGATCTCGACACCGTAGCCGCGCCAATTCCAGTCGGGACCGGTGAGCGCCGGCTTCATGCTCGGACGGATAAACTCCCGGGTTCGCCCGTTCCCGAGAACGTGAAGGTGCGGGCAGGAGCTGCGGTCGTTGTCCTTGCTGAACCACGCGCCGTCATCCCCCGACGAGCCGGTGCGGTGAATGTGGAACTGGTCGATGATGACCGGCGCCGGGACGGCCGGCTTTCCCTTCGTGCCGCGGGGCGAGTTGCCGAGCGGGGCGTCTAGGCCGATCACGGCATCCGGGTAGAACGGCGTATGCGTCGGCAGGCCGAGCGGGTTGTCCCCGGTCGGCGTGGCCGTGGGCGGCGGGGCGGTGGGCGTAGCGATCTGCTCGAGCCCGTCGGTGCTCTGCGACGTAAAGCCGCCCGACCAGAACCAGTTGCCCGCGAGCGCGCCCCGGAACCAGACATCGATGCCCTCGACCGTCTCACCGCGCGTCCAGCCGTTGAACGTGCCGACCGTGCCTGCCGGAAGGCTCTGCGCCACGGTGTAGTTGCGACCGGGGCCGGTGCGGCCGTTCGCGCCTCCCGCGCCGACGACACGCTCGTTGCTCGCCGAAGGCGTCGGAGCGGCCGGGTTCAGGTCAGCGAGGTTGTCGACGTTGCTCGGCTCGAGGTAGGCGAGCGAGAACCAGTCCCCCGAGTGTGCGCCGCGAACCCACCGGTTCTCCGTACCGACGGCGTCGCCGTACTTCCAGCCGTCGAAGTCGCCGACGGCGCCGGCCGGGAGCGTCTGCTTCAGCGTCGCGTTCACGCGGGCGTCCGCGCGGCCGTTCAGCTCGGTCGTCGTGCGACGCTGCTGCCCACCGAGCGACGCCGCGGGGGTCAGGTCCGGAAGGTTCGCGGTGTTCGCGCCACCCTCGAACGCACCAGACCAGAACCAGCGGCCCGACGTGCCCTTGAACCAGACATCGTTGCCCTCGACGCTTTCACCGCGGGCGAAGCCGACGAAGTCGCCCACCGTCGCGTCCTGGAGCGGGTCGCCGACGAGCGCGGACTGCGACGACGCCTCGGCGCGGCCGTTCGCGACGGCACGCGTGCGACGCTGCTGACCGCCGACGGATGCCGTCGACCCGCCGCGGCTGAGACGCGCCGCGATGAACGCGAGAGGGTCGACCTGACCGTAGTTGCCGAAGTGCAGCTCGCCGGGCGTGATCTCGAGGTGCTGGTGCACGCCCTGCGCGCTACCGGACTGCCCCATGATCCCGATGCCGACCGGGTCGCCTTCGTTGACCCACTGACCGTCCGAGACGAGCGAACGTGCCTGGTGGAGACTCTTCGAGAAGAATCCGTCGTGCTGAATCCAGACCTGATCGCCGCCGTTCTCCCAGCCGCGCGGTGCGCTGCCCGAGCACTTGACGACACCCGCGGCGACCGCCCGGATGATTGAGAAACCGATGAGGTCAGCGCCGCGGTGGTAACTGGACGCACCGCCCGACGCCTGGCGCGGACCGAACCCGCTCGTGACGGTGGGGCGCTCCGTAGAACCGTTCGGGTAAAGCATCATGCTCTCCTCTCGCGTTCGAGCGGAGCGGGGCGGAGGCATACGCCCACCGCCCCGCTCCTCCGGTCATCACGCCGGGTCCGCGCCGCGCATTGTCAGAGCATCCGCGGTTGCTCCCCCGCACCATGCGGGACATGGCACACCGAACCGTCCGCGCCCCCATGCGGCGCCCGCATGAATGCGCGGCGGCTCGACGACAAAGGGGGGAGGCGAAACGGTGCGGTGCGCCGATCTCGAGCCGGGGCACCAGCCGAGAGACGATGCGCGTTTAACGACGAGAGCCCCCGCCGCGGGGCGAGGGCTCTCGGTTACAAGACTTGCGCAAGCTCAGCTTACGAGGGGGTGCGGCCATTACGGTGGGCCGCCAAACTGGACCCAGCTAATCAGCCGACGAGACACCCGAGGTACGAATGAGTTTCTTGACATCCATGCGCCGACTCGGCGGCACCAAGAAGGTCGCGATTACCCCCGGCCCGGAGAAGCCGGGCCGGGCACCGTTCGAGGCGGAAGCATTGGTGCAACCCGAATCGATATTCTTCGAGGTCGACGTACCTATCTACAACGGCGACCGCATGGAATGGGACGACCCCCGAGGCGGTCGCGAATCGGCATACGCGAGTCAGGTCGACGTGCGCGATCAGGGATCAAGCCGCATACGCCATATCGAGGTCAAGTATTCGGCGGCCCCGCCCGCGCCTGAGCCACCCGCGCCCCAGGGAGGGCACGTCATCGTCGTGAACGGGAGCCACGTCAATATCGCCGTGGATGGAAGCACCGTGACCCAGCAGCTCCCAGTGGCAGCAGGCTACGAGCACCTGGCGGATGCTGTCGGACGTGCGCTAGCGCTGATCGAAAAAACAATGGGGATCGACCCTGAGGAGGTCGATGTCGCCAGGGAGTACGCGACGTTGATCGTCGCCGAGACTGCCAAGCCGAACCCGGATCAGAAGGTGCTCAAGCGGCTGATCCCGGCACTAAAGGGCGTGCTCGCGTCAGCCGCGAACGCAGGAGCGGGAGCGGCAGCCTCGGGGCTCATCGGGCAACTGTTCGTCGGCTCCTGAACAGGGTTCCGCACGCATTCTCCTCACTCGACACCTGCATTCATGCATCTTGACGATGTATGATTAAGCTACAACAACAGAGAGGAGGTGAGATGTCCGAGATAGTGGACAACGTGGTCAAGCTCATCACCGCCACCGCAGCCCTCATCACAGCCCTAGCACTGTGGAGGAAGGCCGGAGAACGGAAGAAGGACTAGACCACGAGGGGCCGGAGGTAGAGAAAGTACCTCCGGCCCCGCCGTCCATCATCGGACCCCCACCATGACGAAAGCAATCGAATACGCCGCGATCGTCGTCGCGCTCATCGCCGCGACGCTCGCGTTCATCGCCGAAGCCGTGTGGGCCGGCTCTCTCGCCGTGCTCGCCGCCGCCCTTACCGGGTACGCGACGATCAGCCGAGAGAGCACCCGCAAATGATCCGGTATCTATCGCGTAGCGAGGTCGCCAACCGAATCGGCGTCGCAGCGAGCACTCTCAGCCGGTACAAGATGCCCGAGCCCGACGCGCAGATCGGCGACGTGCGCGGCTGGACGCCCGACACGATCGACGAATGGAACGCGGCCCGCCCCGGAAAGGGAGCCGGAGCGGGCCGCAAACCTCGCACCGTGACCGACCGAGCTACCGATCGGTCGGAACCCGAGCGTTCCAACCCTCGGACGCAGGCCTCCCCTCGTTCACCGACCCGAAACCCCACAGCCGCCGAGCGGCCCTAGCCTGCCGGCATGAACGCGGGCCACTTGCTCATGCTCCTCGGCATCGGAGTCATCTTCGCGGGCGTGGCGATTTTCATTTACCGCATCACGCGCATTCCGGAGCAGATCATCGAACACGCTCAAGCGCAGCACGAGCAGGCCGAATCACAAGCCGCCGCCACGCAGGACCGGGGATCTGCGCTCCGCGAGGTCGCGCTCCATCGCATGAAGACCGGCTACATCCCCGATCCCGACACCGCCTTCGAGCGACAGATCGCAATCGACGGCATGGCGATCGCCCTTCAAGCCGCCGGCCTCACGATGCCCGATTCGCTCCGCCAGCTACTCGACTACCTCACGCTCGACGAACTCCGAGATGCCCTAGCGGACTAAGCCACACGACCGGGCGCACCGCTTGGACCGGCTCGCCCACGAGGCCGTCGGCTGCTACGCGGTCGAGCCGGTCGTGTCGGATGCCTTCAGGTCTTCCTCGATCGCCTGCAACCGCACGACCCCGTCCATAACGCGTTCAGTGTCGTCCTCGCTCCACACCTCGAATCGGCCCGACTGCTCGGCCCACGCGATCATCGCGTACGACCAATCGCTGTTCAGCTCGATTTCCGCGGCTTCCTCATTCAGGTAGAAGACGAGATCGCAGCCCGGCCCCGCGACAGTGGTCGTGAGACGCATCGACCCATCGGGCAGCGAGCCCTTCCCCGTCACAGCAAACCGCCTCCCATCAATCAGCAGGTCGATGAGCGCCTCTCGCACATGGAGAGCGGTCCGATCATCTTCGATCTCGATCTGCACGCCATTCACGGTCACAAGATTCACTGCGTCGCCCCCTCGGTGAGTGTGTCCTAGTACCATATGCCGCGGCCCCATCTCCCTGGGACGCAAACCGCCCACTCTCGTCCCTCTGCCCGGCGCCCCTGTTGGCGCCGATCCGATCCCGCACCGCGAGCACTGTCGATCGACGGAACATCGGTCGCCGCGCACCGTCGATCACGGCGTACGTCTCCGGTCGCAGCTCGCCCTTCGCGACCCATCGCCGCAGCGTGCGATCCGAGCCCGCCTCTTGCGCGGCCTGCTGCCGCGTCAGGAGCCCGTCCCCACCGTTTCCCCATTCCGCGATCGGCGCCGACAGCTCCCGGCCGTTTGCCGCGAGCAGCAGCAGCGGCTCCGGCCTGAGCGCGCGCGACGGCTCAAGCGCCAGCTCGAGGAACTCTCGACGTTCTGCCCCCCACCGCGACAGGGCATCCGCGGCCGACCACCCCGACCTCAGCCCGTCCTCGTCCGCGACGTGGCGAGTCCACAGCACGTCGTGCAGCGTCGACATGCGGAACTCGTCCGCGAGGTGCCAGGACTCGAGAGCGCGGAGGATCACCTTCGCGTGCACCTTCGCGTCCTCAGCTGCGCCCTCGGAGTCCGACCGGGGTCGGTGCCCCTGTGCGCCCGCGAGACGCCAGAGGCCCATCTGAACGGCCGTGCACGCATCCGCCAGGTCCGAGGGCAGCGGAGCCCGTGTCGCGCCGCGGCCCGACCCGCCGCCCCGCTGCACGAGATCCTCGTAGCACGTCGCCGACGTCGGGTCCGCGACCGACCGCAACCGGCCCACCAGATCCGACACCTCGTGCAGCATCCACCGGAACCGACGGCGACACCGGTCGCACACCACCATGCCGGCGAGCGCCTCCGTCGGCATGCACCCCCTGCACGGGTTGACGTGATCGACCCCGTCGTAAACGGAACAGTCGGCGAAGTGACGACCCGTCTCCGTACAACCCAGAGCACACGGCGTCATCGACCTACCCCCAACCCTCGAATGAACCGACGTCGCATGTCCGTCTCCTCGTCGTACCGACGCTCACGCTGTAGCGCCGCGTCCCACGGTGTCGGCCGCGCCTCAGCGAGCACCGCGACCCGACGTCGACCAGCACGGGACACCGACCTCAGGAACTCGTCGAACGCGTCGTCGGCGGCCGTGCGGCGCTCCGCGAGCGGAACGCACGCGTCACCACGGCTTCGCATCGTCTGCATCGCTCTCCTCCTCCCACCGCGTGAGCTGCTCCGTGTACCGCTGCTGCGCCACCCACCGGTCGTGCTGACGGCGAGCCGTGCCGCAGGGTCCGCAGTCCGCCCGCCGACCGTTCGGGTGATCCACGCAGCCGATCGGCGGGGCGTCCAGCAGCAGCGGCCGACGCGGCGGCGCGGAGCGCTCGCCCCGCTCCCGCCACGCTGCCCACTCGCCCTCCCGCTCGGCCTGCTCGGCACGCACCCGCGCCTCCGCCCGCTCCCGCGCGCTCACCCGCTCCCCCTCCATAGCCACGGGATTCCGAGGAACCCCCCGCGGAGGCGGCGGCGGGTAGTCCGACACCGCCCCGCGCTTGTCGGCCCGCAGCGGATGCAGCAGCGCTAGCAGCTCGTCGCCCTCGTGCTCGTACCGCAGGAGAAACCCCGACTCCTCGAGCATCAACACGTGCCGTACCACCAACGCCGCGGCGGCCTCGCCCGGGTAGATCGCCGCGGCGATCAGCTCCGGCACCAGCAGGCACCGGCCCGCTACGTCCGTCGCTTTCGTCCACAGCCCGATCGCCGTCGGCTTCGCCTCGTGCGGCGCCCGTAGATACCCGACGAAGTCGAGATCGGCCGCGCTGATCCTCCGCTGAACGCTCCTCGTTGACACCCGTCTCGTTCCCTCTCGCAAAGCCCTCGAAACACAGATCCACCGCCAACGGCAGGTAGTCCTCGGGGACGGTGAAACACTCGGTCCAGCCGCGGCCGTACGGCATGAGCGACCACGCGTCCAGCTCGGATCGGAACGCGCCTGGGAACCACCGGGCCAGCACCCGCAGCGCCTCCCGCTCCCACGTGGCATCCGTCCCCCGAGCCAGCACCAGCACGTGCCCCCCGGTCGACGTCATCGCCTCGATACGGGACCACTGCGACGTGCGCCCCACCTTCAGCACTGCCCGCTCGGGCCAGTAGATGACATAGGTCATCGCGAACCGCGGCATCATTCGGCACGTCCCGAGAACGCGGCGCGCGCCAGCGCTGCGGCATCCCGAGCTTGGGTGTGCATCACGGCGCGCACGAGCGCGGCGGTGTGCATCATGTCGAGCGGCTCGGGCTTCAGCCGCGGCGCGCGCACCACAGTGCGCAACGACTTGCCGTGCTTCACCATCAGCCCCCACCCGTCGGGTAGTTCGCCGTCGCGCACGATCGCCGCATCCGACACGACCAGATACCAGCCGTGGCAGTAGCGCTTCCACGCTTCTGCCTTCTCCGGATCGCGTAGCTCAGCCAGCCAGTCCGACCGTGACACCTTGACCTCGTGCCCGATCAGGGTCGGCGTCTTGTCTCGCCAGTACTGGACCCCCTCGCGTGCCAGCCTCGAGCGCTCGGCCGTCGATAGGTGCTCGTATCCGTGGCTCAGGAACATGCGCACGGCGAGGAAGTCCGCGATGCGCGAGCGCTCGAACCCGAGTCCGACCGGCACGTGCTCGGCGCGCGCGAACTCGCGGCCGACGTACTCGCCGTTCTTGTACGTGCGGCCGTACCGGACGCACAGGCGATCGAGCATTGTCCGCTCAGTCTCAGCAGTCATGCGGCACGTCCCGAGAACACGGCCCATGCTCGGGCGACGCCGCCCGAGCCGGCGAACAGGTCGGTGAAGTCGTCCTGCGGTTCCGCGCCGAGGAGATCGAATACCCACCGGCAGAACGCGGCCGGCTTGGCGCCGACCACGCGGGCGGGCTCGGTGGTGCGGGCACCCGGACGATAGGCGAGCACGTCGACACGTCGCGCGGATCCGAGCGACGCGTCGACCGCGGCCACCAGCGAACCGCTCGCGGCCGCGCGGCGCGACGCGTCGTGACCGCCGGCCGGCGCGACGGGTCGCGGCGCGCCGGTGTCACGCGACGCGTCGGGCAGGTCCTCCGCGACGCGTCCACCTGGTGGGCGCGACGCCTTCTCGCCCGCCATGGTGGAACGCGACGCGTCCCGCCTGCCACCCCAATAGATGACCGGTTCCCATGCGTTCAGCGGGCCCGCGCTACGGGTCGGCCGCTCGCCCCGGACCCACACGGCGACACGCGACCCAGCCGGGCACATCGCGAGCACCGACTGCAACGCCTCCGCTGACGTCGACAACGCCCACCCGTCGTATCCGTCGCTGAGCTGCTCGATGAGACGCGTGTGATCCACCTCGCCCGCGTAGTCGGGGTGGCTGCCGTAGTAGCGGCGTGACTTCCCCGGGTAGGGCGGGTCGGCGTATGCCAGGCGCAAGACGTCGTCGCCGACGTCGGTCGCGACGCCTACCCCGGAATTGAACCGGTGCCGAGCCTGCCGGCACCGCACGGAGCAGCACACGGCGTCTCGGCGCGCGGCGGCGGGGATCAGCCCACGGCACCAGGCGCACGTGCGATCGCTCATCGCCGACCCCCTCGACCCGCGGGGACCGGAGACAACCCCAGCCGCGCCCGGTACGTGCGGTGCGATTCGGTCACCTTCGAGCACAGCCCGGCCGCGTCGAGCGCGAGCGCCGACTGACCGCATCCCTTGCACTTCGGGTAGTCGGCCTGCATCCGGTCGATGCGCGCGGACGTCGCCGCCCACTCCCGCCGCAGGTGCTCCGCCCGGCGATCGTCGATCACCCACCCCTTGTCGGTGTTCTTCCACCCGCCGTCGGGGAGCGCCGCGACCTCCGCCGTGCAGCACCCGTACTGGCATCCGCTCACGATGCCCACCGCTCCGCCTCCCGCGCCGCAACCCACTGCCGCTCGAACTCGGCGTACGTCACCCGAGGGTGCTCCTCCCAATGCTCGAGCAGCTCCGGCGACGCGTACGCGAGCGCCCGCACCTGCGGCCCGTAGAAGATCGACCGAGGCTTCACCCGTGCTTCGCGCCCTCGCGCGTTCAGCAGCGCGCCGTTCGTCGCCTCCTCCGCGCGCGAATACGCCGCCTCGAGCACCTCGTCGAACGCCGCTCGACACTCCCGCCACTCGGCGAACGCCTCCCCAATAAGCCGGCTCACGCACGCCTCACCCGCCGAATGTTGCGCCGAGCCACCGCGAACAGCACGTCGAACGCCCACGAAGCCGCGACGAGCATCGCCAGCCTGTTACCCTCGAACGCCGCCAGAGTCGACGCCGACGCCAGGCAGAGATAGATGACAACTCCGTCAACCTCAACCAGCCGAGCACGAGCGCTTTTTGAGCTGACCGCGGCCGTAAGCTCACCGCCGTGATCGAAGCCGCCACCCCCAACGGGGACACCATCCGCAGCCAGCCCGTCGACCCCGCCCGAGATCTTGCCGGGCTCGAGTACCACCTGAGCGTCGCCAGCAGCTACGGCGACACCACGGCCGCCGCCGACCTCGCGTCGCGCATCGCCCGCCTGAGGGTTGAACACCCCCACCTCGCCTGAGCCGTTCACGCGGCAAGCTCCCTCGCGTCAGGCTCCTCGACAGGCGAGAACCCGCCGTCGTTGTCCAGGAGCACCCACCCGTGCAGGTAGTGCCGGATAGGGACGTCCACCGGGCGGCGGATACCGATCCGCGAGACGGTGAACCCGTAATGAGCGGGCACCTTCTCGCGGGTCACGTCTCCGTGGCATCCGGTCGTTCCCGAGCCGCACAGCGCGACACCGTTCGCCGCGAGAGCGAGGTAGGCGCGAGGCTGTACCCGCCCGTGCCGGGCGCGCTTCACGCCGCCCATACCCCGATCCTCACGGTGATGCGCCGACCACAGGTCGCCCCGCAGCAGGTAGTGGAGCCCCACGCCGCAGAGCGCGCACCGCCCTTCGTCGCGCTCCCAGATCAGCTCCACCGTCGCCGGTTTGAACTCCCCCGGGCCGGTCACGGGAGCGCCGCCAGACGCTCAGCTAAGTCGCGCAGCGAACGCTCTGCGTAGCTTCGGCGGTTCGCGTCCCGCTGCGCCATGTCCGCGCAGCGGCGCTCGTGCCTCAGCAGCGCGCTGCGCGTGCACACGTCAATCCGTTCCCGCACACGCCGCTCGGCCAGGGCGAACAGGTTCTCGAGCGTGTGCTGCATCGGCACCCGCTCGCCGTCGGACTCCTCGTCCTCCTCGTCGGACCAGACCGTGTGTTCGTAGCAGAAGTCGCCGAGATCACCCGAGTACCCGTCGTGGTCGGTCCACTCGTCGACCGCCGAGCCGATGTCGCCCCAGAACCCGTAGTCGCCGAGGTCGCGAGTCTGGACCGAGCAGCCCGGGAAGTCACACGCGAGGGCGTACCCCATCTGCTCCTTCACGCTCATGACGTAATGACCTCTCGGGTGAGTGCGATGACGAGCAGCGACGCGAATGCGAACGCTGTGAGGAAGATGACGACGCCAGACCATGCTCCGCGGGCGAGCGCGTGAGCGAACCCGTAGGCCGCGGCCGCGGTCAGCAGCAGCGCCGCGATGAGGAGGACGATCACGAGCCCGCCCCCTTCGGTCGCTTCGGCCGCGGTTTCGCGGGCGGTCGGGGCGGGGCCGGGTGACGCGTCACCACGAGCCACAGGACTTCCGTCATCGCGAGGATGAGCCACGGCGCCAGACCGTTCGTCACCGCACCACCCCAGAGGGGAACGGATGCCAGGTCTGCCCCGGCGATGGTGTGAGCGACGTTCGCGGCCGACGAGAACACGGTCAGCGCGACGATCCCGGCGAGCATCCCGCGAGCACGGATGCCACGCTTCGCAAGCGCCCCACGCGCCGCCGTCAGCACCACGAGCGGGACATCCACCATCACGGGCGTCAGCCACCGCATCGGCTCAGGGAGCCCCTGCCATTCCGCGATCAGCGACAGACCGTGCCACGACGTCATCACCGCCGCGAGCAGGGTGACCGCGACGCCGACCACGATCGCCCGGTGCATCACGACGTGGTCGGGGTTGATCGCCGCACCCGCACCCGTACGGTGCTTCACTGCGCGGGCCACGACAGCTCACCCCCAGAGGACTCCTGCACGAGCGCCTCGGCTTCGCGCTGCGTCAGACCGACGTAGGCGTGACCCGCGTCCTGCCAGACCGGATGCTCACGGCGAGGAACGCCGCAGCGACGGCACACCGTCAGGATGTCGCCGAGCGCGAGCACCGGAGCCATTGCCTCCTCCGAGGCGCGCACCGTCACCACCGGCCACCCCCGCGCCGACCGCTGTCCCGATCGCCGCGAGACTTCGCCTTCCGCGACACCGGCTTGACGTTCTCCAGGTGCGGAACGTTCGGCGCCGGAGGTCGAGGCACGACGGCAGGACGCGACGCCGACGACGTGGGGCCAGGACGGGACTCGACGCGAGTCGTCGGCATCACGGCCGCCTCCTGCGGGTACGCCGCGATCGACGCGATAGGCGATTCTGCTGCCTCGTATCGGGCGAGGATCTCGTCCGCCAGCCGCTCGAACTCGGGGATGGGCGGGTCTGCCATGAACTCTTCCGACTTGCGCTCGACGGGCCGTGCAACCGGCTTGCCCGGTTCGGGCCGGTCGCCGATGACGTCAGCGAACGCGCGCGCGAGCGCTGCGCGGAGCACGTAGGACTCGAGACGCTCGGTCGGGTTCGCCTCCCAGATGTCGCGCCACAGACGACCGTCGGTCGTCGTAACCAGCGGGCCGGGTAGCGCCTCCGCCCATCGCCGGTAGACCACCGTCGGGATGCCGTCGCGTCGGACCGTGGCGCGCGCCGCCTCCGGGTGCTCGGCGCGGAGCCACAGCGGCACCCACACCTCACCGTCGGCGGTGAACTCCACCGGATCGATCTCGAGGCGAGCGCCGGTCGACAGGGCGTAGCGCGTGTACTCGGCGAGCGTCTGCGCGACGTCGTCGACCGGGAGCGGCACCGGGGCCGCGGCGGGCCTATGGATGCGCGACGGCTTCTCGTCGGTAGGCAGCAGAACGTCGGTCATCGTTCGGCCTCCGTGGCGTCGATGTGGTCGTGGACGGCCCACTGCGGCGGGCGCGCGATCTGGATCTGGGACGGGTAGCCGGGCCACACGCCCGAATCCCGGGATGCCGCGAACAGCTCGCGGGCGCGCTTGGCGCGGGCGGCGCCGATCTCGCGGTAGTCGTCGTCGAGGACGAACACGGCGACGAGATACGGGGGGTCTTTCTCGACGACGATGAACGCGAACGCGTCGATCTGCTCGCCGATGAAGGACAGGGTGTCCTCGTAGTGCGCGCTCTGCACGTGGTATCCGTGGTCGGCGACGGTCTTCGCGAACTTGACCGGCGTCGCCGCCCCGTAGAACGTCTTGAGGTCGACGCCGACCCGGCCGAGGAAGTCGAACCGGGCGCGGCACTCGACGCCCGTCGCCGGGTCGGTGCCGAACACGGACACCTCGGGATGCCCCGCCTGCTCGAGCAGGACACGCGCGGTCGGGTGCGACAGCACCGCCTCCGCCATAGCGTTGACCTCGTCGGCCTCGGCGCGCTTGAGCGGCACCAACCCTTGCGTGCGTGCCCACACCTCGAACGACTTCGCGAGCTTCGTCGATGCAGCCCCGTTCGACGCGAGCACGTTGTCGAACTCCTCCCCCGTTTCCGGGTCAGCGAACACGTGGTCGCCGGCACCGTCCGGGTAGACGGCCACGCCCGCGCCGACACCGAGCACCTTCGAATGCGCCAGCGTGCCGACGTCGAACGCCTTCCGCGGCGCGCGCGGCTGCGACTGAGCGTGCTCGAACCGGGCGGGTGCCTCGAGCAACTGCCGGGCGCCGGTCGACGACAGCGCCGGGTGTGCGTGATACGTCTCCTCGTCGAGCCCGAGGACAGCACCCTGATACTCGGTCACCGTCCCCACCAGCCCCGCCACATGCCGATCACGACAACCCACAGCACGGCGGCCAGCGGGAGGCCCACCTGCCACGGGATGTAGTCCTCAGGGGTCATGCCGTCGCTCCCCTCGCGCCGACGAGCGGCGGCCACGTCTTCCCGCACACGCAGCGGTGATCGCCCTCGTGGCCGACCTCGACCTTGCACGCGTGCGTCAGCGTGGAATGCGGCGCGTGAGGACGGTCCTCCGTCGCGGTCGTCGGGCACCGGTTCGCCGGGTGCGGGACAGGCGTCTGCTCGCGGTCGCCATACGTGCGGCCCGTCGGCGGCGTGCTCATGCGTCCCTCTCATCGCTCGCGTACTCGCAGACGAGGCATCCGAACAGGCGCGACTCGAGATCGAACGTCCGAACCCCGGTATCGCACGCGGGGCAGGGGGTGCTCACCAGCAGCGGGAGCGGGTCATGCTGCGCGTAGAGCGCGAACAGCGAGGCGGGCAGGCTGACGGCGATCTCGAGCACACCGAACGCTCGCGCGACGTCGGCGGTGCTGAGCGACTCCGCGGCAACCAGCGTCGTGCTCATCGCTTCCCACCCCGCTTCGACCTGCGACGGCGGGCCACAGCCGCGCGATGCAATTGCTCCTGACGGGCGGCGCGAGCGGCTCTCGCTTCCGCCATTCGTCGGGTGATGTACTCCATGACGATCGGATCGGGGTTCACGGTCGACTCCTCAAGTCGATAGGTGGGCAGCGCAGGACACCGGCCATGTGCCGGGAGGATGCGCCTCGGGGATTTGGTCAGCCGACCTCGACGGCCAGGAAGCTGTCGACGACGTCGGCGGGGCGGCGAAGCTCACGCCGCTCGGTGTACCGCTCAGCGCGCTCGAGTCGCTTCGCGTCACGGCCAGCGCGGGCGACCCGCTCCAGCCGCTCGACCCGGACTCGCGCGTTCTCCCGGGCGTAGTGGATGGGCTTGCCAGGTACGGCGACCGTGCGCATGGTGTCGCTCATGACACCGCCCTCGCGGGCTCGGGCTGACGCCAGGACTTTCGCCCGACAGCGCGCGGGTAGACCCGCTTCGCGATCGCCAGACGTAGCGCGTCCTCCGCCTCGGCGGAGACCAGCGCATAGTCGTACGCGGGGCCAGGATCACGGCCAGCGAGCGAGTGCACCGTCAGACGCGCCATGGTCTGCTGCACCTCCCGCAGCTCCGCCTCGCCCCCGTTGCGGGATGCCAGCTCGATCCGCTCGCGGGCGTCAGTGATCACCTGCCGCGGGGACGGCGGCGGCGACGGCCGACGCCGGTCCTCGGCAGTCACGCCGCGTCCCCCGAACCACTGAACTCCTGCGCGAACCGCACACGCGAGAGCAAGGCGCGGGCGAGGTCGACCGCCTCGTGCGGGAAGAGATCGATGTCGCCGAGGCCGGGCACCTCGAGGTTGACGACGCGGTGTGACGTGCCCGCCGCGCCGTTCGTCGTCGTATCGACGACGAACGGGCCGCCCGCGAACCGCGCGGGGACCACGATCGCCTCCGCGCGAGGCTTCCCGCCCTCGTCGAGGAAGACAGCGCCGCGATCGACGGCGCCCGTCACTGCCGCGTCGGCGTCGAAGATGGAACGAACAGGGTTGGAATGCTGAACCGTCATGATGTGCCCTTCAGTCGGGTGTCGATCGAAGTGACCTCGGAGCCGCCTGTACGCTCCGGGGTTATGGATGAGTGGTCAGGGGTCGAAGCGATCGCCGCTGCCGTTGGCGCTGCCACCGGTATCGGCGGTCTGGTCGTTGCGAGCGTCGCGAATCGCCGCACGAAGCAGGCCAACAAGTTCGCGAAGGCCGCGAACGACCTCGCCGCGGAGGCGCTCGGGAAGGCCCGCGAAGCAAACGACATTGCCGAGCACGCGAACAAACTCAGTGAGGAAGCGAACTCGATCGCCGTCCACGAGGCCGCGAAGCAGCGCGACCCATCGCACGTCGAATGGCGCGCGAAGTGGGATCAGGAGACGTCCATCGTCACCGTCACCAACCACGGCCGCGATGTCGCAGTGAACACGACCGTCCTCGTCAAACGAGACGAAGTCGAGGAGGTGGTAACCCCGAACGGACGCATAGCCCGTCTGGAGAGCTTTGTCATCGTGTTCCCGGAGCTGCCGCAACAGCGGCAGGATCACGCGCTCATTGAAGACCTCGCGATCCGACAAGCCCGAGCCGACCGGATGTTCCGCCCTCCCACCCAGTTCGGCATCTCGGTAGCCTTCGACATCCGCTGGTTCAGCGAGATCGGGAACCCACGCCAACAGACGCTCAAGATATTCATCAGCTAGACGAAGCTCGAACTCCCGCACGGCAGTAGGGTCGGCCTCGTGAGTGCCCACGAGGATGTCTCCCGAGACGATTGGGAATCGCGCGTCGAGCGAGCTGGTGCGGCTCTCGCTGCCGCCGTTGAACGCATCGCGCTCAGCGCGCCAGGCGTCACGGACTGACGCCGCCTGACAGCATCCCGCGTCGCGATCGGTCATGATGCCACCCGGCCCGCAATGGGCGTGACGTTCGATCGCTTGCCCCGCGCCTTGTGCTCACAGGGGCGCCCCTCAATGAACGCCTCGAGACAGTCCTCGCGGATCGTCCATCGACCTCCCACGCTTCGCTGCGAGCCGTGCAGCTCACCGCTCTCGAGCGCTTTGCGGACCGTGACGGGGTGCTTCCGTGCTGTCTTCGCGGCCTCCGCCGTCGTGAGGTAGGTAGCCATCAGGCCGCTACCTTCGCTGCGGCCGCCGGGGCGAAGAGGTACTCAAGCGTGACGCCGAGGGCAGTGGCGATGGCGTTCAACTCCGCAAGCGTGAACTGGTCCGGCGCGTTGAGGCGCCGCCGCAGAGTCTTGTCCGCGATGCCCGTGGCCTCGGATAGCCATGCAACGCTCCGGTGTGCTGCGAGCCGCGCCTGCTCGATCCGCTCGACAATCGCGTGGGGGTTGGTCATGCGTCCACCGTAGTGGGTCGTATGACCAAACTCAACACACACGATTGGGCAATACGGCCCTTCCGTCTGGTCGATTTGCCAATATGATGGGCCGCATGACCGAATCTGACGACGCGCTACAAGCCGCGATCATCGACGAGCTGAACGGCGAACTGGGCGCGACCGGCATCACGATGCGGGAGCTTTCCGTTCGAGTCGGCCGCCCCTACGACTCGACCCGTAACTACCTTCGCAAGGAGCGCCCGATGCCCCTCTGGGCCTTCATCGAGTTCACGACCGCCCTCGGCGTCACCCCAGAGACTCTGATCGGTCGCGCTCGCGAACGGCTTCAGCGATGAACTCCTCCAGCGAAAGTCCCCGCTCGCGTGCCTCGCATATTGCGTCGAGCAGCGTGAACTCTTCCCCGATGGCCATTGCCCTGAACATGGTGCCCCAACCTTGTTTCGCTCTAGCGTCGATCGACGCTCCCGCACAGACGAACACGGCTCGGTGAACACTCGTGGCATGGACTGAAAAGCTCCCGTCGGGCCGGTATCGCGCCCGCTACCGTCTACCCAACGGTGACGCGATCAGCCTCCCCGGCACGTTCTCCCACAAGAAGGCTGCGCGGGACGCCGCGATCGAGGCTGAGGGGAAGGTCAAGCGACCAGACTGGCGTGACCCGCGCGCGGGCCTCATCACCTGGCGCGAGTGGCACGATATCTGGTGGCCGTCTCGCGCAATCGAGCCCGAAACGCGCAGGACCGAAGCCGGTGTGGTCGCTATGCACCTGATGCCCCGTTGGGGTGATAAGCCGCTCGCGCTCATTACGCGGCAGGACGTCAAGGCGTGGGCCACTGCGCTGATCGCAGAGAACATAGGCTCCGAGGACGCTCCTCGTCATCGGAAGCCCGCGACCGCGCGACGCTACCTCAACCTGTTCGGCTCGTCCCTCATGGCGGCGCTCGACGCCGAGCTGATTTCCGAGAACCCCGCCGTCAGAATCAAGCTGCCACCGAACCCACCAACTGATCCCGTATTCCTCTCGCGCGAGCAATACGCCGCGCTCGTCGCCAAGGTCGCTGACCGGCAGGACCGCGCCGTGCTCGACTTCCTCGTCGGCACCGGCATCCGTTGGGGTGAACTGGCCGGCCTGCACATCCACAACCTCGATCTGCGACGCGGGTTCGTGACCGTGGCCGACGTGACGGATGGACGCGAGATCAAGCCCTACCCGAAAGGTCGGCGGATCAGGCGCGTGCCGGTCCTGCAATGGGCCGTGGATGAACTTGACGTGCCCGAGCCCACCGGGTGCGGCCTCCCGCACCGACACGGCAAGTGCCCCTCAGGCCTGCTGTTCCCGGCAGTACAGGGAGGCGCACGTGACGACCGGAACTTCTCACAACGCATCCTCATCCCAGCACTGAAAGCGGCCGGCCTCGGCGATCTCGGGATCAGCCTGCACGACCTCCGACACACCTACGCAAGTTGGCTCGCACAAGACGGTGTGCCGCTCGGCCGGATCGCCGATCTGCTCGGGCACGCAAGCATCACCACCACCGAGATCTACGCGCACTTCCTCCAGCCCGAGGCGAGCGACATCGAACACGCGATGCGGTCCCCGCATGGGGCGAACGTGGAGCAGGCCGCGACTATTCGCGGCTATACCGGCCTTCGCGTCGTTACGTGAGATTAAACCGCTGACCTGGGATAAGCTGCGTGTCGCTACATGCTGCTTCTCGGCGTTATATGCGCTTGGATAGATTCACACGGAAGAGGTCATCAGTTCGAGTCTGGTATTGCCCACCGCATAAGCCCCCGGTTCGCCGGGGGCTTCGTCGTCTCCTGCCGAGGGCCTTATGGTCTCGACGCCCGTCTTCCTAGACTCGACCCGTGACCCAGACCGAGACGCGTCCGATGCCCGGCACGCGCCTTGGCGGCTTCTCCTCCGGCGTCATCCTTGTGGTGGGCGTCCTGGTCGTGCCGTTCGCGCTCGGAATAGCTTTCACCAGATCGTCCAGTCCCGATGCCCACGACTACGTGCGTATGGCGTTCGCGCAGGTTGCCGGAGCCACTATCGCGATGGCGACACCGGTCGCCCTCGTCGTGCAGCGGATCATCCGTCGCAGCCCCCTCGTCGACACGCTGTGGTTCGTTGCGATCGCAGGGGCTGTGATCTGGTTCCAACTTGCGAACCTGTCGCTCGCGGCCGACACGTTGGTCCGCGTGCTGCCCACGGTCTCGTGATGCCGGGCACGCACGCCGAGACTGCACCCGCCTGACATCTCCATTGCAGGCTGCTGTGGTTTTGTCAGCGGCGTGCAGTTTTGCGGCCCGCGCCGCGGCGCCGAGCCGGGGGTCAGCCCAGGCGCCACCCGTACCGCTGCGCGAGAGCGGATGCCACGGCGTCGAAACGGCGTCGGTCCAGGGCCGCGGCCTCGCGGCGCATGCCGGCGTCGTGCACGAGGTACACCTGCTCGATGTCGACCCACGAGGGGCGACCCTGGGGGTCCCACTCCCCCGTGCCCAGGGCGAGGTAGTCGCGGTCGCCGGCGTGCGGCTTGCTGGTCAGGCGCACGGCGTAGGAGCGGGTGGCATCCGCTCGTCCGATGACGAGCACCGGTCGGTCCTTGCCGCGGCCGTCGCGCTCTTCGTAGGGCACCCACGTCCAGATGATCTCGCCGCCGTCGGGGGCGCCATCGCGCGTGGGAGCATACGTCAGGGTCAGCCGGCGCGGAGGTGCCACCTCGACGGTCGCCGTCTCACCGGCCGCCTGGCCCGGCCGGACGGCGTCGGCCCTTCGTCCGGTCTCCTGCGGCCGAGGAGCGGGGGCGGAGCGCCGCACGGGGCTGGAGGGGCGGAAGGCCCTCAGGAGGGCGGAGACGAGGCGCGACGCGGTTCCCATTCCCTCACCCTAGACAGACTGCCGCGCGCCGCCGGACGCACGACGAACGGGGCGCCACGGACGAATCCGTGACGCCCCGTCGAGCGGGTGCGGGTGTCAGCCGCGGGTGTCGCTGAGGACGTAGCCCTCTTCGCCGTGCACGACGGTGTCGATGCCGGCGATCTCGTCCTCGTTCTTGACGCGGAAGCCCATCGTCTTCTCGATCGCGAAGCCGATGATGTAGGCCAGCACGAAGGAGTAGACCAGGACGGCCAGCGCGGCGATGGCCTGGACGAGCAGCTGGTTGAAGGAACCGCTCTCGATGAGGCCCGTGTTCCGGGCGAAGACGCCCAGGTACAGCGTGCCGAGCAGACCGCCGACGAGGTGGATGCCGACCACGTCGAGCGAGTCGTCGAAGCCGAGCTTGAACTTCAGCTCGATCGCCAGCGCGCAGACGGCACCGGCCAGCAGGCCGAGCACGATCGCCCAGATCGGGTCGAGCGCGGCACACGCGGGGGTGATCGCGACCAGACCCGCGACCGCGCCGGAAGCGGCGCCGACGGAGGTCGGCTTGCCGTCCTTGAACTTCTCGACGATCAGCCAGGCCAGCAGAGCGGCGGCGGGAGCGGCGATCGTGTTGACGAAGGCGAGAGCGGCGGTGCCGTCGGCGGCGAGTTCCGAACCGGCGTTGAAGCCGAACCAGCCGAACCACAGCAGGCCCGCGCCGAGGAGCACGAACGGCGGGTTGTGGGGGACGTGGGCGCCCTTCTGGAAGCCGACGCGCTTGCCGAGCACCAGGGCGAGGGCGAGAGCTGCGGCACCGGCGTTGATGTGGACAGCGGTACCACCGGCGAAGTCGATCGCACCGACGCCGAAGACGTCCTGCATGCCCTTCGTGATCCAGCCACCGTACGAGAACGAGCCGTCCTCGGCGAGACCGAAGTTGAAGACCCAGCTGGCGACCGGGAAGTAGACGACCGTCGACCAGATGAGGGCGAAGACCATCCACGAACCGAACTTGGCGCGGTCGGCGATGGCACCCGAGACCAGCGCGACGGTGATGATGGCGAACGTGGCCTGGAAGGCGACGAAGGCCAGCGGCGGGTAGGCGGCGCCTTCCGGCGTCTCGAGCACGCCCGAGAGGCCGAGCTCGTTGAAGTCGATGGCCCACGGGGCCTGCGTGGTGCCCGCCTCAGTGGCGGGGAAGGCGATCGCGTAGCCGTAGAGGACCCACAGGACTCCGATGAGTCCCATGGCGCCGAAGCTCATCATCATCATGCTGATGACGCTCTTGGCCTTGACAAGTCCGCCGTAGAAGAACGCGAGTCCTGGCGTCATGAGCAGCACGAGTGCCGCTGCTATCAGGATGAATGCGGTGTTGCCTTGATCCATCTCGAAGAGAACCTCTCTGCAGGGACGCAGGTGTAGCGTCGGGTCCCCTCAGTGTCCACAGCCCCGGTTTCCACCGGCGTGGGATTCGTGTTTCGAGTGCGTTACAGCGGACGGTCGCGTGTAAACATCAGATTTCCCCGTGCCGCGAAGCCGCGATGAAAGGGTCGTTCAGGAGTGCGTCAACGCCACCAGGCGTGACACGGCCCGCAGGTACTTCTTGCGGTATCCGCCGGACAACATCTCGTCCGCGAAGACGGTGTTCAGCGGCACCCCCGTGGCACGGATCGGGATCTGCGCGTCGTAGGCACGGTCGATGAAGGCGACCAGTCGCAGGGCGGCGGACTGATCGTGCAGGACCTGCACGTCGCGCAGCCCGATGGTGTCGACGCCGTCGATGAGGCGGATGAACCGTGACGGGTGCACGCGGGCGAGGTGCGCCACGACGGCGCCGAACTCATCGTCGGTGGCGACGCCACGGGCGGCGGCATCCCGGATCGCGTCGGCGTAGTCGGCATCCGAGAGGACGCGGGCCTCGCCGTCGATCGCGCGCTGCCGGAAGTCGGTGCCGTCGATACGGATCGTGCGGAAACTGTCGGCCATCGACTGGATTTCGCGCAAGAAGTCCTGGGCGGCGAAGCGTCCCTCGCCGAGCGCGTTCGGCGGGGTGTTCGAGGTGGCCGCCAGACGGGTTCCGGATGCCACGAGCTCGCCGAGCAGCCGGGTCATGACCATCGTGTCGCCGGGGTCGTCGAGTTCGAACTCGTCGATGCACAGCAGGTCGGAGCCGCGGAACAGCTCGACGGCCTTGGCGTACCCGAGGACCCCGACCAGGGCGGTGTACTCGATGAAGGACCCGAAGTACTTCCGCCGCGCGGGCATCGCGTGGTAGATCGCGGCGAGCAGGTGGGTCTTGCCCACGCCGAATCCGCCGTCGAGGTAGACGCCCGGTTTGATCGGCGGGGTCTTCTCGGCGCGGCGGAAGAACCCGCCCTTCTTCGCCGGCGCGTTCGTGCGTCCGGCGAACGCCTCGAGCAGCTCCTTCGCCTCTTGCTGCGACGGGTAAGCGGCATCCGCCCGGTACGACTCGAAGGTCGCGCCGTCGAACTGCGGCGGCGGCACGAGGGCGCTCACCATCTCGGCGCCCGAGATGGCCGGCTCACGATCGATGAGGTGCACGACGCCGGTCGTCGCAGGCGTAGAGGTCATGGCCGTCCTGTGTCGCAGTCTTACGGAGAGGTGCCTGCTTCGACGCGGCGGTCCTAGGGTCGAAGGTGCGGTGTCCACCCTACGCCGCCCGCTCCCCCACCCCGACCGAGGAGACACCGTGACCGTCGAGTTCGACACCACCTCCCCCAAGTTCGCCGCGTACGCCGAACCCGGCCGCCTCGTCACGGGCGAGTGGCTGCAGGAACGCCTCGGGCAGCCGGGCCTCGTGGTCGTGGAATCCGACGAGGACGTCCTGCTGTACGAGACCGGGCACATCCCCGGAGCGGTCAAGGTCGACTGGCACACCGAGCTGAACGACCCCGTGGTGCGCGACTACGTCGACGGCGAGGGATTTGCCGCACTGCTCAGCCGCAAGGGCATCTCCCGTGACGACACGGTTGTCATCTACGGCGACAAGAACAACTGGTGGGCCGCCTACGCGCTGTGGGTGTTCTCCCTGTTCGGCCACGAAGACGTGCGTCTGCTCGACGGCGGGCGCGACAAGTGGATCGCGGAGGGGCGGCCGGTCACCACCGACAAGACGGTCGTCGAGCCCGCCGACTACCCCGTCGTGGAGCGCGACGATTCGCTCATCCGCGCGTACAAGGACGACGTCCTCGCGCACCTCGGCAACCCGCTCATCGACGTCCGCTCCCCCGAGGAGTACTCGGGCGAACGGACGACCGCCCCGGCCTACCCCGACGAGGGGGCGCTGCGTGCCGGTCACATCCCGAGCGCGCAGAGCGTCCCCTGGGCCAAGGCCGTGGCCGAGGACGGGGGCTTCAAGTCGCGCGAAGAACTGGATGCCGTGTACCGCGACGGCGCGGGACTGCAGGACGGCGACAAGATCGTGGCGTACTGCCGCATCGGGGAGCGCTCCAGCCACACGTGGTTCGTGTTGAAGCACCTGCTCGGCTTCGAGGACGTCCGCAACTACGACGGGTCGTGGACCGAGTGGGGCAGCGCCGTGCGCGTGCCGATCGTCTCGGGTGCGGAACCCGGCGAGGTCCCCGGACGCTGAGCCCGGACCCCGGCGAGGTCCCCGGACGCTGAGCCCGGACCCGGTGGGCGTGGGAGGATGACGGTGATGTCCGAGACCACTCTCCCCGCCCGCCTCGCCGAGATCCGCGACGAGTTCCTCGAGCTCGACGAGCCCGACCGTCTGCAGTTGCTGCTCGAGTTCTCGCAGGAGCTGCCCGCTGTGCCGGCGCAGTACGCCGATCACCCCGAGATGTGCGAGCGTGTCGCGGAGTGCCAGTCGCCGGTCTACATCGTGGTCGACGTCGACGAGGCCGGACTCGTGGCGATGCACGCCACCGCGCCCGCGGAGGCTCCCACGACCCGGGGGTTCGCCAGCATCCTGGCCCAGGGTCTCACCGGCCTCTCGGTCGACGAGGTCCTGGCCGTCCCCGACGACTTCCCGCAGAGCATCGGCCTGACCCGCGCGGTCAGCCCTCTGCGCATCGCAGGGATGACGGGCATGCTCATGCGCGCGAAGCGTCAGGTGCGCGCCAAGAGCGGCGCCTGACGCGCGGCATCCGCCTCACTCCCCGGTCGCGAGTCCTCGCGCCCGCACCCACTCCGTGATCGCGCGCGTCCACCGGTCTTGGTCGTAGTTCCACAGCTTCGTGTGCCGGGCGACCGAGAACGTCTCCATCGCGACGAGGTCGGGGCGCGCCTCGGCGAGGGCATGCGAGGCGTCGCTCGGCACGAATCCGTCGTCGTCGCTGTGGAGGATCAGCACCGGATGCCGCAGTTCGTCCGCGCGCGCGACGGCGTCGAGCCGGTCGAGAGGGATGGCGGAGCCGCTCCGAGTGAGGACGGCTCCCCACTCGGATCCCAGGATCTGCTGCGCGAAGCCGAGCACGGGGGCGGGCAGTCGCAGCTCCCGGCTCTGGTAGCGCAGCACGGTGCGCCAGTCGGCGACCGGCGACTCGAGGACGAGCCCGACCAGGACGTCGCGGTGGGGTGACGAGAACTCGGTCTGGAGGCAGATCGCTCCGCCCATCGACCAGCCCATCAGCAGGATGCGACGCGCACCCTGCCGTCGGGCGTAGCCGATGGCGGCATCGACGTCGCGCCACTCGGTGGCGCCGAGGGCATACGTGCCCGTGCGACTGCGCGGCGCCTCGCCATCGTTGCGATACGACACGACGAGGCTCGTGATGCCGAGGTCGTGGAACACCGGCACTGCCCGCAGCGCCTCGGCGCGGGTCGTGCCCCGACCGTGCACCTGAATGACCCACACGTCGGTGTCGATGGCCGCGGGGAACTCCCACGCCGGGCAGGGGCCGACCGGGGTGCCGATGAGGGCGTTGCGGTACGGGATCTGCAGGTCGTCGGGCTTGTCGTAGTACCAGCCGCTGAAGGCGGCCGCGGGGGCGAGCTGCGCGTCCGCGGGTACGTGGGTGAGGAGCTTGCGGGTGACCGTCGCGGCATCCTCTTTCACGACGGATCCGAGCCGCAGGTAGTCGGCGGTGCCCGTGGTGAACAGGCCGTACCTGCCGGGCAGGACCGTGTCGGGTGTGCGCGAAAGAGTCACCGTCTGGGCGGCGACGTCGAGGCTCACCACCTCGATGTCGGGGATGCGGCCCGCGGGAGTCACGACGGTGCGCGCCATCCGCAACGAGACGGCTCCGAGCGCGGTGGCGCTGAGGCCCAGGGCGGCCGTCAGTGCCGTGAGGGCGATCCGCAGCGGTCCGGCCGCCGGGTGCGGGGCACGGCGCCTCGCGGCGCGCCTGGGAGCGTTCATCGAGGCCTCACTCTAGTCTGTGGCCGTGACAGACCCCCGCTCACCCGAGGCGGCGACCCCCTTCGCCCGGGCGGCCGACGAGTTGCGCGCGACGACGTTCCGCGACGACTTCGTGGTGCGCGAGATCCCCTCCCCGGCGGGTCTGGCGCCGCAGGCGCTCGCTCTCGCCGGCGATGTGCGTCCCGATGCACACGCGACGGACTCGCCGTTCGGCACCGGGCGTTTCATTCTCCTGCACGACCCCGACGAGCCTGAGGCGTGGGGTGGCGCGTGGCGCGTCGTCTGCTTCGCCCAGGCCCCCCTCGAGCCCGAGATCGGCATCGATCCTCTCTTGGCGGAGGTCGCGTGGTCGTGGCTGATCGATGCCCTCGATTCTCGCGGTGCCGAGCGTCACTCCGAATCCGGGACGGCGACAAAGACGCTGTCGACCGGTTTCGGTGCGCTCGCGGCGCAGGGCGAGGGGTCGCAGATCGAACTTCGCGCGTCATGGTCGCCGCGCGGTCCCTTCCGCCCTCACCTCGAAGCGTGGGCGGAGCTTGTCTGCATGCTCGCCGGTCTCCCACCGGGATCGGAGGGCGTTGCGGTTCTCGGAGCCCGGAGGCCCCCGCGTGAGTGAGTACACCGTCATCGAGGATGCCGCCGGTCTCGGCGCAGCGTCGCAATCCCTGGCATCCGGGGTCGGACCGGTCGCGGTCGACGTCGAGAGGGCGTCGGGATTCCGCTATTCGCAGCGGGCGTACCTCATCCAGGTGTTCCGCCGGGAGGCGGGGGTCTTTCTGTTCGACCCGTCCACGATCGAGGACTTCTCGCCGCTGCAGGAAGCCATCGGCGACGTCGAGTGGGTCTTCCACGCCGCGAGCCAGGACCTTCCGTCGCTGCGCGAACGGGGACTCGAGCCGCGGGAGATCTTCGACACCGAGCTGGGTGCGCGCCTGCTGGGTCACGAGCGGGTCGGCCTCGGCGCGGTCGTCGAGCAGACCCTCGGCATCGTCCTCGCCAAGGCCCACTCCGCGGCGGACTGGTCCACGCGTCCGCTGCCGGCGTCATGGCTCGAGTACGCGGCGCTCGACGTCGAGCATCTCATCGACGTGCGCGACAAACTCGTCGCCGAGCTCGAGGAGCAGGGCAAGACGGAGTTCGCCCGGCAGGAGTTCGAGGCCGTGCTCTCGCGTCTGCCGAAGCCGCCACGCGACGACCCCTGGCGCCGACTGAGCGGATTGCACACCGTGCGCGGCCGGCGGTCGCTGGCAGTGGCGCGTGCGCTCTGGCAGGCCCGCGAGGACTACGCGCGCGAGCAGGACGTCGCCCCCGGCCGTCTCGTGCCCGACCGTGCCCTCGTCGCCGCCGTGCTCGCCGACCCGCAGAGCAAGCAGGCGCTCGCGGGCATCAAGGAGTTCAATGGGCGCGCGAGCCGCACACAGCTGGACCGCTGGTGGAACGCGATCGTCGCCGGTCGCGAGTCGACCGAGCTGCCGCCCGACCGCGTGCCCAGCGACACGCTCCCGCCGCCGCGCGCATGGGGCGATCGCAACCCCGACGCCGACCGCCGACTCAAGGCGGCCCGCCCGGCCGTCGAGGCCCGGGCCGAAGACCTGGGGATGCCGACCGAGAACCTCCTCACTCCCGAGACGCTGCGCCGCGTGGCGTGGACTCCGCCCACCGAGATCACCGCGGCGTCGGTCTCGACCGTTCTGGCGGAGTTGGGTGCTCGCCCGTGGCAGATTGACCAGACCGCACAGGTGATCGCCGATAGCTTTGTAGCTTCCCTCAACGAGGATCCCGAGGCGGGGGAACCGACTTCGTAGGTTCGGACAACCGATTCTTCGGGTCGCGGGGCGTTTCCTAGGCTGGTTGCATCCCAATGTATGGAGGCAGAGTGGCCGAGATGTCTGACGTCTTCTTCGTCGATGGTGTGCGAACCCCGTTCGGGCGCGCCGGCGAGAAGGGCATGTACTGGAACACCCGCGCGGACGACCTGGTCGTCAAAGCGATCATCGGGTTGATGGAGCGCAACGGCACGGTGCCGAAGGATCGGATCGACGACGTGGCGATCGCCGCGACGTCGCAGACGGGAGACCAGGGGCTGACCCTCGGTCGCACCGCCGCGATCCTCGCTGGGCTGCCGATGACGGTCCCCGGACTCGCGATCGAGCGCATGTGCGCCGGTGCGATGACGAGCGTCACCACGATGGGCGCCTCGATCGGCGTCGGCATGTACGACCTCGCCCTCGCGGGCGGCGTCGAGCACATGGGGCACCACCCCATCGGCGGGAACGCCGACCCCAATCCCCGGTTCGTCGCCGAGAAGCTCGTCGACCCGGGCGCGCTCAACATGGGCGTGACCGCCGAGCGCATCCACGACCGGTTCCCGCACCTGACCAAGGAGCGCGCCGACCGGTTCGGCATGGCGAGCCAGCACAAGGTGCAGGCGGCCTACGAGGCGGGCAAGATCCAGCCCGACCTCGTGCCCGTCGCGGTGAAGGATGCCGACGGTGCCTGGGGCCTCGCCACGGAGGACGAGGGGCGCCGCCCCGAGACGACCCTCGAGGGCCTGGCATCCCTCAAGACCCCGTTCCGCCCGCACGGGCGCGTGACCGCCGGTACCTCTTCGCCCCTGACCGACGGCGCGACGATCAGCTTGCTCGCCGGGGCGGACGCGGTGAAAGAACTGGGCCTCCAGCCCAAGATGCGCATGGTCTCGTTCGCGTTCGCCGGCGTCCAGCCCGAGATCATGGGCATCGGTCCGATCCCGTCGACCGAGAAGGCGCTGAAGAAGGCCGGACTCACGATCGACGACATCGGTCTGTTCGAGCTCAACGAGGCCTTCGCGATCCAGGTCATCTCACTGTTGGATCACTTCGGCATCGCCGACGACGATCCGCGTGTGAACCCGTGGGGCGGCGCGATCGCCCTCGGCCACCCGCTCGCGGCATCCGGTGTCCGTCTCATGATCCAGCTCGCCGCGCACTTCGCCGAGCGTCCCGACGTGCGGTACGGCCTGACGGCCATGTGCGTCGGTCTCGGCCAGGGCGGCTCGGTGATCTGGGAGAACCCGTTCTTCGACGGAAAGAAGAAGCGCAAGTGACCGACTACGACGCCATCGACTTCTCGCCCCTCGACGCCCTCACCGGCGACGAGGTCGTCACCCACTCCCCCGTGCGCGACGTGCGCCTGCCCTCGGGCAACGTGCTCGCGCTCGTGACGCTCGACAACGGTCGCGACCACACGCGTCCGAACACCCTCGGGCCCGCGACTCTCGCCGAGCTCGGCGAGACGCTCGCGACGCTGAAGCAGCGCGCAGCGGCGGGAGAGATCCACGCGGTCGCGATCACCGGCAAGCAGTACATCCTCGCGGCCGGGGCCGACCTGTCCGAGGTCGCCAACCTCCCCTCCAAGGACATCGCGCGCCTCATCGCCCAGCGCGGGCACCAGGTGCTCGGCTCGCTCTCCGAACTCGGCGTGCCGTCCTTCGCGTTCGTCAACGGCCTCGCCCTCGGCGGCGGTCTCGAGATCGCGCTGAACTCCATGTACCGGACCGTCGACGCCTCGGCCGCGGCGGTCGCGCTGCCCGAGGTGTTTCTCGGCATCATCCCCGGCTGGGGTGGCGCCTACCTGCTGCCGAACCTCATCGGCATCGAGAACGCGCTCGAGGTTGTGGTGTCCAACCCGCTCAAGCAGAACCGGATGCTCAAGCCCCAGCAGGCCTTCGACCTCGGAATCATGGATGCCATCTTCCCGGCGGCCTCCTACCTCGAGGACTCGCTGCGGTGGGCCGACGGCGTGCTGACCGGTCGTGTGAAGGTCGAGCGCAAGAACGAGCCCGGCAAGCTCGAGCGCCTCACCAAGTGGCCCATCGCCATCAAGATGGCCCGCGGCATGCTGGAGAGCAAGATCGGGACGGTCCCCCGCTCCCCCTACGTCGCGCTCGATCTGCTCGACAAAGCCAAGAGCGGCACGAAGGCCGAGGGCTTCGCCCGCGAGGACGAGGCACTGGCCGATCTGATCACGGGCGACCAGTTCGCGGCATCCATGTACGCGTTCGACCTCGTGCAGAAGCGCGCGAAGCGGCCGGTCGGTGCTCCCGACAAGGCGCTCGCGAAGAAGGTCACGAAGGTCGGCGTGATCGGCGCGGGCCTCATGGCCTCCCAGTTCGCGCTGCTGTTCGTGCGGAAGCTGCGGGTCCCCGTCGTCATCACGGACCTCGACCAGGGCCGCGTCGACAAGGGCGTGGCATCCATCCGCGACGAGATCGGGAAGCTCGAGGCCAAGGGCCGGCTCGACGCCGACACCGCCAACCAGCTGCGGGCGCTCGTGCACGGCACGACCGATCGCGGTGAGTTCGCCGACTGCGATTTCGTCATCGAGGCCGTGTTCGAAGAGGTCGGCGTCAAGCAGGAGGTGTTCTCGGCGATCGAGAAGATCGTCTCCGACGACACGATTCTGGCGACCAACACCTCGTCGCTGTCGGTCGCCGAGATCGGTTCGGCGCTGGCGAACCCCGAGCGCCTCGTCGGCTTCCACTTCTTCAACCCCGTCGCGGTGATGCCCCTCATCGAGATCGTGAAGACGGATGCCACGAGCGAGGCCGCGCTGTCGACGGCGTTCGTCGTCGCGAAGGGGCTCGGCAAGAACGCCGTGCTCACCGCCGACGCCCCGGGCTTCGTCGTGAACCGGCTGCTCGCCAAGGTCATGGGCGAGGCCGCGCGCGCGGTGTACGAGGGCACCCCGATCACGGTCGTCGAGAAGGCGTTCGCGCCGCTCGGGCTGCCGATGGGGCCGTTCCAGCTCATCGACCTGGTCGGGTGGAAGGTCGCCGCGCACGTGCAGGACACGATGGCCGGGGCCTTCCCCGACCGGTTCTTCGCGTCCGAGAACTTCCACGAGCTCGCGGCCCTGCCCGAGGTCGTCGAGAAGGACAAGGGCGGCCGGGTGACAGGCTGGACCAAGGCCGCGCAGAAGGTGCTCGTCACCGGCAAAACCCCGGTCGCCGCCGAGACGATCCTCGCCCGCGTGCAGGACGGCCTCGCGCAGGAGATCAAGATCATGCTCGACGAAGGTGTGGTCCCCGAGGTCCAAGACATCGACCTGTGCCTCATCCTCGGCGCCGGCTGGCCCTTCATCGACGGCGGCGCCTCGCCGTACCTCGACCGTGAGGGGGCGTCCGAGCGCGCCTTCGGCGACACGTTCCACCACCCACCCATCCGCGGCATCGGCGGCTGAACCGACGAGAACGGTGCCGTCCCCGCGGGGGCGGCACCGTTCTCGTGCGTGCGGGCCTGCGCTGAGAATAGGCTCCGCACCGAGAACAGGCCGGATCGGTGGATATCAGCCTGTTCTCGGCGCGTCCCCTGTTCTGGGAACCTGTGTCAGCGTTCGGCGTCGTCGCGCACGCGGGCGTCCGGCAGCCAGACGGGTTCGGTCTGGCGCGCCATCGGGATGCGGGTACCGAGTACTTGTGCGACCACGTCGTGGGCGATCTTCGCGGCCGTGAGTCCGGCGTCCTCGAGGATCTGCTCGCGCGTGGCGTGGTCGATGAACTCGTCGGGGATGCCGAGCTCGTCCACTGCCGTGTCGACACCGGCCTCGCGCAGCACCTGACGCACGCGGGTACCGACGCCGCCGACCCGGATGCCGTCCTCGATCGTGATGACGAGGCGGTGGGAGCCCGCGAGCTCGACGATCGAGGGCTGTACGGGGATCGCCCAGCGGGGGTCGACGACCGTCGCTCCGATTCCCTGGGCCCTCAAGCGCTCCGCGACCTCCATCGCCAAATGCACCATGGGGCCGATGCCGACCAGCAGCACGTCGTCCGACGACCCGCGCGCGAGCACGTCGACGCCGTCGGGCAGGCGCTCGATCGCGTCGAGGTCCGCGGGGACGCCGCCCTTCGGATAGCGCACGACGGTGGGGGCGTCGGCTACGGCGACCGCCTCGCGGAACTCCTCGCGCAGGCGGGTCGCGTCGCGCGGCGCGGCGATTCGGATGCCGGGTACCAACTGCAGCATCGCCAGGTCCCAGATGCCGTGGTGGCTCGGGCCGTCCGGCCCGGTCACTCCCGCGCGATCCAGGACGAACGTGACGCCGGCCTTGTGCAGGGCGACGTCCATCATGACCTGGTCGAAGGCGCGGTTCATGAACGTGGCGTAGAGCGCCACGACGGGGTGGAGACCGCCGAAGGCCAAACCGGCTGCGGAGGCCACGGCGTGCTGCTCGGCGATACCGACGTCGTACACGCGCTCGGGGAAGCGATCGGCGAACGGCTGCAGCCCGGTGGGCCGCAGCATCGCGGCCGTCATCGCGATGACGTCTTCGCGTTCGGCGCCCACCGCGGCGAGCTCGTCGGCGAACACGTCGGTCCACTGCGGGCCGCTGCCCGAGCCGAGGGCCTCGCCCGTGATCGGGTCGATCTTGCCGACGGCGTGGAACTGATCGGCGGCGTCGCTCATCGCCGGGGCGTAGCCGCTGCCCTTGTCGGTGATCGCGTGCACGATGACGGGCGCACCGTAGGACTTCGCCAGTTCGAGGGTCTCGAGCAGCGACTCGAAATCGTGGCCGTCGATGGGCCCCAGGTACTTGATGTCGAGGTTGCTGTACAGCGCCTCGTTGTTCGTGAAGCGCGAGAGGAAGCCGTGCGTTCCGCCGCGAACCCCGCGGTACACGGCGCGGGCGGCCGGTCCGAGGCGTCGGAAGAGCGTGGCCGAACTCTGGTGCAGGTGACGGTAGGCCTCGTTCGTGCGCACACGGTTGAGGTAGCGCGCCATGCCGCCGATCGTGGGGGCGTACGAGCGGCCGTTGTCGTTGACGATGATGACCAGGTTGCGGTCGTTGTCGTCGCTGATGTTGTTCAGCGCCTCCCACGTCATGCCGCCCGTGAGGGCACCGTCGCCGACCACGGCGATGACGTGGCGGTCCTTGCGACCCGTACGCGAGAAGGCGCGGGAGATGCCGTCCGCCCAGCTCAACGAGCTCGACGCGTGCGAGGACTCGACGATGTCGTGCTCGCTCTCGGAGCGTTGCGGGTAGCCCGCGAGCCCACCGCGAGAGCGCAGGTCGGCGAAGTTCTGACGGCCCGTCAGGATCTTGTGCACGTACGACTGGTGTCCGGTGTCGAAGATGATCGGATCGGCTGGGGAGTCGAAGACGCGGTGGAGGGCGATCGTCAGCTCGACGACGCCGAGGTTGGGTCCGAGGTGCCCACCGGTGCGGGCGACGTTCTCGACCAGGAAGGAGCGGATCTCGGCGGCGAGCTGTCGCAGTTGGTCGGGAGTGAGGTCGTCGAGGTCACGGGGACCGTGGATGCCGGGTAGGAGAGCCATGTGACTCCTCTCGTGCGGTGCGCGCAGAGGTCTGCGCGTCTGTCGATTCTAGTCTCGGGGGGTGCGACGGGCTCGGCGACGGCTTGCGCCCCCATGCGTGAGTCGCCAGGATTTGTCGCCCCCGCCCTCGGCGAGGCGACAAGTCCTGGCGACTCATGCGGAGAAACGCGACCGCGCCCCGGGGGCCGAAGCTCCCGGGGCGCGGTGCGGTGGCGTCAGACGAGCGAACGCAGCACGTACTGCAGGATGCCGCCGTTGCGGTAGTAGTCGGCCTCACCGGGGGTGTCGATGCGGACCACGGCGTCGAACGTCACGGTCTGCTTGCCCTCGGGCGAGAACTCGCTCGGCTCGGCGGTGACCTTCACGGTCTTGGGCGTGACGCCCTCGTTGAGCTGCTCGAGGCCTTCGATCGAGACGATCTCGGTGCCGTCGAGGCCCAGCGACTTCCAGCTCTCGCCCGCGGGGAACTGCAGCGGGACGACGCCCATGCCGATGAGGTTCGAGCGGTGGATGCGCTCGAAGCTCTCGGTGATGACCGCCTTGACGCCGAGCAGGTTCGTGCCCTTCGCCGCCCAGTCGCGCGACGAGCCGGAGCCGTACTCCTTGCCGCCGAAGATGACCAGCGGGGTGCCCTGCGCCTGGTAGTTCTGGCTCGCGTCGAAGATGAACGACTGCGGACCACCAGGCTGCGTGAAGTCACGGGTGTACCCGCCCTCGACGACCTTGCCGTCGTTGACCGCGGCGGTCAGCTCGTTCTTCAGGCGGATGTTCGCGAACGTGCCGCGGATCATGACCTCGTGATTGCCGCGGCGCGAGCCGTAGGAGTTGAAGTCCTTCTGCGCGACGCCGTGCTCGGTGAGGTACTGCGCGGCGGGCGTGCCCGCCTTGATGTTGCCGGCCGGGCTGATGTGGTCGGTCGTGACCGAGTCGCCGAGGGCCGCCATGACGCGCGCGCCGCTGATGTCGCTGACCGGGGACGGCTCCATCGACATGCCGTCGAAGTAGGGCGCCTTCCGGACGTAGGTCGAATCGGCATCCCACTCGAAGATCGGGCCGGTCGGGGTGGGCAGGTTCTTCCAGCGCTCGTCGCCCTCGAAGACGGTGGCGTACTGCTGGATGAACTGCTCGCGTGAGATCGACGCGTCGATGATGGTCTGGACCTGGTCGGGCGCCGGCCAGATGTCCTTGAGGAAGACGTCCTCGCCGTTCTGGTCCTTGCCGAGGGGGTCGGTCTCGAAGTCGAAGTTCATCGAGCCGGCCAGGGCGTAGGCGACCACCAGCGGCGGGGATGCCAGGTAGTTCATCTTCACGTCGGGGCTGATGCGACCCTCGAAGTTGCGGTTGCCGGAGAGGACGGCCGTGACGGCGAGGTCGTTCTCGTTGATCGCCTCGGAGACCTCCTCGATGAGGGGGCCGGAGTTTCCGATGCAGATGGTGCAGCCGTAGCCGACGGTGTAGAAGTCCAGACCCTCGAGCGCCTTGTCGAGACCCGACTTCTCGTAGTAGTCGGTGACGACCTTCGAGCCGGGGCCGAGCGTCGTCTTGACCCACGGCTTGCGCTTCAGGCCCTTGTCGACGGCGTTCTTGGCGAGAAGACCCGCCGCGATCATGACGGAGGGGTTCGACGTGTTCGTGCAGGACGTGATGGCGGCCAGGGTGACCGCGCCGTTGTCGAGCAGGTACGACTGGCCCTCGGGCGTGGTGATCTTGACGGGCTTCGACGCGTTGGCGGGGTGTCCGGAGGAGATGAGAACCTCACCGGTGTGGGTGTGCTCGTCGCCCGGCACGGGGCCCGGGTCGGAGGCGGGGAACGACTGGTCGCTCTCGAGGTCGACGATCGAGTCCGAGGTGGACGCGGCGGCGTAGTTGAGGATGTCCTTCTCGAACTGCGACTTCGCCTCGGACAGCAGGATGCGGTCCTGGGGACGCTTCGGGCCGGCGATCGAGGGGACGACGGTGGAGAGGTCGAGCTCCATGTACTCGCTGAAGACGAGCTCGCGCGCCGCGTCGTGCCAGAGCTTCTGCTCCTTGGCGTAGGACTCGACCAGCGCGACGGTCTGCTCGTCGCGGCCGGTGAGGCGCAGGTAGTCGAGCGTGACGTCGTCGATGGGGAACATCGCCGCGGTTGAACCGAACTCGGGGCTCATGTTGCCGATGGTCGCGCGGTTGGCGAGCGGCACGGATGCCACGCCCTCGCCGTAGAACTCGACGAACTTGCCCACGACGCCGTGCTTGCGCAGCATGTCGGTGATCGTGAGGACGACGTCGGTCGCGGTGACGCCGGCGGGGATCTCGCCGCTGAGCTTGAAGCCCACCACGCGCGGGATGAGCATCGACACGGGCTGACCGAGCATCGCGGCCTCGGCCTCGATGCCGCCGACGCCCCAGCCCAGGACGCCGAGGCCGTTGACCATCGTGGTGTGCGAGTCGGTGCCGACGCAGGTGTCGGGGTAGGCGCGCAGGACGCCGTCGACGGAGCGGTCGTAGACGACCTTGGCCAGGTGCTCGATGTTCACCTGGTGGACGATGCCGGTGCCCGGGGGCACGACCTTGAAGTCGTCGAACGCGGTCTGGCCCCAGCGGAGGAACTGGTAGCGCTCACCGTTGCGCTCGTACTCGATCTCGACGTTGCGCTCGAGGGCGTTCTCGCTGCCGAAGAGGTCGGCGATGACCGAGTGGTCGATGACCATCTCGGCCGGCGAGAGCGGGTTGATGCGGTTGGGGTCGCCGCCGAGGGCCGTGACGGCCTCGCGCATCGTGGCGAGGTCGACGATGCAGGGGACGCCGGTGAAGTCCTGCATCACGACGCGCGCGGGCGTGAACTGGATCTCGGTGTCGGGCTCGGCATCCGGGTTCCAGGATCCGAGGGCGCGGATCTGTTCCGCGGTGACGTTCGCGCCGTCCTCGGTGCGGAGGAGGTTCTCGAGCAGCACCTTGAGGCTGAACGGGAGCTTCTCGAACCCGGGGACGGTGTCGATGCGGAAGATCTCGTAGTCGGTGCTGCCGACCGTCAGGGTGCTCTTGGCACCGAAGCTGTCAACCGTGGACACGATCGTCTCCTTCGTCGGCGTATGCGCAGGCGTCGGCCCGCCCTCTCCCATCTTCCCCGGGGTGTGCGGACGATGCCAGGAAGGCCGACCTAACCGCGGAGCAAGGGAGATTTATCTTGATATCAAGATAAATATATCAGGCCTCGCGACGTGGGGAGAGAGCCCGCACGGCGAGCCACGTGACCGCGAGCATGGGAGCGAACAGGGGCAGGCCCATGATGATCTTCAGGGTTCCGAGTGCGGTGACGTCGCCGGCGAAGTACAGCGGGAGCTGAACGATCAATCGCGCGGCGAACAGGGCCGCCCACCCGAGCGACAGCCAGGAGAACACGCGGCGCTGGCGCTTGTCGGCGCGCCATGAGGTGCCCTCTCCCAGCAGGTAGCCGGCCGCCAGACCGATGAGGGGCCAGCCGACGAGCACCGACACGAGGAACGCGGTGCCGTAGGCGCCGTTCGTGAAGAACCCGAAGACGAAGTTGTCCTGCCCGCGACCGGTGAACAGTGCCAGAACGGCGGCTGCGACGGTGGCGAACAGGCCGCCGATGGCGGCGCTCGGCGGCGACTTGGCGACCAGGCGGGCGATCGTGAAGACCAGGGCCAGCCCGACCGAGACGCCGAGGCTCAGCAGCAGATCGCCCTGGCGCGTCTCGGGATCGATCGTGACGGTGAACAGCACGACGAAGGCCAGCGACGGCAGGACGGATTCCAGGATGCCGCGCCACCCGCCCATCGCCGACCACACGGCGGCGCCGGTCGAGGAGTGCTTCGACGGGTCCAGTCCCGCCCGGCGCGCGGCGCTGCCCAGTGCCGCCGACACGCTGTCGGCCGCCGACGGGGGCTCGAGCGGGACGCGGTCGGCGTCGTCGGGGCGCGGAGCGTCGCTCATGCCGTGCCGGGGGCGGACGGCATCCGCAGGGGGATCAGATCGCGGGGCGGCATGGGCGATCCGCCGCGGACGACGACGATCGAACGGAAGAGGTCTTCGACCGCCGCGGCCGCCTCGACGTCGGATGTCGCGGCTCCCCCGATGACGCCGCGCAGGAACCAGCGCGGTCCGTCGACGCCGACGAAGCGGGCGAGGCGCTTGGCCGAGCCGTCCGCACCGGCCACGACCGGGACCTCGGCGAGGAGCTCGGGGCCCAGCGGGCCCTCGCGCTCCTCGACCCGGCCGCCCTGCTGCTTGACCTGCTGGCGGATCTGATCCCGCGTCTCGGCCCACAGTCCGCTCGTGCGGGGCGCCGCGAACGGCTGCACCTGCAGAGTGGAATCGGCGTAGTCGAGACCGACGGCCACGATCCGCTTGGTCTGCTCCTCGACCTCGAGGCGAAGGTTGAGTCCCTCGCGCGGCAGGATCTTGATACCGCCGAGGTCGATGTAGGGGCGGACGGCGTTCGCCTCGGCCTCGTCGAAGGGGCCCGCGGTCTCGCGGTCCACGGGACCGCTCTTGGCGGGCGGCGCGGCCTCGATCTGCTGGTCGGATTCGTCGGTCATCGGGTGCTCCCTGAAGGGGTCTGGTAGCCGCTGGATCCGAAGCCGCCCTGCCCGCGCACGCTGGCGGGGAGGTCGTCGACCGGGATGAAGCGCACGGGTGGGACGGGCATGACGATCAGCTGCGCGATGCGGTCGCCGACCGCGATCTCGTACGCGTCGTCGAGGTCGGTGTTCAGAAGGGCGACCTTGATCTCACCGCGGTAGCCCGCGTCGATCGTGCCCGGCGAGTTGACGATCGTGATCCCGTGCTTGGCGGCCAGGCCGCTTCGCGGGACGACGAACGCGGCGTACCCGTCGGGCAGGGCGATCCGCACGCCGGTGGAGACGAGCGCGCGGCGACCGGGCTGCAGCGTCACCGCCTCGGCGGCGACGAGGTCGGCTCCGGCATCGCCGGGGTGGGCGAAGACCGGGGGCTCGGATGCGACAATGAGGACGTCCACCGTTTCGGTCACCCCACGAGGGTAATGCAGAAGAGGGGGTGCGGCATCCGCACCGGAATCGAGTACCGCGAACGCCTGAGCCCATCGCTGTGGGCTCTCGGCGCGGCAGCCGTCTGCGGCCCGATGGCGGCGCTGGTCTTCTCGCCCATCGACACCACGCTCGCCCTGGTGGTCGGACTCGTGGTGGGCGTCGGGATCGTCGCGGCGCTCGTCGCGCTCTCCCCCCTCGTCGAGGTACGCGACGGCGAACTGCACGCCGGTCGGGCGCACATCCCCGTGGAGCTCCTCGGGGTTCCCGCGGGTGTCGTGGCCGAAGAGGCGCGAACGGCCCGCGGGAGTGGTCTCGACCGACGGGCCTGGCACGTCATCCGGGGCGGGATCGACGGGATCGTCACGGTACCCGTGACCGACCCCGATGATCCGACTCCGATGTGGGTGGTGTCCACCCGGACGCCGGATCGCCTCGTCGCGGCGATCCAGCGCGCTCAGGTCAGGCTGCGCACTCCAGGCAGATGAAGCCGGAGCCGCTCTCCTCGGCGATCTGGGAGCGGTGCTTCACCAGGAAGCAGTTCATACAGGTGAACTCGTCTTCCTGAGCGGGAAGCACGACGACGTCGAGCTCGATGTCCGACAGGTCGGCCCCGGGCAGTTCGAAGCCCGAAGGGTTGTCGGCATCCTCGTTGTCGATCGACCCCGACGTCTTGTCGGGCACGCGCTCCTTGAGGGCCTCGATCGACTCGCTGTCGTCCTCGGTCTTGCGCGGTGCGTCGTAATCGGTGGCCATGCGTGAAGGTCTCTACTTCCGGTTTTCTGTGGTGCATCGCCCGAACGGGCGGCCATAGTTTGCATGACCCGACCCCGATAAGCAAATGCGCTCGGCGGGGTGAGTGCGGGCTGCGAGGCGTCAAACTCGCGGCGCGCCCGCGATATTCCCGGCTCCGGCGGCGGGGCCATGACAGCATGGGCGTCGACCGCAGATCGGAGGGGTGTTTCGCATGGAACAGCTCAAAGTCATCGGAACCGAGGATGACGTCCTCGTCGTCGCGACCGAGACGGGCGAACGATTCGCCCTGCCGCTCGATGAGGTGCTGCGCGCCGAGGCGCGCCGTGCGCGCCGTGGGCGCGAGCACGACGACGAGCGCGCGCCCCGCCCGAGCCCGCGCGAGATTCAGGCGCACATTCGCGCGGGGCTCTCCGCGCGCGAGGTCGCGGCGCTGCTGAACGCCCGCGTCGAAGACGTCGAGAGGTTCGAAGGCCCGGTGCTCGCCGAGCGCGAGCACGTCGTCGCCCAGGCCCTCTCGGTGCCCGTGCTGCTCGGAGGGGCCCTCGAGCACGACGCCCCGGTCACCTTCGGAGCCGCCGTCCGCGCGAAGCTCGGCGAAGCCGGCGCATCGGCGGAACGGTGGACGAGCTGGAAGGACCCGTCGGGGTGGATGGTGAAGCTCGAGTTCACCGCCAACGGCATCGACCATGACGCCCGCTGGGGCTTCGACCCCCGCCGCAGCAGCCTGTCGCCGCAGAACTCCGACGCGATCCAGCTCTCCCGCCAGGGTTCGCTGCCCGAAGGGTTGATCCCCCGGTTGCGTGCCCTGGACACTCCGCTCCCCAAGGACGACACGCGCTTCGACAGCGGCGCTTTCGGACCGCGGCGTCTCGACATCGAGGATGAGCCCGGCGTCGAGGCCACTGGTCCGGTGAGCACCGCGGTTCAGGCTGCGGCGATCAAGCGGGCTCCCGACGCACCGGTGACCTCGTCCGAGACGGCCGACCTCCTCGAGGCGCTGCGTCGCCGACGCGGACAGCGCGAACCCCTGCCGGGGACGCCCGAGGTCCGCGAACCCGAACCCCGCACGCCCAGTGCCCCCGTCGCGCTCTTCGACGCTCTCGAGCCGGGCTACCGCGCGGAGGAGCCCGAGACGACCGAGACCGAACCGGATCGGACCCCCGGTCCCTCGGCATCCTCGGACTCCGGGCGGCGCACGAAGGGGCGACCGTCCATGCCCTCGTGGGACGAGATCGTCTTCGGGGCGCGCAGCGACGAGAGCTGAGTCAGCGCAGCTCTCAGGCGAACGCGCCGAGGCGCAGGAGCGGAACCGTCCGTTCCTCGTCGGTCAGCGACCCGTGCTGGCCCACCATGCGCTGAGGGCGTTTGTCGCTCTCGCGGTCGTCGTAGTAGGCGAAGCGTCCGCGCGCGGCCACGAGCACGTCGCCGATGCGCTCGCTCACCTCGGGGGCGACCGAGCCGAACAACCCGGCCGCGATCGCCTCGTCGCGCGTGAGGACCCACGCCCGCGACTGCTCTCGCTCCCGCCACCGTGACGCCACGGCATCCGCGCGCCCCGGGGTGACGTAGAGGTGGAGCATCCGGGGCTCGCCGCCGACGATCTCGACGTCCTCGAGCAGAGGGTCGCCGTCCGACAGCAGCACGTGCTTGTGGGCGGGAACGTCGACCATGCCGTGGTCGGCGGTGACGAGCACGCCCGTGCCGGGGTCGATCGCGCCGTCGAGGTCGCGCGCGGCGGCGTCGACGCGTTCGAGGGCGTCGGTCCAGCGGTCGGACTCCCAGCCGTCGCGGTGGCCGGCCGTGTCGAGATCGGGCGCGTAGAGGTAGACCAGGGCTCCGGGATGCCGCGCGGCCAGGTCGGCGGCGATCGCCGCGCGCTCGCGCACATCGGCGGACGAGACGAACTCCGCGCCGCGCAGTGTCGCCGCGGTGAATCCGGTGCCGGTGTAGTCGGGGCGGGACACGACGAAGCACGGTCGTCCGCGCTCGGCTTCGATCTCGAGCAGCGGACGGCTGCGCTGCCACGTGCAGGGATCCAGGCCGTCGGTCTCCCACCCGTGCAGCTGATTCGCCGCGATCGATGTGCCCGGGATCCGCGTGCGGTAGCCGACGATGCCGTGCTCCCCCGGCTCGGTGCCGGTGAGCAGGCTCGTCAACGCCGCCGCCGTGGTCGAGGGGAAGACCGTTCGCGCGACGTCGCGGCGCGAGCCGGCAGAGCCGAGGAAACGCGCGTGGCCACGGCGCTCGGCCAGGTTGTGCGAGCCGAGCCCGTCGACGACGAACACCACGGCGCTGCGGGCGGGGGCGAACCACTCCGACCGACCCTCGAGGGCGGCGATCGCCTGAGTCACCACACCGGTGAGGCTCCGGGCACGCGGCGGACCCGCCGGTAGGCTGAGAGACATCGGGGCCAGTCTTCCATACGACTCCTCGCCCCCGTCGAGAACGACGCCCGCCCGACCCGAGGCCGTACCTATGCCCGATTCCCGTTCCTCCGCCGCTTCCCCCGTCGCCGAGCGCATCGAAGACGTCGATGTCTCGACCGAGATGCAGGGGTCCTTCCTCGAATACGCCTACTCGGTCATCTACTCGCGGGCGCTCCCCGACGCCCGCGACGGTCTGAAGCCCGTACAGCGCCGCATCCTCTACCAGATGGCCGAGATGGGTCTGCGGCCCGACCGCGGTCACGTCAAGAGCGCGCGAGTCGTCGGCGAGGTCATGGGGAAGCTGCACCCCCACGGCGACGCCCCGATCTACGACGCCCTGGTGCGTCTGGCCCAGCACTTCTCGCTGCGGGTGCCTCTGATCGACGGGCACGGCAACTTCGGCTCGCTCGACGACGGCCCCGCCGCTCCCCGGTACACCGAGGCGCGACTGGCGCCGCCCGCGCTCGCGCTCACCGAGAACCTCGACGAGGACGTCGTCGACTTCATCCCGAACTACGACGGGCAGTTCCAGCAGCCCGACGTGCTGCCGGCCGCTTTCCCCAACCTCCTCGTCAACGGCGCCACCGGTATCGCGGTCGGTATGGCCACGAACATGGCCCCGCACAACCTCATCGAGGTCGTCGGGGCGGCGACGCACCTCCTCCAGAACCCGGATGCCACGGTAGAGGAGCTCATGGAGTTCGTGCCCGGCCCCGACCTGCCTTCGGGCGGCATCATCGTCGGGCTCGACGGCATCAAGGACGCGTACACGCACGGCCGCGGGTCCTTCCGCACGCGAGCGAAGGCATCGATCGAGTCGCTCGGCCCGCGCCGCACGGGCATCGTGATCACCGAGCTGCCCTATCTCGTCGGACCCGAGCGTGTGATCGAGAAGATCAAAGACGCCGTGCAGTCCAAGAAGCTCACCGGGATCGCCGATGTCACCGACCTCAGCGACCGGCAGCACGGGCTGCAGCTCGTCATCGGCATCAAGACCGGTTTCGACCCGCGGGCGGTGCTCGAGCACCTCTATCGACTCACGCCGCTCGAGGACTCTTTCGGCATCAACAACGTCGCACTGGTCGACGGCCAGCCCCAGACCCTGGGACTGCGGGAGATGCTGCGGGTCTACCTCGACCACCGTCTGCGCGTCATCACGCGCCGCAGCGAGTACCGCCTGGCCCGCAAGCGCGAGCGCCTGCACCTGGTGGAGGGTCTGCTCATCGCGATCCTCGACATCGACGAGGTCATCCAGGTCATCCGCTCTTCGGATGACGGCGAAGAGGCCCGCACGCGTCTGCAGGAGGTCTTCGACCTCTCGCATCCCCAGGCCGAGTACATCCTCGAGCTCCGCTTGCGGCGTCTGACGAAGTTCTCGCGCATCGAGCTCGAAGCCGAGCGTGATCAACTGCAGGCCGAGATCGACCAGCTCGTCGAGCTGCTCGGCAGCGAGACCCTCTTGCGCGCGCAAGTCGCGACCGAGCTCGAGGCGGCGGCCGAGGCGTACGGCACGCCCCGCCGCACGATGCTGCTCAACGGCGGTCCGGTGCAGCCCCGGTCGGCCAAGGCTGCGGCAGCCGCCGACCTGCAGATCGCCGATGCTCCGTGCCGGGTGTTCCTCTCGGCCACCGGGCGGATGGTGCGCGCCGAGCTCACCGCGGATGCCCCCGGCGGCGGCGTCGTGCCGCCCACGCGCCGGGCCAAGCACGATGCGATCCGCTCCTCGGTCGACACCACGACCCGGGGCGACATCGGCGCGGTGACCTCGACCGGACGTCTCGTGCGCTTCTCCCCCGTCGACCTCCCCTCGGTGCCGGGCAACGCCGTCCAGGTGGCCGCGGGCACGAAGGTCGAGCAGTACCTGACGCTCGGCAGGGGCGAGCAGGTCGTCGCCCTCGTGCCGTTGATCGACGGTCCGCCGATCGCTCTCGGTACGGCCCAGGGCATCGTGAAGCGCGTCGCGGCCAGCGAACTCGGCACGAAGCCCGAGATCGAGATCATCGCTCTGCGCGACGGCGACCGGGTCGTCGGTGCCGCCCCGGCATCGGACGCCGCAGAACTGGTCTTCGTGGCCAGCGACGCGCAGCTCCTGCGGTTCGACGCCTCGTCCGTGCGGCCGCAAGGGCGTTCGGCCGGCGGGATGTCCGGCATCCGGTTGTCCGACGGCGCGCACGTCATCGCATTCGCGGTCGTCGGGGGTTCGGCGTTCGACGCGGTCGTCGTGACGGTGGCCGGTTCGTCGGCCGTTCTCACCGGTGCGGATGCCGGAAGCGCCAAGGTCTCGGCCTTCACGGAGTTCCCTGCGAAAGGGCGCGCGACCGGCGGCGTGCGGGCACAGCGTCTGCTGCGCGGCGAGGATGCGCTCGTCCTGGCATGGGTCGGGTCCGACCCCCGCGCGGTCGGCGCCGACGGTGCCGTACGGACGCTGCCCGAACCCGGAGCCAAGCGCGACGCCTCGGGAACGCCTCTCGACGCGGTCGTCGGCGCGATCGGCACCGCGATCCGCTGAGTCGCCCCTCGTAGGGGCACCCGCTCGGGCCGTGCCTTGACTCGGCGTGGTCCCCCGCCGCGGCGGGCGGTCGCACCGGGTTCGGGCCGTCACACCGAGTCGGGCCGGCACGAACGGCCTCGGCCGGAAGCCGCGGGTCAGACGTCGATGCGTTCGCGCGCCAGGCGGTCGCTGGAGTCCACGATGAATTCGCGGCGCGGGGCCACGTCGCTGCCCATCAGCAGGTCGAAGACCTTGGCGGCTTCCTCGATGTCGCGGACCTGTACGCGGCGCAGCGTGCGGCCGGCGCGGTCCATCGTGGTGGTCGCGAGCTGATCGGCATCCATCTCGCCCAGGCCCTTGTACCGCTGGATCGGCTCCTGCCAGCGCTTGTTGGACTTCTTGAGCTTCGCCAGCAGCGCGTGCAGCTCTTGCTCGCTGTAGGTGTAGATCGTCTCGTTGGGCTTGGAGCCCGGGTTCATCACGATCACCCGATGCAGCGGCGGGACCGCGGCGAAGACGCGCCCGGCCTCGACGAGCGGCCGCATGTACCGGAAGAACAGCGTCAGCAGCAGCGTGCGGATGTGGGCGCCGTCGACGTCGGCGTCGCTCATCAGGATGATCTTGCCGTAGCGGGCCGCGTCGAGGTCGAACGAACGACCCGAGCCGGCCCCGATCACCTGGATGATCGACGCGCATTCGGCGTTGGACAGCATGTCGCTGATCGACGCCTTCTGCGTGTTGAGGATCTTGCCGCGGATGGGGAGGAGCGCTTGGTAGGCGCTGTTGCGCGCGTCGCGCGCCGTCCCGAGCGCCGAGTTGCCCTCGACGATGAAGAGTTCGGAGTCGGCGACGTCGTTCGAGCGGCAGTCGACGAGCTTCGACGGGAGCGACGAGGACTCGAGGGCGTTCTTGCGACGCTGGGTTTCTTTGTGGGTGCGCGCGGAGATGCGCGCCTTCATCTCGGAGACGACCTTCTCGAGCAGCAGCGCCGTCTGCGCCTTGTCATCGCGTTTGGGCGAGGCGAAGCGGGCAGCGAGTTCTTTCGTGACCACCTGTGCGACGATCTGGCGCACGGCCGGGGTGCCGAGCACCTCTTTGGTCTGTCCCTCGAACTGCGGCTCGGGGAGGCGCACCGTCAACACGGCGGTGAGGCCGGCGAGGAGGTCGTCTTTCTCGATCTTGTCGTTGCCGACCTTGAGCTTGCGGGCGTTCTGCTCGACCTGCGTCCGGAGGATCTTCATGAGCCCCTGCTCGAAGCCCTGCTGGTGCGTGCCGCCCTTGGGCGTGGCGATGATGTTGACGAACGACCGTGTCGTGGTCTCGTAGCCCGTGCCCCAGCGCACGGCGATGTCGACCTCGCAGGCGCGCTCGACGTCGGTCGGCACCATCGACCCGCCCGGCTGGAGTACCGGGACGGTCTCGGTGAAGGTGCCCGTGCCGGTCAAGCGCCACGTGTCGGTGATCGCGCTGTCGGGGGCCAGGAAATCGGCGAACTCCGAGATGCCGCCGTCGAAGCGGTAGCTCGTCTCTACGGGCTCTTCGCCCCGTTGGTCGGCGATGACGATCTCGAGCCCGGGAACGAGGAACGCCGTCTGACGCGCGCGCTGCACGAGCTCGTCGAAACCGAACGCGGCATCCTTCGTGAAGATCTGGCGGTCGGCCCAGTACCGGATGCGGGTGCCGGTCACGCCGCGCGGGGCCTTGCCGACGACGCGGAGCTCGCTGCTGCGCTCGAACGGGGTGAAGGTCGAGTCGGGGCCGTCGCCGGAGAACACACCCGGCTCACCCCGGTGGAACGACATCGCGTAGGTCTTGCCGCTGCGGTCGACTTCGACGTCGAGACGCTCGGACAGCGCGTTGACCACCGACGCACCGACGCCGTGAAGGCCGCCGGAGGCCGCGTAGGAGCCGCCGCCGAACTTGCCGCCGGCGTGGAGCTTCGTGAAGACGACCTCGACGCCGGTGAGTCCGGTGCGCGGTTCGACGTCGACCGGGATGCCGCGGGCGCGGTCACGCACCTCGACGCTGCCGTCGCCGTGGAGGACGATCTCGATCCGCGAGCCGTGCCCGCCGAGCGCCTCGTCAACGGAGTTGTCGATGATCTCCCACAGGCAGTGCATGAGGCCACGGGAATCGGTGGAACCGATGTACATGCCCGGGCGCTTGCGTACCGCTTCGAGGCCCTCGAGGACCTGGAGATGATGGGCGGAATACTCGGACGTCACGATCTCCCAGCGTAATCGGGGGCCCCGACATCGGCTTGCAGACACACGGCCCCGCGGGGCCGACGTACGCGCACAGCGAAATGTCAGGCCCACGCGGCATAAGGGAAACGTCCCCGTGGTTCTATTGACAGACTCGCCCAACGACCACGAGGAGGGCACCCGAGATGACCACTACGACCGCACCCGAAGCGTCCGTCGTTCTCGACCACCGCCTGACGGCGGCGGATCGCTGCGACTCCTGTGGGGCGCAGGCCTATATCGCCGCCGAGGTCAACGGCAGCGAACTCCTCTTCTGCGCCCACCACGGACGCAAGTACGAAGAGAAGCTCCGCAGCATCGCGACGTCGTGGCACGACGAGACCGCTCGTCTCAACGCCGCCGACTGACCAGACTCATCCGAACGGGCCTCGCGCCGCTCCTCACCGAGCGGAACGGGGCCCGTTCGACGTGTAGCGGCGGGTGATGGCGGGCGAGACCCGCAGAGCGATCTCCTCGCCGATCGTGTCGATCAGCTCCGCCAGATCGGTCGCGGATGCCACTCCCCCGCGCCCGAACACCGTCACCTCGTCGCCGATCGCGGCATCCTGCCATCCTGCGACCACCGCAGAGGTGGCGTCGATGGAGAGCATCAGGCGCGGGCCCGCGGGCGTGTGGACGGAGAATCGCCCCGACAGCGAAGAGGGAATACCCAGAAGAGAGCCGACGTCCACGCGCACCGTGTCGTCCATGACGCCGGTCACGGTGCCGACGAGGGCAGAGATCGGCTCGATCCCCAACTCCGACTCCCCCGGTCCGCCTGCGGGGCGGATGCCGTACGAGAACGCCCCCACCCGCACGAGGTCTTCACGGAACGGCGCTCGGGCGAACCCCGCGGCGCTGGCGGCCAGGTGCGAGTAGCGCGGCGTGAGCCCCGCGGCGACGGCGGATTCCCGCGCAGCCAGGAAGATCGCGCGCGCGTCGTCGTCGTCGGCATCCGAGGCCTCGGCGATGTGCGACCACAGGCCCTCGAACCGGGCGCGGCCGGCATCCACAAGCCCGGAGAGGCGCTCCAACGCCGCGTCCCAGCGTTCGGGACGGATGCCGTTGCGGTGCAGGCCCGTGTCGATCTTGAGGTGCACGCGGGCCGGTGCAGTCGGCACGGGGAGGGCTGCGAGGTCGTCGAGCAGGGACTCGTCGCCGATGCCGAGGTCGAGACCCGCCGCGATGCCGTCCGCGAGGTCGTCGGCACCGCCCAGCAGCCAGACGAAGATCCGGGCCTCCGGTCCGGCGACGGCGCGGACCGCTCGGCCGGTCACCACGTCGAAGGCGCCGAACCACCGGACCCCCTCGTCGGTCGCCCGCTGCACGATCGCCTCGAGTCCGTGCGCGTAGGCGTCGTCCTTCACGACGAGCATGTGCTCGGCGGGCGCGATGGCTTCTCGGACCCGGGTGAGATTGCGCGCGAAGGCGTCGAGGTCGACCCGGTACTCGGCGGTCATGCGCCCACCGTCCGCTCCGCACGCGCACCGATGGCCGCGACGATCTCGCCCGCGCCCCAGCCGGTGGCATCCATCCACTCCCGGAGCGACGGCTGACCCGACTCGGGGTCGCCGAAGAAGACCACGTCGGCACCGCGGACGGGTCGCGCGGTGCCGACGTCGACGACGCAGACGTCCATCGCGACACGGCCGACGATCCGATGACGCCGCCCGTCGATCGCGACGTCGACGGCGTTGCCGAGGGACCGGACGACGCCCTGCGCGTAGCCGCCCGTGACGAGCGCGACCGTCGTGTCCCGTGGGGCGCGGTGCGTGTAGCCGTAGGACACGCCCTCGCCCGCCCGCAGCGGCTTCGTGCCGAGCACGCGGCCGTGCAGCGACAGCACGGGCCGTGCCCGCGGATCGCCGCCGGGCAGCCCGAACAGGGTCGCCGCGTCGAGGGCACCGGCGTCGACGTCCAGCGTGGAGAGGACGGATGCCACCCACTCCGCGCCGTGGCCCCACGCGTCGACGGCGAGGACGTCGTCGACGGGCCCGACGGGAGCGAGAAGAGCGTTCGCGCGCAACGCCGACTCCGACAGGCGGGCCACCGGAGCCACTCCTCGGCCGGCGTCGGCACGGACGGAAGGCGCGGAGGTCACGGCATCTAGACTATCCGGGTCCCCCGTTCCCGACCCCGGAGCCTCAATGCCTCAGCAGGGTTTCTCCCCCGTCACCCGTCTGCGCTACCTCGCCGGACGCGCCCGCCGCATCGACGTCGGGTCGGTGGTCGAGCGAGCGAAAGAGGCCTCCGCGCAGCACGGCAAAGCCCTGCCCCTCGTGGTCGCCGACATGCTGTACCAGGCGGGCGTGAAGAACGTCGGCTTCCAGGACTACATCGACTACGACTTCGCGATCCTCAGCCCGGCCGAGCGCGCGACGTACATGACGCACCCGGTGTCGAACCAGATCTCGCAGAAGTTCGACCACCCCGACTATCGCTACATCTTCCAGGACAAGGTCGAGTTCGATCGCCGGTTCAGCGAGTTCCTCCGCCGCGACTGGATGATCGTGGAGCAAGGCAACGTCGACGAGCTCCGCGCTTTCACCGAGCGTCTCGGCACGATCGTCACCAAGGAGCCCGTGGGCCAGGCCGGAACCGGCGTGCACCGCTACCACGCGGCCGAGATCGAGGACTGGGCGGAGTTCCACCGCGGATTGCTCGAGCGCGGCGAGATCCTCGTCGAAGAGGTCATCCGCCAGCACGACGACCTCGCCGCCGTCTGCCCCGGCACCGTCAACACCACGCGTGTCACGGCGTTCTTCGACGGGGAGAAGACGCACATCCTGGCCATGGCGCAGAAGTTCGGTCGCGGAGCGGTGAGCGACCAGATGACCTTCGGCGGCTTCTACACGATGCTCGACGAGAACGGCCACGCCCTCGGCGCCGGCTACGACTCGCACGGGCACGTGCACGAGAACCACCCCGACTCCGGGGCCCGCATCGGCGACTTCCAGCTGCCGATGATCGACGAGGTGAAGGCGTTCGTCGACAAGGTCGCCCGCGTCGTCCCGCAGGTGCAGTACGTCGGCTGGGACATCGTCGTCGGCCCCGAGGGACCCGTGCTCGTCGAGGGCAACTGGGGTGCCGGCGTCTATGAGAACAAGCCCAGCGTCACCGGCATCCGCACCGGCCACAAGCCCCGTTACCAAGCCGCGATCGGCTTCTGACGACCGGATGCCATGAGGCCCGCCGTCGCGCGGGTCGCACAACTCCTGCATACCCGCGCCTGAACGCCGATCGGCGTGGTCGCGACGGTTTTCTGCAGGAGTTGTGCGGTTCCGGGGTCGTTCGGCGATGGCAGCCGCGCGGGAGTGCCTCGCCCTCGTCTTCGCGCTCGGTCGTGTCGGGCGCTCCGGCCGCGCGCAGGCACAACTCCTGCGTACCCGCGCCAGCGCGCTACTCCGAGCGGCGGCAGACTGATCCTGCCGGAGTTGTGCGCTCCCGGATGCCGAGAAGGCCCGCCCCTCGATGAGAGAGCGGGCCTTCCGTGTGTTCGGTGTCAGGCGGGGCGGACGATGCCGAGCGGCGTCGACTCGTGGCCCTGGCCGAGCGGGTTGTCCTTCAGGATCGCGACGAGGCGCTTCTCGCCGGCCTTGTCCATGGTGGACCCGAGGATGTTGCCGCCCAGGTCGTTGATGTCGACGACCGCGACCTGCAGGTCGACGCCGAGCAGCGACTTCAGGTGCGCGGCGACCTCACGAGGGCGCTCCGGACCCAGGACGACCGCCTGGTTGTACGGCGGGATCGTGCCCTTGGTGGGGCCGTCGATCGCGCGGGCCTTGTCGCCCGCGATGCGGTAGAAGTCTCCCTTGCGACCGAATGCCTTGGTCACGGCCGAAACGGCCGCGGCGAACAGGATGCGAGGGGTGCCGCACTCGCGCAGCGCCATCTCCATCGTCTCGGGCATGCCGAGACCGATGCCGTAGGGCGTGCGGGTGACGTACTTCGACAGGAAGAGCGCCAGCTTGCGGGGCTTGATCGTGTCGAGCTTGAACGAGCGGCCCTGCGTGATCGCCACGATCTTCTCGGTGACGAACAGCAGGTCGCCCGGCTGCACGGCATCCTTCGCGTACTCGAGGATGAAGGCGTCGAGGTCGTCGCCCGGCATGACGACCCGGGTGCGGATCGGGATGCGGGCGTACGACGTGCCCTCGACGGTGACGGTGAGCGCCTTGCCGGCGTTGGCCTGCCCGCTCACTCGAGGTAGTCCCGGAGCGACTGCGAACGGCTGGGGTGCCGCAGCTTGGCCATCGTCTTCGACTCGATCTGGCGGATGCGCTCGCGCGTCACGCCGAACGTGTCGCCGATCTGGTCGAGGGTCTTGGGTTGGCCGTCCCCCAGGCCGAAGCGCATGCGGATGACACCCGCCTCGCGCTCGCTGAGCGAGTCCAGGAGCGACTCGAGCTGACGCTGCAGCATCGTGAAGCCCACGGCGTCGGCCGGCACGACCGCCTCGGTGTCCTCGATGAGGTCACCGAACTCGCTGTCGCCGTCCTCGCCGAGCGGCGTGTGCAGCGAGATGGGCTCGCGCCCGTACTTCTGCACCTCGATGACCTTCTCGGGGGTCATGTCGAGTTCGCGGCTCAATTCTTCGGGCGTGGGTTCGCGACCGAGGTCCTGCAGCATCTGACGCTGGACACGGGCGAGCTTGTTGATGACTTCGACCATGTGCACCGGAATGCGGATGGTGCGGGCCTGGTCGGCCATGGCGCGCGTGATCGCCTGACGGATCCACCACGTGGCGTACGTGGAGAACTTGAAGCCCTTCGTGTAGTCGAACTTCTCGACCGCACGGATCAGACCGAGGTTGCCCTCCTGGATCAGGTCGAGGAACTGCATGCCGCGGCCGGTGTAGCGCTTGGCGAGCGAGACCACCAGACGCAGGTTCGCGCCGAGGAGGTGGCTCTTGGCGCGCTGACCGTCGCGGGCGACCCACTGCAGGTCGAGACCGAGCTGGCTCGTCTTCTCTGCCGCGGACATGTTCGACAGCTTCTCTTCGGCGAAGAGGCCTGCCTCGATGCGCATGGCGAGCTCGACCTCTTCGGCCGCGTTCAGCAGCGGGACTTTACCGATCTGCTTGAGGTAGTCCTTGACCGGGTCGGCGGTGGCGCCGGTGATCTGCGCCGAGTAGACGGGGACGTCGTCCTCGTCGCTCGAGGAGATGACGATCGCACCGGTCGGGAGGGCCTCGGTGGGCGTCGCCGGGGTCTCGTCGTCGTCGTCGCTGTCGTCGTCGGACTTCTTGGCCGCGGGCTTCGCCGAGTCCTCGGACTCGTCGTCGGAGTCGTCGGCGACCTCGATCTCTTCGTCGATGTCCTCCTCGACGTCGTCCTCATCGAGGTCGTCGTCGGCGCCGGCCTTGGTCTTCGCCTTGGCGGGAGCGGCCTTGGCCTTGGCGGGGGCCTTCTTGGCCGCGGTCTTCTTCGACGCGGTCGTGGGCTCCTCCGCGGTGTCGAGGTCTGTGTCCTTCGCACTGCGGGAGCGGGTCTTGGTGTTCGTGCCTGCCACGTTTCGCCTTTCACCGGGAACGCGCGTTGCACGGCCGCCGGTCGTTCTCGGACACTAGTAAGACCCTTGTCAAGTCCCATCCTGTGGAGCGGGCTCCGGGATCGGCCGACAACGGGTCAGGTTCTTCATTGTCTCACATTCCCGGTGCGGGACTTGACGTGCACCGGGCATCTGTGCGTAGACAACCACCGCGCGCCGCGACGTATTCCTCCGGTGGAGGCGGAAAGCTCCGGATGCGGCCCGTGGACGAACTGCGGGATTCGGTCCGGCTCAGCCGAGCCGACCGCGCCGGTCGTCGTCGCCGGGCCGCGTGGCGAGGAATCGCTCGAGTTCCGCGGCGAGTTCGTCGGCGCTGGGCAGATCCCCGGTATGGATGATCGGGGTCGCCGAGGTCGAGCCGGCCATGTAGGCGTCGTACCGCTCTTCCAGGCCCTGCAGCATGCGGGTCAGTTCGTCGCTGCCCTCGACCTGCTCGGTGACCTTGGTGAGGAACTCACGGTTCTCTTCGCGCAGCACCTCTCCCGAGAACACCAGGCCCGTCGCCACCGTGAGACTGTCGAGTCCGGCCAATGCGGCCGCCGGGTATTCGGTGTCTCCGAGGTAGTGGGGAACGAGAAGGGCGAATCCGGACACCTTGGCGCCCGCTTCCGCGAACCGGTATTCCATGAGGTGCCCCACGGTGGACGGAACGTGCGTGTGAGGCCGCCACACCGAGTGCGCCTCGGCGAGGTCGCTGCGAGTCCCGCTGACGGTCGTTCCGATCGGACGCGTGTGCGGCACCGGCATGGGGATCGCGTGAACCCACGTCACGGACGACACTTGCAGCCCCGCGCTGATCTCGAGGACGCTCTCGACGAAGGCGTCCCAGAGGAAATCGGGCTCGTAGCCGGCCAGCAGGAGGAACGGGTGACCGAGGGAGTCGTGGGCCAGCGAGAGCTCGAGCTTCGGCGGCCGGTAGTCGGTCAGGTGGTCTTCGACGAAGGTGATGAGAGGCCGGCGCGCGCGGTAGTCGAGAAGCATGTCGTTCTCGAACACGACCACGGGGTGAGGCTCGAGGTCGTCGCGGAAGTACTCCACCAGACGTGTCACGGCACCGCCCGCGTCGGTGAAGCCGGTCAAAGCGATCACTAGCGGCAGCCCCGACGGCACGGGCGGCGCGGCGGGAGCGCGGTCGTACAACGGTGCGGGATACGGCATGTCCCCACTCTACGAGCCGCCCCGGACACGGCGGCGGTGGAGCGTCCCGCTTCTAGCGAACAGCCACCGCGCGGGGTGTCCCGCTTCGCCCGCAAGTCGCGAACCTAGGATGGAACCCATGCCCTTCCCCTCCGTGACGCACACCGACAGCTCCGTCCTCGAGTCCGACGCCGATGCGATCCTCCTCGTGGTCGCGAAGTCCGACGGAGCGACCTCCGATCCGCAGGGATGGGATGGTCTGGGCGCGTCGCTGAAGTCCGTCGGGTTCACCGGCGCGTCCGGGTCGTTCCAGCGCGTGCACGTCCCCGGTGTCTCTCTGCCCGTCGCCGTCGTCGGCGCCGGTGCGAGTCCGGATGCCGCTGCCCTCCGCGACGCCGTCGGAACGGGACTTCGTCAGCTCACCGGTTTCGACCACGTCGCGGTGCAGTCGCTCGTCGAGGCCGGGTGGAGCACGCTCGCCGAGGGCGCCGCCCTGGGCGGATACCGCTTCGCCGGGTACAAGAGCGAGGCGCCGAAGGCCCGCGCGACCCGCGTGACGGTCCACACGGCCACATCGCCCTCCGAGGCCGATCAGACCGCCGTGGCGGCGGTCGCCGGCGCCGTTGCGCTCGTGAAGGACCTCGTGACGACCCCCGCCGAGTGGCTCGGACCGGCTGACTTCGCCGACGCCGCCGTCGAGGCCGTGAAGGGTCTCCCCGTAGAGGTGGAGGTGCTCGACGAGCAGGCTCTCCGTGACGGCGGCTACGGAGGCATCCTGGGCGTCGGCCAGGGATCCGACCGCCCGCCCCGCGTCGTGCACCTGCAGTACTCCCCCACCGGTGCGGAGCGCCACGTCGCTCTCGTGGGCAAGGGCATCACTTTCGACACCGGCGGGCTGTCGCTCAAGCCCGCCGCCTCGATGGTGGGGATGAAGTACGACATGTGCGGCGCCGCGACGGTGCTCGCGGTGCTCCGGGCGGCCGCCGAGATGCAGCTTCCGGTCCGCGTCAGCGCGTGGCTGTGCATCGCGGACAACATGCCGTCGGGCCGCGCGACCCGTCCCGGTGACGTGCTGCGCATGCTCGACGGCAGCACCGTCGAAGTGCTCAACACCGACGCCGAAGGCCGCTTGGTGCTTGCCGACGGCCTCGTCGCCGCGAGCCGTGAGAACCCCGACCTCATCGTCGACGTGGCCACTCTCACCGGCGCCATCACCGTCGCTCTCGGGAACCGGCACACGGGTGTGATGGGCGAGGACGAAGCGGTCGCCGAGTACCTCGCTGCCGCGGGACGCGTGTCCGAGCTGGCCTGGCAGTTGCCGCTGCCCGCCCACATGGTCGATGAGCTGGACTCCCCCATCGCCGACTTGCAGAACGCGAAGATCGGCGACCCCGCGGGCGGCTCGCTCTTCGCCGGCCTGTTCCTTCGACACTTCGTCGGACGCGTGTCCGACGAGGCCGATGCTCCTCGCATCCCCTGGGTGCACCTCGATATCGCGGGTGTCGGCATGAACAAGGGCGCGCCGTATGGCTTCACCGACAAGGGCGTGACCGGCGCCACCGTGCGCTCGCTCGTGGAGTTGATCTCGGCGGGGAGCATCCGGTGACCGAGTACCGCGCCGACGTGGTCGTGCTGGGCGGGGGCAGCGGCGGGTATGCCGCCGCCCTCCGTCTGGCGGAATTGGGCAAGGACGTCGTTCTCGTAGAGAAGGACAAGCTCGGCGGGACGTGCTTGCACCGCGGGTGCATCCCCACGAAGGCGCTTCTCCACGCCGCCGAGGTCGCCGATGCCGCGCGTGGGGCCGCGGAGATCGGGGTACGGGCGTCGTTCGACGGTATCGACCCCGCTCGCGTGCGCTCCTACCGTGAGGGCATCGTCGCGAAGAAGTTCAAGGGCCTCGAGGGGCTCATCTCGGCGCGCGGCATCCGTGTGGTCCGCGGTGAGGGGACGCTCGAAGCGGGTCCGGCCGTGCGCGTGGGAGACGACGTGTACCGCGGGACCGATGTGATCCTCGCGACCGGATCGTACAGCCGCAGCCTCCCGGGTCTCGAGATCGGGGGTCGGATCCTGACGAGTGAGCAGGCTCTCGACCTCGAGGTCGTTCCCGACCGTGTCGTGGTGCTGGGCGGCGGTGTCATCGGTGTCGAGTTCGCGAGCGTGTGGCGCTCGTTCGGCGTCGAGGTCACGATCGTCGAGGCGCTCCCCCATCTGCTCCCCGCCGAGGACGTCTCGTCGAGCAAGGCGCTCGAGCGGGCTTTCCGCAAGCGCGGCATCGCCTTTCAGCTCGGGCGACGGTTCTCGTCGGTCGCCGAGCGCGCGGACGGTGTGACCGTCTCGCTCGACGACGGCACCACCCTGGAGGCCGACTACGTGCTCGTCGCCGTCGGACGTGGTCCCGCCACCTCGGGCATGGGCTTCGAGGAGGCCGGTATCCGTTTGGAGCGCGGCTTCGTCTCGACCGACGAACGACTCCGGACCACCGCCGCGCACGTGTGGGCGGTCGGCGATATCGTCGTGGGTCTGCAACTCGCCCATCGCGGATTCCAGCAGGGCATCTTCGTGGCGGAGGAGATCGGCGGTCTCGCACCGGTTCTGGTGCCCGACGTCGATGTCCCCCGGGTGGCCTATTCGCACCCCGAAGTCGCCTCCGTGGGACTCACCGAGGCCCAGGCCCAGGAACGTTTCGGTTCCGACTCCGTCCAGGCGTACGAGTACAACCTCGCGGGCAACGGGCGCAGCGAGATCATCGGTACCTCCGGCATCGTGAAGATCGTCCGGCGGGTCGATGGGCCCATCGTCGGAGCGCACCTCGTCGGCGATCGCGTCGGCGAGTTGATCACCGAGGCGCAACTCGCCGTCGGATGGGAGGCGCACCCGGAAGACATCGCGCCCTTCGTCCATGCCCACCCCACCCAGAGCGAAGCGTTGGGTGAAGCGTTCCTCGCGCTCGCCGGCAAACCGCTGCACGCACTCTGATCCCCCAGCCGTCACTAAGCTAGACACCGCATCCGGTACGAAGGAGACATATCCATGAGCACTTCCGTCGTCCTCCCCGCTCTCGGCGAGAGCGTGACCGAGGGAACGGTCACCCGCTGGCTCAAGCAGGTCGGTGACACCGTCCAGGAGGACGAAGGTCTGTTGGAGATCTCGACCGACAAGGTCGACACCGAGATCCCCTCGCCCGTCTCGGGCGTGATCGAAGAGATCCTCGTCCAGGAGGACGAGACCGTCGAGGTCGGCGCGATCCTCGCGAAGATCGGTGATGGCTCCGGTAGCTCGTCGTCCGACGACGCGCCCGAAGCGGCTCCTGCCGAAGAGGCTCCCGCCGCCGAAGAGCAGACCCCCGCCCAGCCCGCCGCGGAGTCCGCTCCCGCCGAAGCCGCTCCGGCCGAGCAGCCCGCACCGGAGACGTCCGGTTCGGACGACTCGACCGAGGTGAAGCTGCCCGAGCTCGGTGAGAGCGTCACCGAGGGCACGATCACCCGCTGGCTCAAGGCCGTCGGCGACGACGTCGCCGTGGACGAGCCGCTGTTGGAGATCTCGACCGACAAGGTCGACACCGAGATCCCCTCGCCCGTCGCCGGCACGCTGCAGGAG
>NZ_VBUM01000049.1 GCF_005774735.1 Microbacterium sp. 5K110 | reverse complement strand
GTTCCAGGCGGAGTGGTGCCCGTTCCGGGGATGGGGCCCCGAGTCGTTCGGAGCGGGCGGGTCGGGAGGACGTAGAGCGGCGGGGATACCCGAACGGCAGGGGTGAACCTTGAGCGAGCGAGGGTGAAGGCACCTTCAACATTAGAACATTTGTTCTATTTTGAGTACATGCCTCCCTCTTCCGTCCCGGATCCCGGATCGCACTCCGCCGCGAGCGAAGACGATCGTCTGGGTGGGCTCGTCTCCGCGATCCGGGACGAGACCGCGCGAGCCGCTCACGTGCACGCGTCACTGATCCGCCTCCGCTCCGCAGCACTGGAGATCGCGCTGGATCAGGTTGCACGTTCGCGGTCGCGAGCGTCGCGGGAACGCGAGATGCCAGTCCGGTCGCTTGCGCTCGAGATCGCCGTCGCGACCCGCGCGCACGACCTGACGGTGCAGAAAGAACTCTCCGACGCGCACACGATGACGCAGAAATTCGTTGCGACCGTCGACGCACTGGCTCAAGGACGCATCGGGGCTCGGCACGCCGCGGCCATCCTCGAGACCGGCATCGTGCTCGACGACGACGCGACGCGCGCCGCGTGGGAGCAGGTCGTGCTCACGCACGCCGAGCGCGAGTCCCCCGGTCGGGTACGCGCGTTCGGCCGCGAACTCGCCGAGAGCGTGCACCCCGTCGGCATGACGCAACGTCATGCGCGGGCCGCCGCCTCCCGAGGCGTGAGTGTGCGCGACCTCGCCGACGGCATGGCAGAGCTCAGCGTCATCCTCCCCGCGACGGTGGCGTACGGCATCCGCGACCGCCTGCGCCGTCAGGCCGCGGCGATCCGGGCATCGATGAACGACGACGCGGCCGGAGCGAGCGTGGCGGCAGACGGGTCCCCCGGCGAGAGCGGCACGGGTGCGGACTCCACTAGCGCGCGTGGCACAGCCGCGGGCTCGACGGACGCGGGTGGCACGGCGGCGGACTCGACCGACGCGCGTGGCACAGCCGCGGGCTCGACGGACGCGGGTGGCACGGCGGCGGACTCGACCGACGCGCGTGGCACAGCCGCGGGCTCGGGCGACTCGGGCGGCGCGGCCGGAGCCGACGCAGCGGAGGGATCGAGCGCCGCGGCCGGGGCGAGCGCGGGCACGGCCGCGGCGCGTGCGACCGGAGCCGGGCCACGCGCGACGGGAACCAGCGCAAGCGCAGCGAGCGCGGACGAAGCGCACTCGGCAGGACCCGCGCAGATCGCACCGATCGACGTGCACGCCGACGTCACGGACACGCGAACGCTTGCCCAGATCGGAGCCGATGTCTGCGCCGACCTGCTACTCACCGCGGCTCCCGCGATCGACCCCACCACCGACGAGACGTGTCCGGGCGGCCTGGGAGCGATCCGCGGGCATGTGCAGATCACGGTGCCGGTCTTGACGCTCCTCGGTCGCGGGGACGTCGGCGCGAGCATCGACGGTCGCACTCCGATCGACCCCGAGACCGCGCGGCAGATGACCGCCCACGCACCCGGGTGGGATCGCGTGCTCTGCGACCCCGTGACCGGCACGGTACTCGACGTCGACCGGTACTCCCCCACTGCGGCCCAGCGCCGGTTCCTCGCGGCTCGCGATCGACACTGCCGTGCGCCGGGCTGTCGGGCACCGATCACGCGGTGCCAGATCGACCACAATCACGAAGCCCAGAACGGTGGCCGCACGCGCCTGTGCAACCTGTGCCACCTCTGCGTTCGACACCACACGCTCAAGACCGAGAGCGAGTGGACCGTCCATCAAGACCCCGACGGCACGCTCCGCTTCCAAAGCCCTCTCGGCTACGAGCACCGCGAGAAACTGCCGGCCCGGGTGCTGTTCGTACCGGACGCGGACCCGCCGCCATTCTGAGACCACGTCCGGCGGACCCAGCTAAGGCGAACACCCCCGTTCTGAGACCACGTCCGGCGCACACACCTGAGGCGGACACCGCCGTTCTGGACACCGCCGTTCTGGACACCGCCGTTCTGGACCCCCCGTGCCCACACGATCGCCCCGCAGTCACCGCCCCGTCATGACACCGGCTGACCAGTCGCTCTCGCGCAGAACTTCCGCCACGACCGCAACGCCCCGCGCGAGTTCGAGCGTTGTCGGCTCGGCGTACCCCAGGACGATGCCGGCCGGCAGATCGGACGGCGCTCCGGGAACGGCATAGTCAGCGAGACCGGCCACCCACACTCCGCGTGCAGCGACGGAAGCGACCAGCGCCGCCTCGACCTCCGCCCGCGCGGCCCCCGGGACATTCGACAGCAGCGCCACCGCGTGCAGCCCGCCGTTCATCGCCGTCAGCTCCACTCCAGCGATCGACCCGAAGGCCTCGAGCACGAGCTTCCGGCGGTGATGGTAGTCGCGGCGCCGCCGCGCGGTGTGACGCGCGAGCGAACCGTCGGCGAGATACAGAGCCAAAGCGTGCTGCACGACCATCGAGACCGGCAGGTCGAGGTCGGCGCGCGCGGCGCGGAGGCGGTCGCCGGCCGTTCCCGAGGCGACGATCCACCCGCACCGCAGCGCGGGGCTCAGCACCTTCGACAGGCTGCCGATCAGCACGACTCCCTCGGGGTCGACCAGCCGGAGCGGTGGCAGCGGAGCACGCCCATGGGGGAACTCGCTGTCGTAGTCGTCTTCGATGAGGACCGTGCCGGTTCGCCGCGCCCAGGCCGACAGACGCGCTCGGGCAGCGGCATCCAGTCGACTGCCGAGGGGATAGTGGTGATGCGGGGTGACGATGAGCGCGTCGAGATCATCGTGTCGCTCCACGGCATCCAGGTCGAGCCCGACGCCGGGGGCCACCGAGACGGGAACGGTCTCGACGCCGACACGGGCGAGGATCGTCCGCACGCGCGGATACCCGGGGTTCTCGACGCCGAACCGGCGCGGACCTCCGGTCCGCCGCGGGGCGAGGGCGAGAGTCGTCAACAGCATCGCGTCACTCGTCCCCGCCGTCACGATCACCTCCCCCGGATCGACCGTCAGACCCCGGGTACGTCCGAGGTGTCGTGCGACTTCTCGCCGGAACTCCGGCACTCCCATCGCATCGTCGACATCGGCCGCCGGGTCGAGCGCCCCCGCACGACGCCAGGCCGAACGCCACGCGGCATCGGCGAGCCCCCGCGTTCCCGGACGCCCGGGGCGAAGGTCGATCGCGTCCGACGCCGCGCGGGCGGGCGGACGCGGCGCGGCCGGCTCACCGGCATCGGGATGCCGCGGCAACACCGCCACCGCGGTGCGCGCTCCGGCCCGCGCGACGAGGTAGCCCTCGCCCACCAGCGTCTCGTAGGCGGCCACGACGGTACCGCGTGCGACACCGAGGTCGACGGCCAGCGCTCGCGATGACGGCACCGGATCGCCCGCGGCGAGCCGCCCCTCGACGATGGCACGCCGAAGCCCCTGCGTGAGCTGGACGTGCAGCGGCACGGGCGACGAACGATCCAGGATGCCGGACGAGATCACGGCCGCCAGTCTGTCACTGGTCCATACGATCGGGCGAGAATCGGCCTAGGAATCGGTCCGCCTAGGCAGCTGGGATCGAGACATGACCGACCTGCCGCTCACTCCCCTCACCCGCGTCCGGCGCCTGCCGCACCACCAGGTCACCGACCGCGCCGCGCTGTACGACGTTCTCGAGGGCGCCCTGGCAGCAACTCTCGCGATCGTGCGCGACGGTCGCCCCGTCGCTCTTCCGGTGGGGATCGGCCGCGACGGCGACGACGTTCTCGTGCACGGGTCCAGCGGCAGTGACTTCTTCCGGCGGATCGCCGCGGGCACGCCCGTCTGCCTCACCGTCACCCAGTTGCTCGGGCTGAAGTACGCCCGCTCCCTGTTCGACAGCTCGATGCGCTACCGCTGCGCCGTGGTCCACGGGGTGGCATCAGTTGTGCCTGCGGAGGAGAAGGAGGACGCGCTGCTCGTGCTCTCGGAGCACCTCATGCCGGGGCGCTCGGCCGACGTGCGCCCCATGACGGCACGCGAACTGGCCGCGACCCTGGTGCTGCGGATTCCGCTGTCGGAGGCCAGCGTGAAGGACAACGCCGGGTCCCTCGTCGAGGTGGACGACGACGGCGAGGACCGCGCCGTGTGGGCCGGCGAACTGCCGCTGCGCGTCATCGCCGGCGACCCCGTGACGTCGGCGCAGACCGTTCCCGGAACGGCGGTCCCGGACTCCGTGCGCCGTGCCGCCGCGCGCGTGACGGCGACCGGCACGGCCTGACCGGCGGTCGGGCCTGACCGGCGGCACGGCGGAGCGGTCTGACCCGCGGCATGCCCTGACCGGCGGACCGGCGGGGCGACGGCGCGGCTTGACCCGCGGCATGCCCTGACCGGCGGACCGGCGGGGCGACGACGCGGCCTGCCCCACGGCACGGCTCGACCGGCGGCACGGCGGTACGGCCACACGGCTGCACGGCTGCACGGCCGCGCCAGGAGCCTCGCCGAATCAGCTCATGACGAGCGGGGGCACGACATACCGACGAACCGTGCCGAAGCGGTGCGCCGTGATCGACACCGCCTGCTCGCGCAGGAACGGCAGCAACTCGACCTCGCCGGCGCGCGTCGGCTCCCCGGCGTACAGCGCCACCGCGGGCGAGCCGGACGTGACCTGGGCGAACCGTTCAGCCGAGCCGCCCAACAGGCGCACACGGCCACCGGTTCGCGCGAGTCGCGACGCCCGCCGCCCCCATGCCGCAGCGTCTTCGACGGCGTGCGCGACGCCCGCGCCCTCGAGCCACGCCCGCACCGCGGGGGTGAGCTCGCGGTCGACGCTCACCGTGACGGCGGATCCGGCGCGCAGCCCCGCGGCCACGACCCGCACCAGGGCGACGTCGCGCGCGTCCTCGAGCCGCACCGTCACCGGGACCGCGGCGTACCGCAGCACGTTCTGTTCGGACTCCAGCCCCGTCACGTCGCGCGCACGCGAGAACTCCGTCGCCCAGGCCGCGGCATCCGAGGCGAGGGCGGATGCCAACCACCGGCGATCCTCCGCCGGGACCGCCGCCGACGCGGGACCGGCGAGCGCGTCCACTCCGCGCGGCGCGACGGGCTCGGCATCCGAGGCGAGGGCGGATGCCGCCCGCGGGCGGCCCTCCGCCGGGACCGCCGCCGACACCGGACCGACGAGCGCACCCACTCCGCGCGGCACACGGGGCTCGGCATCCGTCCATGACCCGAACCCGAAGAGGTAGTGCGGACCGCCGGCCTTGGTGCCGGCGCCGACGGCGGACTTCTTCCACCCGCCGAACGGCTGCCGCTGCACGATCGCCCCGGTCGTGCCGCGGTTGACGTAGACGTTGCCGGCCTCGATGCGCGCGAGCCAGCGCTGGATCTCGGCCTCGTCGAGGGCGTGGAGACCCGAGGTCAGGCCGTAGTCGATCGCGTTCACCATGTCGATCGCCTCGTCGAGGGTCTCTGCCGTCATGACGCCGAGCACCGGACCGAAGTACTCGGTGCGGTGGAACTCGCTGCCCGGCTGGACGCCCTCCCGGATGCCGGGACGCCACAGCCGCGCGTCCTCGTCGAGGCGGCGTGGCTCGACGATCCAGCGTTGGCCCGGCTCGAGCGTCGTGAGCGCCCGCAGGAGCTTGCCCTGCGCGGGCTCGATGAGCGGTCCGACGCGCGCGGCGTCGTCCCACGGCATCCCGACCTCCAGCGAGGTGACGGCGTCGACGAGCTGGTCGCGGAAGCGTCGCGAGGTGGCGACGGAGCCGACGAGGACGACGAGCGACGCCGCCGAGCACTTCTGGCCGGCGTGGCCGAAGGCCGACAGCGCGACGTCCTTGGCGGCGAGATCGAGGTCGGCCGACGGCGTGACGATGACGGCGTTCTTGCCGCTGGTCTCGGCCTGGAGCGGGAGGTCGGCTCGGAACGAGCGGAACAGCTCCGCCGTGTCGTACGCGCCGGTCAGCACGACCCGCTCCACGGCGGGGTGGGTGAGCAGCTCGCGACCGAGGTCGCTCTCGGCGACCTGCACGAGCGTCAAGACGTCGCGCGGGACGCCGGCCGCCCACAGCGCCTCGACCTTGACCGCCCCGGAGCGCTCGGCCAGGGCCGCCGGCTTGATGACCACCGACGATCCCGCGGCGAGCGCCGCCAGGGTCGACCCCGCCGGAATGGCGACGGGGAAGTTCCACGGCGGAGTGACGACGGTGAGGCCGACGGGCGTGAAGTGCGCGCCGTGCACGCGGTCGAGGTGCCGCGCCTGCTCGGCATAGTAGTGCGCGAAGTCGATCGCCTCGGAGACCTCGGGGTCGCTCTGCTCGACGACCTTGCCGCACTCGGCTCCCATGACCTCGATGAGCTCCGCACGGCGGGCTTCGAGCGCGTCGCCGGCCCGGTGCAGAATCTCCGCGCGCCCGTCGACACCGAGATCGCGCCACGCGACGGCGGCGGCCGCGGCATCCCGGATCCGCTCGTCGAGCACTGCCGCGTCGGTCACGGTGTGCGCCGCGATCGTCTCGGCACCGAGGGTCGACGCGGCCATCCGCGACACGATGCCCGCGGCCCACGCGCGGTTCGCGGCGATCGCGGGGTCGGAGTCGGGCGTGTTGCGGAATCCGGTGCGCGGGGCGGGGGCGGGCGCCGCGGTGCGGTCCTGCACGCGGTGCGACGCCGGCACCTCGGTCGGCATGTCGGCGAGCGAGGCGAGGAACCGGTCGCGCTCGCGCGCGAACAGCGCTTCGTGGGTGCCGAGGTCGAAGACGGCGGACATGAAGTTCTCGCTCGATGCTCCCTCCTCGAGGCGACGGATCAAGTACGCGATCGCGACGTCGAACTCCTGCGGGTGCACCACCGGGGTGTAGAGCAGGATCGACCCGACCGTGCGCCGCACGACGGCCTGCTGCGCGGTGGCCATGCCCAGCAGCATCTCGATCTCGATGCCGCCGGTCACGCCGCGACGCTGGGCGAGCAGCCACGCCAGAGCAATGTCGAACAGGTTGTGCCCCGCCACGCCGATGCGCACGTTCGCCGTGCGCTCGGGCCGCAGGGCGTAGTCGAGAACCGCCTTGTACGAGGCATCCGTCGCCTGCTTGGACGGCCAGGTCGCCAGCGGCCAGTCGTGGACGTCCGCGTCGACGCGCTCCATCGGCAGATTCGCGCCCTTCACGACGCGCACTTTGATGGGCGCGCCCCCGGATGCCACCCGCGCGGCGGCCCACTCCTGCAGCCGGATCATCGCGGCGAGGGCGTCGGGCAGGTAGGCCTGCAGCACGATGCCGGCCTCGACGTCGTGGAACTCCGGCTCAGCGAGGAGCGTCTCGAACACCGCAAGGGTCAGATCGAGGTCTTTGAACTCCTCCATGTCGAGGTTGAGGAAAGTGCCGGTCTCCTTCGCGACGCGGTAGAGCGGCCGCAAGGCCGAGACGGCGTCCGCGACGGCGGCGTCGAATGCCCACGGCGTGTGCGGCGCGACGGTCGACGAGACCTTGATCGAGACGTAGTCGACGTCGTCGCGGGCGAGCAGACGACGCGTCCCCTCGAGACGCCGGGCCGCCTCCTTCCTCCCGAGGATCGCCTCGCCCAGCAGGTTCACGTTCAGGCGGATGCCCTCGCCGCGCCCCCGGATCGCGGCGATGGCGGCGCCGAGCCGACGATCGCTGGCGTCGACGATGAGGTGGCGCACCATCGACCTCAGCGCGGTCCGCGCGGCGGGGACCACCACGCGCGGCAGAATCGGCGCGGTCAGGGCACCCAGACGGATCGCCGCCTTCAGGTGCAGCGGCAGGAAGTCCGGCACCAGCGGCGCGAGGCGGGAGAGGTTGCCGGCGGCGACCCGCAGGTCGTCGGGACGGACGACGCCGTCGACGAACCCGACGGTGAACGCTAAACCGTCGGGGTCGCGCAGCACACCGGCCAGCCGCGTGGCGGCCGCGTCGACCGGCTCGGAGCGGCTCTCGACGAGCCAGCGGCGGACCAGGGCGACGGCGTCGTCGGCCAGGTCGGCCGGGGCGACATCAGTGGGGACGACATCGGTGAGCGACATGCGGATCCTTCCTCGGATGCCCTCAGTGTGCGACCGACGTACGATCGGCAGAAGCGATGATTTCCGAACGGTATCGGTCGATTGCAACGAAGGGTCTGGAATGTTCGATCTCCGCCGACTGCGCCTGTTGCACGAATTGTCGGTGCGCGGCACCCTCGCCGCCGTGGCCGAGGCGCTCTCGTTCAGCCCCTCGACGATCTCGCAGCAGCTGGCCCAGCTCGAGCGCGACGCGGGAGTCCCCCTGCTCGAACCCGACGGTCGCCGGGTCCGGCTGACCGCCCAGGGAGAGGCGCTCGCGGCGCACGCGGCCCGCATGCTCGCCGCGGACGAGGCGGCGCGCGCCGAGCTCGAGCTGCTGCAGCCGTCCATGGCGCCCGTCCGCCTCGCGGTGATGCAGTCCGCCGCGCACGGTCTCGTGCCGCGCACCCTCGACGTCCTCACCGAGACCGAGCCGCGACTGCGCGTGGAGATCGCCGAGCTCGCCCCGGAAGAAGGCTTGTTCGAAGTCGCCGCACGCGGCTTCGACCTGGCCGTGGCCGAGCAGTACCCCGGCCACACGCGCGAACAACGCGCGCTTCTGGAGCGCCGCACGCTGGGCCGGGATGCCATCCGCCTCGCCGTCGCGCGAGGCGACGGCGCCGCGGCGCTCACCGATCTGCGCGACCGCCCGTGGGTGATGGAGCCCGAGGGCACCGCCGCGCGCCAGTGGGCCACGCAGCAATGCCGCGCCGCCGGCTTCGAGCCCGACGTCCGGTTCGAGCTCGCCGATCTCACCGCACACGTCCGTCTCGTGGCATCCGGTCACGCGGTCGGGATGATCCCCGCGCTCGTCTTCGGGGGAGACGAGCCCGCGACTCGCTCGATCGATCTGCCCGGACATCCGCGCCGCGAGATCTTCACCGCGGTGCGCCGCGGCACGGCGGATCGGCCCGGCATCCGCGCCGTCCTGGCCGCGCTGCAGGCGGCATTCGACCGCGGACCCGGGGTCAGCGCAGCGTCGTCGTCCGGATGATGCGGTGCAGCGTCTCGGCGAACGCGTCGGCGACGTCCGCGGGCTCGGCCCGCACAGCGGCATCCAGGTCGCGGGACGCGCGGCCCAGCTCGGACCAGGGTTCGGCGTCGAGGTCGACGTCGAGATGGATGTGGTTGACCCGCCGGTCCTCCGCGTCGAGTTCGCGGCGGAGCAGCCCGCGTTCGACGAGGCGATCGACGAGTGTCGTGACTCCCGCGGATGTCACGCTCAGATGGTCGCGCAGCTGGGAGGGACGGATGCCGGGGTGCTCCCGAATGCGCAGCAGCGCGCGCACCTCCGTCTCACTGACGCGCAGTTCGGCCCGAGTCGCGGCCTCGACGGATCGCCGGGACTCGACGTAGGCGTCGAGCGCCGAAGAGAGCAGAGGTCGTGGGGGCATGACCCCACCCTACTTAGGACACTGAATAGTTCGTATCGTTAGTTACTGCGCCGAGATGGTGCTACCTTCAGCCCTGGTGATTCTCGCGATCGAACGAGGTCGTGTCTTCCGGATCATTAGCACACGTCTCGCTGCGCCCCGGTGCCCGCGATAATGGCGGAAGCGCGATCCCCGCGCCCGAGACGGAGTGTGCCGTGCCCGTACGTGACCTACTCGATCTGCAGCTCCTCGAGCAGTGGGTCGACGAGTTCCGCAACCTGGGATACCTCACCGGGAGCGACATCCGCGTTCTCGAGCAGCAGGACGACACCGTCATCCATCGTGGACTGATCGTCGTCGACCTCAGCGAAGCTGCGACCATCACCTATCTCCAGCCGATCGCCGACAGCGACGGACGTTGGAAGGCGACGATGGAAGCGCGCGACACGACGATCGAGCTCACCGCCGTCGAGATCGTCAACCTCGGCAACGAGCTCAACGTACTCGGGGCGCTCGTGACCTTCCTCGAAGTGAGATCCCGGGAACTGCTCCACAGCTGCTGAGGGCTGGGCGGCACATCCGCTACGGCGCGTCTGAGTTCAGCGGCCAGAAGGGGCGGACGCGTCGGGCGGACGGATCGCGACGATGCCGCTGCAACGGAGCGCGCGGTGAGTTGAATGGTCGACGGGTTGTCAAAACGTGTTGGCGCCCTTGGCGAGCAAACCGCCGTCGCAGATCAGGTGGCTGCCGGTGACATAGGCGCTTTCGTCTCCCGCGAGCCACAGCACCGCTTTGGCGATCTCATCCGTTCTGGCCATGCGACCCAAGGGGATCTGGGCCTTCGCCTCGTGCGCGAGTTCCGCGCGGCGGTCCGCGAGAGCCTGACCCTGAAGGCCGAAGTACAGCATGTCCGTGTCAGTCGCACCCGGCACCACAGCATTCACGCGGATACCTGCGGGAGCCGCGTCCAATGCGGCTGCGCGCACGAACGCGGAGATCCCGCCCTTGGAGGCCCCGTAGGCGGTATTGGATCCGCCTGCGAAGCCAACGAACGCTGACGGCGACGAGACGCAGACGAGCGACCCTCCGCTCAGCACGACGCCAGTAGCGCAGCGCCGAACGCGCCGTCAGGAACGTCCCTTTCAGATTGACGGCCATGACCCGATCCCAGTCGTCCACGCTCGCGTCGAACAGGGACTCGCTCACTTCGACACCCGCGTTGGCCACAACTCCCGAAATCAGGGGAAGCCCGGATTCGACGAGGTCGAACGCACCGACGACCTGGGCCTCGTCGCTGACATCGCAGATGATGGGCACGACCGCCGCCGCCCCCGCGGAGCGCGCTTCATCGGCAGCGGCAGCCAGCGCCTCCTGATCGACATCCAGCATCGCGACGTGCATCCCTCTCGACGCCGCTTCGAGCGAGATCCCCTTACCGATACCAGATGCGGCACCCGTAACAACGAGAGTGGTCATGACGAAGGCTCCGTGGGATTGGGGGAGAAGTGGGTGCGAATATGGTCGGTTATCGATTCCTGGCCGAGCGCACTGTCCCCGCTTCGCAATGCGTCGATCAGCTCACGGTGCTGTTGAGCGACAAAGCGTGAATCGGAGTAGTAGCTCGCGTCCCGCCGGAAGTATGCCCGCACCCGAGGCTGGATGGTGCGCCAGATCTGCAGACAATGCTGCTGACCCGAGAGGACGACGATCGCCTCGTGGAAACGGATGTCGTCGTCCGCCAGCCGAGCGAGGTCACCGACAGATGCGGCCTCTTCCATACTGTCCACGAGGAGGTTCAGGTTCGCGAGGTCGTCGTCCGTCAGACGCTGCATCGCTTTCTCGAAAGCGAACCGCTCCAGAGCCACGCGGATGGGAACGAGGACATTCTCGATTTCTTCTTGCGATACCCCCAGGACCTCCGTCCCCCGATACGGAAAAGAGACGACCAGCCCCTCTTGCTCGAGCTGACGGAGCGCCTCCCTGATAGGAGCCCGACTCGTGCCCAGCTGCGCTGCGAGATCCAGCTCCGTGAGCTTCTGTCCGGGCTCGAGATCGCCCGCGGTGATGGCCTCCCGCAGGATCTCCGCGACCTTCTCACGTCGGGATGCAGCAGGAACGGGCGGCAGCGAAGACAAAGCACTCACGGGTCCACTGTACGCATTCTCAATCGGTTGTCGACAATGTCCAGCGGCAACGGATGATGCTCATCGCGACGCCACCGGGCTCGAGGATCTGTGTGCGCCCTGCGGCCCGCGCATCGGTGAGACCGAGCCCCGGGGCGTTCGATGTCTCCCACGCGATCGTGTCTGCGCGAGGCAGTACCGGCGCTCGGTGGTTGAACCACATGAGCCAGTACGGCTGTGTGCCGGCAAGATCCGTCAGCTCGATGGACACTCCCGGACCGTGCAGGGTCGCCGGCGCCGGCCCGATCCGCGCCTCGTGTCCTTCGGCCCCGTCGGGCGCAAGCGGGATCCGCCGGACGACCTCTCCCGCGAAGACCGCACAGCCGCCTGCGAACACCTCCCCTGAGAAGCACGGGTGCTCGCCCCAGGTGAACTCTCCGGCGGTGGCGCCGGCGTTCTCGACGGTGGTTCGCACTTCGAGCGCAAACTCGGTCACCCGTATGGCTCGGCGGAGCACCGCGGACCCGCCGTTGAGGAACGCGCCTTCTGCTTCGCAAACGACCCACCCCCGCCCCTGTCGCAGGATCGACCAAGCCACTCGGGGAGCCCACCCGTGTTGCTGCGTCTCCGCCGTGGCCAGACCCGCGTTGGGGAACATGGGGAACCACCCTCCGACGAGGGTGTTGTCATCGAAGTCGGTTCCCGAAGCGTCGCCCACGAGGTCAGACCCGGTCAGCGTCCGTGGCGAGCGCCCGTCCCGCCACAAGAGGTTTCGGCCTCCCCCGGGATCGAGCACGGAGATGAGGCATCCGTGCTGCGGCGCCACCTCGACCATGGCGGCGCCTGCCCGGAGCGTCAGCAGCTCCTCGTGCCCGTCCGTCTCGGGGGCGTTGAGCACAGCGGCCGCGCGAGCGCTGGTCACGAAGCGCCGCCTCGCATGCTCTTGCGCGGCACGCGGATGGTCACGGTCGCTTCCTCGAGCACCTGCCCCTTCGTCTCCCGCACACCGAAGTAGACCAGCACGAACGACAGGGCGGCCATGACGGCGTAAACGGCGTAGCTGGCGGGGAGGGAGATGTCGCGCAGGCTGGGGAACGAGAAGTTGAGGAGCACGCCCGCCATCCAGTTCGCCGCGGCACACACCGCCAGCGCAACTCCTCGGATGCGGTTGGGGAACATCTCTCCCAGCAAGACCCAGACCACCGGCCCCCACGACACAGCAAAGGCAACGACGAAGACGTTCGCGCCGACCAGTGTGATCGGCCCCCACGCGCCGGCGAGCTGCGGCGCACCGTCGATCACGGTCGCGGTCGAGAACCCGATACTGACGGTGACGAGACTCAGGAACATGCCGACAGATCCGAAGAGAAGGAGTTTCCGACGCCCGACTCTGTCGATCAGAAGGATAGCGACGACAGTCGCGGCGACGTTGATGAAGGAACTGAGGACAGACAGTCCGAAGGATGCAGACTCACCAAAGCCGACGGATTCCCACAGCGACGTCGAGTAGTAGAAGATGACGTCGATGCCCACCAGCGCCTGCAACGCCGCGACGCCGACGCCCACCCACACCACAGGCAGCAGACCGGTTTTCCTGTCGAGCAGATCGCGGAAGCGACCGGCCTCTTTCTGCCCGAGACTGTCTGCGATCCGGTCGGTGAGACGCACGGCGTCGTCAGAGCTGACCGCCTGTAGCCGTGAGAGGACAGCTCGGGCCTGCTCCACACGGCCTCGAGCGACGAGGTAGCGAGGCGACTCGGGAACGATCACTGCCAGAACGATGTAGATGACCGCGGGAATGACCCCGGCGATGAACATCCACCGCCACGCCGGCAGCCCCAACCACTGCTCTGCGTCCGCGCCCCCCAGGGCGAGCGCGATACCACTATCCGAGAGCAAGGCGACGAAGATGCCGAGAACGATGGCCATCTGCTGCATGGATCCCAGTCGACCGCGTACGTGGGCGGGGACGATCTCGGAGATGTACAGCGGCCCCAGGACGGTGGCGAAGCCGACGGCGAATCCCGTCAGAAGGCGCCACACCGCCAGGTCGGCGAACTCCTGGGCGAAACCGCACCCGATAGCGGCGACGAAGAAGATGATTCCTGCAACCAGCATGGTGCGTGGGCGCCCGATGCGGTCCGCGAGCCATCCGGCTGCGAGAGAGCCGATGGCCGCACCGAGAAGAGTCACGGCAACCACCACCCCGAGTCCGACGGGGGTGAGCTGCAGGTTGGTCTCGATGGCCGTCACTGCGCCGTTGATGACGGCAGTATCAAAGCCGAACAGAAATCCTCCGACAGCCGCCGCGAGCGCGTACACCGTCACGGCCCGCGTCAAACGACCCTCCCCGGGCCCGGCGCCCCGGGGTGCGGTTCCGTACCGACGCGGCTCCGGGGGAGCGCAAGACGATTCAGCAGACATTGTTTCGATCCAATCTGACCCCGGGTCGGGCCTGAGTTCTTCTTCCGTCGCGAACGACAGCGATGCCGTTCACCCAGACGTGGCGGGCGGCGGTGGCATAACGGTCGGGCATTGCGAAGGTGTTCGTGTCTCGGAGCCGCTCGGGATCCCACAGGACGAGGTCGGCGTGCGCACCGGGGCCGATACGGCCGCGTTCAACGATTCCGAAGTGGTCCGCCACAGCACCCGTCATTTTGTGGACTGCCGCTTCGAAGGAGAGGTTGTGGGCGCGCAACGCGTGGTGGCTCAGGAAGTGCTGGTACCCGTGGAAAAACAACGGATGGGGCGTGCGCCGACCAAGGGGGCCCTCGCGGCGGGAGGTGAAGCCGTCCACACCAAGAAGGAACAGGTCGTGTCCGACCGCCTCGGCGACATGGTCTTCGGTGAAGAGCTCGCCGATGAACTGCACCGCTCCGATGTCCCGCCCGTTCTCCGACAGATGTCGAAGAGCACGTCCCACTCGTCTCGTCCGGTGAGCTGAGCAAGCTCGGGGAATGTTCGCCCCTCCCACTCCGGGGTCGCCGGGCTGACGGCCAGCCGCACACGTTCCCACTGACCGCGATGGATGAATCTCCAATAGCGATCAGCGTCCTCGCGCACGCGCGCGCGCACCGCCGGGTCGCGCAGGGCCTCTGCCGCAGCTTGATCCCCCGACGCGATCAACCAGTCGGGGAGGAGCCCCGTCGCCAGGCCGATACCGTGCGGGTACGGCGTCATGTCAGCCAGCACATCCCATCCGGCCGACCGCTCACTCTCGAGGCGAGATACGGCGGCGTGCCACGCACCGTCAGCGGCGCCGGTGTCGTGTCGGACGTTCAAGTGCGAGAGCTGAGCCCTGACCTCGCCCGCGCGCACGACTCGGAAGAACTCGTCCACCGCACGGCCCAGGTCGGCGTCCCGGTTGCGTATGTGGCTGGCGTACATCGCGCCACGCGGGCCGGCCACTCGCGCCAGCACCTCGAGCTCTTCGGAGGATGCGAAGCGCCCCGCTCCGTATCGGAGTCCCGAACTGAAGCCGAGCGCGCCTGCTTCGAGAGCCTCCTCGAGATGCCAACGCATCGCCGTGACGAGATCCGACTCGGCATGGGCCGCGGCGTTTCGTAGTGCTGTATGACCGACAAACCACGCCAGGTTCTGCGCCGTGCCGCCGCCGTGCACGACTTCCAGCAGATCACCGAATGTCCGCCACGTGACCTCTCCGTCGTAGCCGAATGAGGCGAGCGCCGCTCGTGCCGCGTCGACGCCGGGGTCCGCGAGCGGGGCGAAGGTGACACCGCAGTTGCCGACCACTTCTGTGGTCACGCCTTGGTGAATGCTGCTGAGGGCGTCACGGTTGGCGAGTACCGACCAGTCGCTGTGGCTGTGCGGGTCGATCAGTCCGGGCGTGAGAATCAAGCCCGTCGCGTCGATGCGCTCCGCCGCAGCGGCCCGGTGCCCGTCCCCCATGAGCGACACGCGACCCGCACGCACCCCGATGTCGACGGTGCACTCCGGCCTGCCAGAGCCGTCGACCACGCGCGCACCGCGGATGAGAAGGTCGAACATGACTCACAGCACCTTCGCGAGGAATCTTCTGGCGCGCTCGGTACGAGCGTTCGAGAGCAGCTCGACAGGAGTCCCCGTCTCCACGATCTGCCCGTCATCCATGTAGATCACTCGGTCGGCCACCTCTCGAGCGAAGCCGATCTCATGGGTGACGACCATCATGGTCATGCCTTCGGCGGCAAGATCCTTCATCACCGAGAGGACTTCACCGACGATCTCCGGATCCAGAGCGGACGTGGGCTCGTCGAAGAGCATCACCGTCGGCTGCATCGCGAGGGCGCGCGCGATAGCGACGCGTTGCGCTTGTCCACCCGAGAGGTTGCCTGGATACGCATCCGCCTTCGCAGCGAGCCCGACCTTGGACAGAAGAGCGTCGGCCCGCTCCTGAGCCTGCACCTTCGACAGTCGCAGTACCTTTCGCGGGGCGAGCATGATGTTGTCGCGGACGGTGAGATGGGGGAAGAGATTGAACTGCTGAAAGACCATCCCGACATCGCGGCGCACTGCTGCCAGGTCGGACTTCCTTTCTTTCGCGGTCAGGTGGTGGCCGTTGACTTCGATCGAGCCATGACTCGGTCTCTCCAGACCATTGATGCAGCGCAACAGCGTGCTCTTGCCGGAACCGCTGGCTCCGATGACACACACAACCTCACCTTCTTCGACGTCGCAGGTGATGCCGTGCAGCACCTCGGTAGAGCCGAATCTCAGACGCAGGTCCTTGATGGTGATCATTTCGAGACTCCTTGAGTCGGAAGAAGGATGTCGCTCACTTCGGGTGTCTCGACGCGAATGTTCAGACGCCTCTCATATCGACGCCCCAGCACGGACAACCCGAAACAGATGACGAAATAGAAGGCACCAACGACGAGATAGGAGAGGATCGGTTGCCCCGTCTGGGACGCAACGATGTTTCCCGCCCGGGTGAGCTCGATGAGACCGATCACGGCGACGAGTGAACTGTCTTTGATGAGAACCACAAGGAAGCCGACCCCCGGCGGCACCATGATTCGGGATGCTTGCGGGAGCAGCACCGAGAACATCGTCCGAGTCCACGACAATCCAAGTGCGCTGGCCGCCTCCATCTGCCCTCTGGGGAGAGCGGCAATGCTGCCACGGACGATTTCACTGATGTACGCGGAGGCGAAGATCGAAAGCGCCGTGACCGCCGCCCAGTAGTCGGGCACGTTGCTTCCCGGCGACAGAAGCGGGAGTCCGAAGTACACGAAGAAGATGATCAGGAGCACCGGGACGCCTCGGATGGCGCTGACCCAGATGGCACTGAGCCACCGAAGAACAGGCCACGGTGATACTGCCGCCAATCCGGACAGCACACCGAGCGCACCACCGAGGACCACCGCGAGAGCACTGATCTGGATCGTGACGACGGCGCCTTTGAGAATGAGCAGGAGGTCCGCACCGTCAAAAGAAGTGAACATCACGCGACCTTCCACGGGAACAGACGCGCTTCGACCAGCCGAGATGCGAGAGCAATCAGCAACGCGACGACGAAGTACATCAAGCCACCCACGACGAAAGTTTCAATAGTGCGGAACGTTGTCGTAGTGATTCCCATCATCACGTGCATGAGTTCGGGGACCGCAACGATGGAAGCAATCGAAGAAGCGAGAAACAAGAGAATTACCTGGTTGGTCAGAGACGGGAGCACATTCGTCATCGCCGGAATGACACGAACGCGCCAAAAGGTGGTCGCTCGAGAGAGCCCGAGCGCGGCGGCAGCCTCGGACTGGCCGCGAGGGATCGCTTCGAACCCCGCCCGATAGATCTCCGCCAAATACGCCGAGTTATTGATGCTCAACGCGATGATCCCGGCGGTCAGCGGATCGAAGTTCACCCCCGCGGACGGCAGTGCGAAATAGATCAGGTACAGCTGGAGAAGGAGCGGCGTATTTCGGATGATCTCGACGTAGGACGCCCCGAATACTCTGAAGATGCGCAGTTCTGACGCCCGCAGCAAGTAGACGACCACACCGAGGGGTGCCCCGATCGCCACCGCGGCAAGTGTCACCAGTACACTGATCCACAACCCGTTCAGTAATTCGGGTGCGTGGGGAATCAGGTCCCCGAAGAAGAGTTGCATGCAAGTCCGTTCCTGAGGTGCGCTCGAGGAGCAAGTGCCGACGCGGGTTACTTGATCAGCTCAGGGACGTCCGTGTTGAGCCACTTGTTGTAGGACGCGTTGGCCGCGTCGCTGATGTTGTAGTTCTGGACGAAGTTGTTGACGTAGTTGAGCCACAGCTGGTCGCCCAGCTTCACCCCCATCGAGACGACGGAGGGGCTCAGCTGCGGCGCGTTGACCTCGACGAACTCCCCACTCGAGTCTTTGAGGATGCCGCCGGCCACCGAGTTGCTCTCCATGAGCGCATCCACCTTCCCGCTTCGCAGGGCCTGGATGGAGTCGGCGACAGCCTCGAACAGGCTGGCTTTAGCCTCCGGGAATCGGGTTTCGAGAATCGTCGCGGGCACGCTTCCCCGGGTCGCCGCGACGGTTCGACCGGCGAGGTCGTCGTACGAGGTGATGTCACTGGCCGCGGGGACCAGGACGACCTGCCCCTCCGCCGCGTACGGCCGAGACATCGCGACCTTCTGGGCTCGTTCATCGAGGTTGGTCAGGGCCGCGATGACGATGTCTACCTTGCCCGTCTCCAGAAGCGGGATGCGGTTGGCGTTGGTGGTCGAGACGAACTCGATCTCCGCTCCGAGCGAACTGGCCAGAGCGCGCGCGGCGTCGATGTCGAAGCCCTCGTACTCGCCAGAGCTGTTCATGACTCCATAGGGCGGGGCGTCGGCGAAGACGCCCACGACCAGCTTCTTGTTGGTGAGGACCTTATTGAGGGAGCTGTCCTGGACGGCCGCACCCGTACCCTGCTCAGAGGTGCAGGCGGTGAGACCCAGCACCGCCGTAGCTGCGACGACCACTCCGGCGATAACGCGATTCAGCTTCATCTTTGACGCCTTTCGTTGTTCGGCGCAGCGCGGAAAAGCGCACGCCGTCAGGTTTTCCCGAGTGCTCCGACCGTCAGCGGGTCGGCGCAGGAGCGACAGTACCGAAAGATTGCCACATTGTCGACAATCGACTATTTTGTTGTGTCGGCATGTCGCCGACGAGTCCGACCACCCTCAAAGAAGGTCCCCATGCGCATCACCCACATCGAAACTTGCGGCCTCCGCGGCGCTACGCCCGAAGGTGGGTGGACCCATGAACTTCAGCCGGACGACATCGTGCACACCTTGGTCGCTGTCCACACCGACGACGGCCGCGTCGGCGTCGGCAGCTCTTTCACCTCCGAGGCCCTCGTGCGAGGCGCCATCGACCTGCTCGCCCCGCACCTCATCGGGGAGAACCCGCTCGAAGTAGAACGACTGACGGAGACGCTTCATCAGACGGCGTTCTGGATGGGTCGCGGAGGATCGTTGACGCACGCGACCAGCGCCATCGATGTGGCACTGTGGGACCTCGCCGGCCAGGCTGCTGGCCAGCCCGTCGGACGGCTGCTGGGCGGCCGATACCGTGACCGGGTTCAGCCGTACGCCTCGCTGCTGATGGATGAGGCAGGCCCCATGACAGACAACATCGAAGAGATGGTCGACGCCGGCTTTTCCGCGTTCAAGATCGGGTGGTGGAAGTTCGGTCGCGTGAGCACCGCCCTGGACGAGGCCACCGTCGCCGCCGCTCGCGCCGCCGTCGGTGATCGCCTCCTCGCCGTCGATGCGGGAGGCTCAGAAGGCTTCTTTCCGGGAGACCTGGCGTGGGCCAAGCGCACAGCACGCATGCTCGCCGACTACGACGTCGCGTGGTTCGAAGAGGCGCTTGCACCGGACAACATCGACGGCTTCGTCGAGTTGCGTGCGAGCTCACCCGTCCACATTTCGGGTGGCGAGGTGCTCACGCGCCGCCAGAGCTTCGCGCCGTACCTTGCTCGTCGTGCATTCGACATCGTGCAGCCGGACACCACTAAGGGTGGTGGCCTCAGCGAATCTCGGCGCATCGGGTGGGCCGCTCAGGATCTCGGGATACGACTGATCCCACACGGTTGGAACACCGGCATCGGCTTGTCCGCCGACTTGCAGCTCGCGTCGGCTTTGTCCTCCACGGACCTCGTCGAGTACAAGACCGGGTCGGCATACGTCGACGATCTCGTGCAGGGTGGATGGTCGCTGGATGCGGACGGGTACCTCGACATCCCCAGCGCGCCGGGCCTCGGGGTCACGCTCAACGAGGAAGCCCTCGCGCGTTACGGCACGCGGCCGGACTTCGCCGTCGCGAAAGCATGAGCATGAGCATCGAGCGGCACTCTCCCCTCTCCCCTCTCCCCGCGGAGGAAGCAGCACCCAGGGCAACTCTCTCGTCGACACTTTCGGACACCAGGATCGTTGCAGTGCTGCGGGCGACCGACTCTCGCTACTGCTCTTCGGTCATCGCAACGCTCGTCGCCGCGGGGATCCGCTCCGTCGAACTCACCCTCACCACCCCGGGAACGCTCGCTGCGCTCCCGCGAACCGTGGCAGACACACCGGATGCCGAGATCGGAGTCGGAACGGTTCTGACCGAGGCGGATGCACGCCTCGCTGTCGCCGGCGGCGCAAAGTTCCTGGTGTCGCCGGGGCTTCGACCCGCCGTCTTGCGCGCGGCCCACTCAACGTCGACCCCCATCTACCCGGGCGCGATGACGCCCACGGAAGTACAGAACGCCTGGGATCTCGGGGCGGCGGCGGTCAAGCTCTTCCCTGCGGCGACCCTGGGGCCGGATTACGTTCGACACCTGGCCGGTCCCTTCCCGCACGTCAAGCTGATGCCCTCGGGCGGTGTCGTTCTCGAAGACATCGGGAGCTGGCTCCGGGCGGGGTGCGTGGCCGTCAGTCTCGGGGGACCGCTGATCGGTGACGCGCTCGAAGGCGGGAGCCTTCGAGCGCTGCGCGCACGAGCGGAAAGGGCTGTCTCCGCAGTCCAGGAAACACGCGGAGATAGCTGACGTGCGCATCGTCACCGTCGGCGAGTCGATGGGTCTTGTCACGAACGACCAGCCGGGCCCAATCTCCTCCGCTCGCGCACTGTCACTCAGTTTCGGCGGGGCGGAAAGCAACGTCGCCATCGCGCTGACGCGGTTGGGCTCTGACGTCTCCTGGGTGAGCCTTCTGGGCGCCGACCCCATCGGGGATCTCATCGATCGCGAACTGCGAGCGGAAGGCGTCGATGTCCATGCGCGACGCGTGCAGGAACTTCCGACGGGCCTGATGCACAAGCATCGACGAACAGCATCAATGTCCGCCGTCAGTTTCTGGAGGAAAGGCAGCGCCGCGTCGTTCCTCCACCCCGACGACGTGCCGGCAGGCCTGATCGAGTCCGCGGGCATCCTTCACCTGACGGGGATCTTGCCCGGGCTCTCCTCCCACGCTCTCGCCACCACTCGTTCCGTGGTGCGTCGCGCCAAGAGCGCCGGAGTCCGCATCTCGTTCGATGTGAATCACCGCGAGAGCATCTGGAACAAGAGCGACGCACGGCCTCTCTACCGGGAGCTCGCGTCCGCCGCGGATGTGGTCTTCGCCGGAGAGGACGAAGCAGCGATCCTCGTCGGCGAAGCCGACCCACCTATTTTGGCCCGCCGACTGTTGCAGCTCGGCCCCACCGAGGTCGTCATCAAACGGGGCGAGGCGGGCGCTTACGGAGCGAGCGGCGCCGAACAGGTTCACCGAAACGCGACCCACGTCGACGTCGTCGACAGCGTCGGCGCCGGCGACGCCTTCGTCGCGGGGTACTTGAGTCTGTGGAACGGCGAGACAAGTATGGGAGAACGTTTGTCGCGCGCAGCCGACGTCGGCGCCTTCGCGTGCACCTGCATCGGCGATTGGGAAGGAAGTCCGACGCTCACCGATCTCGCGCGAATGAGGCAACGAGAAGGCGTCACTCGCTAAGAGACGTCTACAGGGCCGCATGCCCATCCACTTGAATGGTCGCGAGTGAGGTGTCTGGGCTCAAGACATAGGCGACAGGTGATCGGCGACAGGTGATCGGCGACACTTGAGTCGGGTCATAGGCGACACTCGTGCATGTCGTCGAAGCATTGGGTCGTATTCTCAAGACCTACTGGTGCAACAACAAGGAAGAGCCCGGCCGATGGCCGAACTCTTCCTCTTGATGATGTCTTCTCTGTCGCGACACATGTCGCCTATGTCCCGACTCATCGTGGTGGTGGCGAGTGAGGGATTCGAACCCCCGAATGCAATGCAGTCTGATTTACAGTCAGATCCCTTTGGCCGCTTGGGTAACTCGCCAAGTGCGCACCCGCCCGGCTTTCTCAGTCGACCAGAGGCGCGATCACCTAGCTTACCCTCCCCGAGGGCGTGCTTCCAACACGGGCCAGGATCACGCCCGGACGCGTCACGAAACGGGGCGGGATCACTCCGGGACGCGCAGCAGGGCACCCTCGCTGCGGCACGTGGCGGCGGCGACCTCCATGGCCCGATCGAGGACGTACCCCCAAGATGCCTCGTCCTCGGGAAGCCCCGCACGCACCAGGGCGGCCGTGGTCGAGAGCACCGCGTCTCCGCCGCCCATCGTGTCCACGATGCGCCCGGGCAGATCGATGACGGCCCGCGAGACGGTGAGTCCCCCGGCGTCGATCGCCGCTCCGCCGGCGCCGTAGGTGGCGAGCACGGCATCCACGCCGAGACCGGCGAGCTTCTCGCGCAGCTCTTCGAGCGGGGCGCCGTAGAGCAGCTGGGAGTCGTCCTCGCCGACCTTCACCAGCTGTGCGTGCGCCGCGGCCTTCTCGAAGCCGCGCACGAACTCGTCGCGGTCGTGCAGCATGCCGGCGCGCGGGTTGGGGTCGATCGCGAGGGATGCCGAGCCCACGGCATCCAGGAGCGCGTCGGTCTGCTCCGCGTCGTCGAAGGGGAAGCAACTGACGACGACCATCGCCGCATCGGCCAGGGCCGCCCGCTCGGCGTCGCCGTAGTGGACGCGTCGGTTCTGCGCCGCGTCGTTGAAGACGTACTCGGGCTCGCCGCCGGCCGAACGCGTGCTCACCGCGCGCGACGAACCGTGCTCGGACGGGCTCGCGAGCAGCTCGACGTCGTATTCGGCGAGGTAGGAGCGGATCTGCTCGCCGGCGGCGTCGTCGCCGACCATGGCGATGAGCGACGACGGGACGCCCAGCCGCGACAGCCCCACGGCGACGTTCAGCGCCGCGCCACCGACGAACTCCCGTACACCGTCGTCGTCGCGCAGCTCGTCGATGAGCGCGTCGCCGATGACGACGACACGGCCGCTCACCGGTCGACCCCGGCCGCCTCGAGCACACGCTCGACGAACGCCTCGGTACGGCGCTTGGTGCCGTCGATCTTCATGTCCACACTCCCGCGGATCTCGCTCGGCGCCAGCGGCATCGCGAGGCGCACGTTCTCGTGGCACGACAGGTCGGCGCACATGTACGTCCCGACCGTATCGCCCTGCTCCCCCGCGACCCCGGCTTTGCGGGCCGTGAACAACGCGACCTGATCGCCCGGCTGCATGGTGTGGCACAGATTGCACATGGCCGACCGCGCGCGCGACTGCCCGTCGGCCGCCCGCAGGACGACGCCCGTCAGGCGCCCCTCGCGCTCGGTGACGAGGTACCCGCGACCGCGCGTGCGGGGGTCGCGCCACGCGAGGAAGTCGAGGTGGTCCCAGTCCAGGAGCAGGAAGTCGTGCGGCAGCGCCATGACCCGCACTTCCTCCGGCGCGGCGTTGACGAAAGCCTCGCGGACCTCGTCCTCGGTGAGTGCTCGCATGGCATCCGAGTCTACGAGCGCGAGGAGAACACCGGGCCAGGATCGTCGACGCTCGATAGAATCGCGGAATGGCCGACAGCTCATTCGACATCGTCTCCAAGATCGACCGCCAAGAAGCCGACAACGCGCTCAACCAGGCCCGCAAAGAGGTCGAGCAGCGCTACGACTTCAAGGGCACCGACGCCTCCATCGAGTGGAGCGGCGAGGCGATCCTCATCAAGGCGAACTCCGAGGAGCGCGCGAACGCGGTGCTCGACGTCTTCCAGACCAAGCTCATCAAGCGCGGGATCTCGCTGAAGAGCCTCGAGACGGGCGATCCCGTCGCCGGCGGCAAGGAGTACCGCATCACCTCGACGCTCAAGGAGGGCATCTCGCAAGAGGATGCCAAGAAGATCGGCAAGATCATCCGCGACGAGGGCCCCAAGGGCGTCAAGTCGCAGATCCAGGGCGACGAACTGCGCGTGCAGTCGAAGTCGCGCGACGACCTGCAGGAAGTGCAGCGTCTCCTCAAGGCCGCCGACCTCGACGTCGACCTGCAGTTCACGAACTACCGGTAAGAACACCCCGGGGGGATGCCGTGGCCGTCCGCGTCGATCTGAACATCTCGCTCGACGGCGTCGCCGCGCCCGCCGATCCGACGCCCGAGAACCCGATGGGCGAGGACTGGGGCCGGCTCGTCGAGGACTACATGGCGACGCGGACCTTCCGGGAGCGGGTGTTCGGCGACACCTCGGGCGCGGGAACGACCGGGATCGACGACCGGTACGCGGCCGCGTACTTCGAGGGCGTCGGCGCCGAGGTCATGGGGGCCGGGATGTTCGGCATCCACTCCTTCCCCGACGACCCCGACTGGCGCGGATGGTGGGGAGACGAGCCGCCGTTCCGCGTGCCCGTCCTGGTTCTCACGCACCGTGAGCGGGCACCCATCGTGTTCGAGAACGGCACCCGCTTCGAGTTCGTCTCGACGAGAATCGAGGATGCCGTGCGCCGCGCGACGGAACTGGCGGCCGGTGCGGACGTGCGCGTAGGAGGCGGAGTGTCCACGGTGCGCTCGGCCCTCGCCGCCGGTCTCGTGGATCGCCTGCACGTCGCCGTACGCCCGGTCGTTCTCGGCCGCGGAACCCGGCTGTGGGACGAGCTGCGCCACCTCGACACCCGCTACACCGTCACGTCCGAGGTCGCCGAGAGCGGCGTCGTCCACGTGACGTTCGCGCGGTGAGCACTCCCGACGGGATGCCGCGGTGCCCGACGTGCGGCGACCCGCTGCGGTTCGAGGTGCTCGACGACGAGCGCTTCCTCGTTGCGTGGTCGTGCGTGACGTGCGGGCTGATCCGCACGACCGAGCCGAGCTGACCGGTCCGCCACGATCGCGGCGCCAGGCCGACGATGACCTCAGCGGCGCGGCGGGGCCGTCGACGCACGCGGGATCAGCGTCGGCATGGTCCGTTCGATCCCTCGCGTCGAACCGATTTCGAGGATCATGTCGAGAGCGATCTCGGCAATGCGATCGAAGTGCGTGTGAACCGAGGTCAGGGGCACCGGGAGACGCGAGACGAGCGGAATGTCGTTGTAGCCGACGATGGACAGGTCGGGCCCGGCATCCATCCCCATCGCCCGAGCCACCGTCGACACACCGACCGCGAGGTTGTCGTTCGCGGCGAACACCGCGGTCGGCCGGTCGGACCCGCCGAGCAGGCGTCGCGCGGCCTCGATCCCGTGATCGAGCCCGTAGCCGACGGCGAGGACGCGCTCCTCGGGAAGCGCGATGCCCGCCTCACGGAAGGCGCGTTCGGCGCCGGCGCGACGATCGCGGCCGCTCGAAGTGAACCACGGACCGGTGATCACCCCGATGTCCCGATGACCGAGGTCGAGAAGGTGGCGGACGGCGAGGTACCCCCCGGTCTCGTCATCGCCCAGTGACGACGGGCTGACGCCGTCGCTGCGCAGCGCGAGAACGTGCGGGATGCCGCGGTCGCGGAGCGATGCGGGAAGAACGTCGTCGAGACGGGCGGTGGCGAGGACGAGCCCGTCCACGCCGCGGTCCAGCAACGTCTCGGTAGCGCGACGCTCCTCGTCGGCATCGTCGCCGCACGTCGCGACCACGGCGAAGTATCCCCGTCGGCGTGCCGCCCGCTCGACCGCTTCGAACATCAGCGCCATGACGGCATCCGTGAGACGGGGGACGAGCACCCCGATGGTTGCGGTCGCCCCGCGGCGCAGACTGGATGCCGAGACGTTGCGGCGGTAGCCCAGATCGTCGGCGATCGCGCGCACGCGTTCTGCCGTGGCCGAACGGGACCGCGGTGTCCGGTCGTCGAGAACGCGGCTCACGGTGGAGATACTGACCCCGGATGCCACGGCCACGTCTTTGAGCGTGACGACGTGTCGCTCCGCGGATTCGATGTCGGGCATGGCACCTCCTTCCGAGCCACAGTACCCGCCATCGAGAACCTTCCCGGGATCGATTCGACCGCGGCCCTTGACAGGTCCACGACCGTGAGGCCACACTTGCAATCGTTCCTGCAAACGTTCCCAGTTGTAGGGCATCTCGACGAAGAGACGAAGGAGACGTCATGGTCCTCGACCTCCGCGGCCTGAACCCCGCCCCCGTTACCC
>NZ_VBUM01000048.1 GCF_005774735.1 Microbacterium sp. 5K110 | reverse complement strand
CCCCGCCCCCGTGGACCGCGAGACTGCAGCCCCCTGACGAGACAGCGGCATTCCGCCGCCGTCTCGTCAGTGAGATGCTGTCTCGCGAGCAAAGGACACACCGTGACCGAGCAGACTTTCGTCCTCCCCGACGTCGGTGAAGGACTCACCGAGGCCGAGATCGTCCAGTGGCGCGTCGCGCCGGGCGACGAAGTGGCCGTCAACGACGTCCTCGTCGAGATCGAGACGGCCAAGTCGTTGGTCGAACTCCCCTCGCCCTTCTCCGGAACCGTGGGCGAGTTGCTCGCGACCGAGGGGGCCACGGTCGAGGTCGGCGCCCCGATCATCACGATCGGATCGGTGGATGCCACGCCCCCCGCGCCCGCGGCACCGACCACGGTCCCCGAGGCCGACGACCCGGGCGGCGCCGTCCTGGTCGGGTACGGCACGGGTGGCGCGGTGTCGTCGCGGCGGCGGAAGCCGGCGGAGCGCCCGGTCACGGCATCCGTCGGTGTCGTCGCCAAGCCCCCGATCCGCAAGCTCGCCCGCGACCTCGGCGTCGACCTCGCGACGGTGACCCCGAGCGGTCAGGCGGGCGAGGTCACGCGCGATGACGTGGTGAAGCACGCCGAGCAGGCGAGCGTCTTCCGCAACATCGAGACGCCCGAGTGGGGTGCCGTGCGCGAGGAGACGATCCCCGTCCCGGCTCCGGCCGCACCGGCGCCCGTCGACGACGCGCGCGAGGAGTCCATCCCCGTCCGCGGCGTCCGCAAGGCCACCGCCAACGCCATGACCTCGAGCGCGTACTCGGCGCCGCACGTCTCGATCTGGGTCGACGTCGACGCCTCGCGCACGATGGAGCTGGTCAAGCGGCTCAAGGCGTCACCCGACTTCGCCGATGTGAAGATCTCCCCGCTGCTGATCATGGCGCGCGCCGTGATCTGGGCGCTGCGCCGGACGCCGATGGTCAACGCGACGTGGGTCGACACCGACGACGGTGCGCAGATCCGCGTGCGCCACTACGTCAACCTCGGCATCGCCGCCGCCACCCCGCGGGGCCTGCTGGTGCCGAACATCAAGGATGCGCAGGCGCTGAACACGCGCGAGCTCGCCCGCGCCCTGCAGGACCTGACCCTGACCGCGCGCGAGGGCAAGACGACCCCCGCCGATCAGGCCGGCGGCACGTTCACGATCACGAACATCGGCGTCTTCGGCGTGGATGCCGGCACCCCGATCATCAACCCCGGCGAGGCCGGCATCATCGCCCTCGGCGCGATCCGGCAGAAGCCGTGGGTCGTCGACGGCGAGGTGCGCCCGCGCTGGGTGACCACGGTGTCGGGCTCTTTCGATCACCGCGTCGTCGACGGCGACGGGATTTCGCGGTTCATCGCGGACGTGGCATCCGTTCTGGAAGAGCCGGCGCTGCTGCTCGACTGAGGCGCGGATCGGGCATTGCCAGGTTTCTGCCAGGGTTTCCCGCGATCGCCGTCAGGGCGCGGATCGTGGCGCGCGGGAGGTGCCCCGGATCGGCATCCCGCCGGTTTCTCACCCATCCGATTCCGGGGTCCTCTTCGGATGACCCTTCGTGCGACGGAAGCGTCGCCGACGGAAACGGAAAGGGAAACCTGATGCGTACGTACAACACGAAGACCCGAATCGGCATGATCGCTGCGGCCGGAACCGGAGCGGCGGCTCTCGCCGTCGCCGGACTCGCGCTGCCGGCCTCGGCCGACGACAACGTCACCTCGACGGATGCCTCGACGACCGCGACGCAGTTCGTTGACGCGTCCGACCCGTTCTACACGTGGGTGAGCGGCCTCATCGAGAGCGGCGACTTCACCGCCAGCCCCCAGACCGCGGTCGGTGACATCGCGAACATCGGGCCCCTCGTGCAGGGACCGCTCGTGAGCGACTCGCTCAACGGCGACGTCGCCTCGGGCAACCAGACCCCGGTCGTCTCCGGTAACGACACCACGGCGCCCATCGGTTCCGGCAACGACACCTCGGCGCCGATCGGTTCGGGCAACGACCTCGGTTCCGGCAACGACGTGACGGCCCCGATCGACGCGCCCGTGGGCTCGGGCAACGATGCGGACGTCTCGACCGGTGACGCGGACGTCTCCACCGGTGACGCCGACGTCTCCACGGGCGACAACGGCGCCTCGGTGGACGACATCTCCGGTTCGGTGGATGACGTCGTGGGTGACGTCACGTCCGGTGTCGATGACGTGGTCGACGGTGCGCTCGACCTCGGCGGCATCCTGCGCTGATAAGGCGGGACTTTCAGCGGCGTCACCCTTCGGGGTGGCGCCGCTTCCGCGTGAGGGGTCAATATTCGTCGCCTGACCACGCTGCGAAGCGACAGAAACTGACCCCTCACGCGGGCGTCACTCCGGCAGCGCGGGATGCCGTTCGCTCGGCGTCTGACGCGTGGGAATCAGGAGCGCGAGGACCAGCGCGACGATGGCCGCGCCCAGGCCCAGCGCGAACGAGACGCTGAAGGCCTGCGCCGTCGGCACCCGGGTGTCGCCCTCGCCGGTCGAGAGCGTGGCCAGGACGACCCCGACGATCGCGGCGGCGGTACTCGTCCCGAGCGAGCGCGCGAGAGCGTTCAGCCCGTTCGACGCGCCGGTCTCGCTCGGCGGAACCGACCGCATGATGAGCATGGGCATGGCGGCGTAGCCGAAGCCGATCCCGAAACCGATGAGGATGTTGGCCACGACGAAGTGCCACACCTCGGTCGAGAACACCAGGCTGAACCCGTAGGCGACGATGAGCGACACCGCGCCGGCGACCAGCAGCACACGCGGTCCGATCGTGCGCGCCAACGCTCCCGAGAGCGGCGAGAGGACCATCATGACCAGACCCGACGGCATCACGACGAGACTCGCGGCCAAGAGCGACAGGCCGAGGCCGACACCGGTGGCGACGGGCAGCTCGAGCATCTGCGGATACGCGACGTTCGAGGCGAACAGCGCGAAGCCCATCGCGATCGACGCGAGGTTGGTCAGCAGCACCGGGCGACGGGCAGCCACGCGGAGATCGAGCAGGGGACTGTCGATGCGCAGCTCGTACCAGCCCCAGGCGAGCAGGATCAGGATGCCGCCGGCGGCCAGTCCGAGGGTGAGCGGCGACGTCCAGCCCCAGGTGTTGCCGCGCGACACGGCCAACAGCACACCGATCAGTCCGACCGCGAGGCCGGCGGCACCGAGGTAGTCGAATCGACCGGCCGTGCGCAGCACGCTGACCGGGACGATCCACACGGTGAGGGCGAAGACGATCGCGCCCAGCCCGCCAGCGATCCAGAACAGCCAGTGCCAGTCGGCGTTCTCGGCCACCAGAGCGCTGATCGGGAGTCCGAGGGCGCCACCGACCCCCAGCGTCGCGCTCATCAGCGCGACCGCGCTGTCGACGCGGTTCTCGTGGAGCACGTCGCGCATGATCGAGATGCCGAGGGGCACCACGCCCACGATCGCTCCCTGCAGGGCTCGACCGACGATCAACCCGATGAGGCCCGTGGAGAGCGCGGCGATCACGGAGCCGAGCATCATGACCGCCAGCAGAGCCAGCACGATCCTCCGCTTGCCGTACATGTCGCCGAGGCGACCCGCGATCGGGGTGATGACCGCAGCGGCGAGGAGGGTCGACGTGACGACCCAGGCGGTGTCGTCGCGCGAGGCGTTCAGCAACTGGGGGAGCTGCGACTGGATGGGCACCACGAGGGTGAACATGAACGACGAGCAGAGGCCCGCGAGGGCCAGGACGAGCACGACGGGACCCTGCGGGGTGCTCCGGGACAGTCTTCTGCGCGCCTTCTCGTCCCGTGACATCGATGCCAGGTTATCCGCCCGGGCGGGGGAGGCGCGCCCGGGGGCTCCGTTTTGAAGCGCATCAAACTCGCTCGTCGATCCAGTAGCATCCCAAACAGACGGTCGGGGTCGACGAAGGGGGCGCGGGTGCCGAACGGGAAGCAGACGCCGAGCATGTCGGACGTCGCCCGGGTCGCCGGTGTCGCTCTGGGGACGGTCTCGAACGTGCTCAACCACCCGGCGAAGGTGTCGCCGGCCACCCTCGCGAAGGTGCAGGGCGCGATCGCCGAGCTCGGCTTCGTCCGCAATTCCAACGCCCAGCAGTTGGCGGCGGGGCGCTCGAGCAGCATCGGCCTCGTCGTCATCGACATCAGCAACTCGCTCTTCGTCGACATTGCGCGTGGCGCTCAGCGCTTCGCGGCCGAGCTGGGCATGAACGTCCTCGTGGCCAACAGCGACAACCGCGCCGATCAGCAACGGGCGGATCTCGATTTCTTCGACGAAGCCCGGGTCAGCGGCATCCTGCTCGCTCCGATGGAGGATGCCAGCGGCGACGTCGCCCGCATCCGCAGTCACGGCCGCCCGACCGTCGTCCTCAACTACGACTCGGGCAAGGGCGATTGCTGCCAGGTGCTCGTCGACAACGAGCAGGTGGGCTATCTGGCTGCTCGCCACCTCATCGACATCGGACGCACGCGACTCGCCTTCGTCGGCGGACGCGACTACCTGCAGCCCGTGGCCCTGCGCCGTCGGGGTGTGCGACGCGCGGTCGCCGAAGAGGGCGGGCGCGTGTCGCTGCAAGAGGTCCCGACCGAGAACCTCGACCCTCCCGGCGGTCTGCGGGCGGGGGAGGAGCTGGCTGAAGAAGTGCGCGCCGGCCGGCTCGACGGGGTCATCGCCGTCACCGACCTGCTGGGCATGGCGATCATCCAGGTCTTCAACGCGCAGAGCATCGCCGTGCCGCACGACGTGGCGGTCATGGGATGCGACCACAACTCGGCCGCGTGGGGCGGGATGATCCCGCTGACCTCGGTGCAGATGCAGGGTCTGGACATGGGGCGGGAGGCGGTGCGACTGCTCATGGCCGAGATCGAGGACGGGCCGGTGCACGAGCACGTCACGACGTTGCTGCAGCCCGAGCTCGTCATCAGGGAGAGCACGGTCGGTCGCCCGCGAGCAGTGGCCGGGGAAATCTGAAGCGTTTCAAAAAGTTCTTGACGATGTCGTGACGACCTTGCATAATCCTCTTGAAGCGCTTCAATGAGCGAGGCGCGTTTTCGAGGAGGAAAAGTGTCCACAGCATTCACGCGCTCACGTCGGGCCGCCGCGATCGTCGCGACCGGTGCCGCCGCGGTCCTGGCTCTCACGGCATGCGCCGGTGGCGGCAACGCCGGCGGAGGGTCGTCGTTCTCGTTCCTGGTCAACCAGGAGAACACCACGATCCCCGAGCTGCTCACGAGCCTCAGCACCGACCAGTGCAAGGCCGAGAACGAGGCGCAGCCGTTGCAGGTCGAGACCGTGCCGCAGACGCAGCTCGACCAGAAGCTGCAGCTCCTGGCCGGCCAGAACGCGCTCCCCACGCAGTACGCCGCGGGCAACGCTCCCGCGCTCACCAAAGAACTGGCCAAGGGCGGCCAGGTGCTCGACCTGAACAAGACCCTCACCGACCTCGGTGTCATCGACAAGATCGAGCCCGCCGCGATCTCGACCATCGAGCAGCTCTACGGCGGCTTCAACGTCCTGCCGTACCAGTACAACATCGAGGGCATCTGGTACAACAAGAAGCTCCTCAGCGACAACGGCATCCAGGCGCCCGAGTCGTGGGACGAGCTCACCGCCGCTGCCGCGAAGCTACAGGGCGCGGGCGTCCAGCCCTTCGCGGCCTCGGGAGAGCAGGGCTGGCCCCTCACCCGCCTCATCAGCGGTTACATCTTCCGCGACCTCGGTCCCGACGCGCTGCAGAAGGTCGCCGACGGCGAGGCGAAGCTGACCGACCCCGAGTACGTCGCCGCCGCCCAGGCGGTCGCCGACCTGGGTACCGCGGGCTACTTCGGTCAGGGCGTCGGCTCGATCGACTACGACACCGCGTTCAACAGCTTCCTCACCGGCAAGGCCGCCTTCTTCTACATGGGCAGCTGGGCGCTGGCGAACTTCGCCGACGCGTCCGCGAACCAGATCGGCTCCGAGAACATCGGCTTCCTGCCGTTCCCGAACGTCACCGGCGGCGCCGGCGACTCGAGCCAGACCCCGGCCAACGTCGGTCTGCCGATGGCGCTGTCGGCGAAGGCGTACAACGACAACACCGGCAAGTGGCTGACCTGCATCGCGAACAACTACGGTGCCGAGTCGCTCTCCGAGGCCGCCACGATCTCGGGCTTCAAGGTCGACGGTGACGTCAAGGTCGACGACCTGACCGCGCTGGTCCAGGATCGGATCTCGTCCACCAAGGAATCGGTGCTGTGGTTCGAGGCGCTCTTCAGCGCCAAGGCCACCGAGACGAGCCAGAAGAACGCCGCACAGCTGATCACCGGTGCGATCTCGCCGCAGGACTTCATGGGCCTCGTGCAGGCCGACCTGCGCTGACGCATCCTCCGGGGGTGGGGGCGGCCATCACCGCCCCCACCCCTCGCCCCACCTCTAAGGAAGACCCATGCACAAAGTCCTCGGCGATCCGCGCGCCATCGCGCTGCTGCTCGGCCCGGCACTCATCGTCTACACCCTCGTCATGCTCATCCCGGTGGTGTGGTCGCTCGGCTACACGCTCTTCGAGGGCAACGCGATCTCGGGGTTCGAGTTCGTCGGGGTCGACAACCTGGCGCGCTTGTTCACGGACCCCCGCGTCGGCGAGGCGCTGCGGTTCACGCTGCTGTACGCCGTGATCATCACCGTCGGCCAGGTGCTGCTCGGGTACCTGCTCGCCCTGTTCTACGTCTTCGTGCTCCGCAACCGCGGAAGCGTCGTGCGCACCCTGGTCTTCTTCCCCGTCATCATCCCGACGGTCGCCGTGGCCCTGATGTTCCAGAAGCTGTTCGAGGTGGCGCCGCAGACCGGCCCCGTGAACGCGCTGTTGAACGTGTTCGGGGTGGCATCCGTCGATTGGTTCGGCAGCCCGGTGAGCGCGATTGTCGTCCTGGTCATCATGGACCTCTGGCGCTCGATGGGCTTCTACGCCGTTCTGCTGTACACGGGCCTGCTCGACATCCCCGACGACATCATGGAATCGGCGCGGCTCGACGGGGCGAACGGCTGGCGTCTGGTCCGCAGCATCGTGCTGCCGCTGTCGCTGCCGGTGCTGCTGTCGTCGGTGATCTTCTCGATCAACGGCACGCTCAAGGTCTTCGACTCGATCGTCGCGCTGACCAACGGTGGACCGGGAACGGCCACGACGCCGTTGACCCTCTACATGTTCCAGACCTCGTTCAGCTACGGCGAATACGGCTACGGCGCCTCGATCGCGCTGCTGCTGACGATCCTGTGCCTGATCGTGACCGTCTTCATCTTCCGGTCGTCTCGCCGCGACGTCACGAAGGGCTGATCCCGCATGTCCACCGCCACCCTTCCCCAGTCCCCCGACCGGCTCCGCACGCGCCGCAAGCCCGCCCCGCGGGCCGGAGCACTGCGCCGCACCCCCGGCACGGTCCTGATCGTCCTGCTGGTCGCCATCGAGGTGCTCCCTCTGCTGTGGCTGCTGATGAACTCCTTCAAGAGCCAGGACGAATTCCTCAACGCCCCCACGTGGGCGCTGCCCCGCGAACTGAACCTGCAGAACTACGTCGACGCGTGGGTCACGGGCAACATCGGCCAGTACCTCGGCAACAGCATCGTCGCGGTGTTCCCCGCCCTGGCCCTCATGCTGCTCCTCGGCGTCGCCGCCGGCTTCGTGCTCGAGGTCATGGTCTTCCGCGGGCGGAGCGGCATCCTGCTGCTGTTCCTCGCGGGCATCATGGTGCCCGGTCAGATGATCCTGCTGCCGTTGTTCTCGGTCTACTTCCAGGCCGGGATCACCGGTTCGCTGTGGCCGCTCATCATCACGTACACCGCGACGGGTCTGCCCCTCACCGTGTTCATGATGGCGACGTACTTCCGCGCGATCCCGCGCGAGGTGTTCGAGGCCTCGACGCTGGACGGCGCGTCGATCTTCCGGTCCTTCTTCTCGATCGCGCTGCCCATGGCGCGCAACTCCATCGTCACGGTCGGCCTCGTGCAGTTCTTCTTCTTCTGGAACGACCTGCTCATCGCCCTGACCTTCACCAACTCCTCGCAGCTGCGCACGGTGCAGGTGGGATTGCTCAACTTCACGGGGCAGTTCGGCGCGACGCAGTACGGGCCGCTCTTCGCCGCCATCTGCATCAACGTCTTCGGCATCCTGGCCATCTACCTCGTGCTGAACCAGCGCATCATGGCGGGCCTGGCCAGCGGCGCGGTGAAGGGATGACCGCCCCGGCGACGATCCGCGCGGCCGTGATGACGGCGATCGACACGACCGAGATCGAGACGCGGCCCGTGCCCGCCCTCGGCGCGCACGAGGTGCTCGTCGAGGTGCGCGCCGTCGGCATCTGCGGCTCCGACGTGCACTGGTACCGCGACGGGCGTATCGGCTCCACGCGCGTCGAGGATCCGCTCGTCCTCGGGCACGAGGCATCCGGTGTCATCGTCGAGGTCGGCGCGGACGTCTCGCGCGACCGTGTCGGCGCCCGTGTGGCTCTCGAGCCCGGCGTCCCGTGCGGACGATGCGCGCAGTGCCGCGCCGGTCGGTACAACCTGTGCCCCGGTGTGCGCTTCTTCGCGACCCCGCCGATCGACGGTGCCTTCGCGACGCACGTCGTGATCGCCTCCGACTTCGCGCACGACGTGCCCGACGCCGTCGACGACGACGAGGCCGCGCTCATCGAGCCGCTCGCGGTCGCCCTGTGGGCCGTCCGGAAGGCGGCGGTCGGGATCGGCGACCGTGTGCTCGTCAGCGGCGCGGGCCCCGTCGGCCTGCTCGTGCTCCAGGTCGCGCGTGCCGCGGGTGCCGAGGTGCGGGTCAGTGACGTCTCTGCCGAGCGGCGGAGCGTCGCCACCGAGCTCGGTGCCACCCGGGTCATCGACCCGCTCACCGAGCCGCTCCCCACCGACACCACGGTGCTCATCGAGTGCTCGGGGGTGTCGTCGGCGATCCGCGCCGGAATCACGGCCCTGGCCCCCGCCGGCCGTGCGGTGCTCGTCGGAATGTCCGCCGACGGCGACGTGACGCTGCCGCTGGACGTGATCCAGTCGCGCGAGATCGCCCTGACCGGCACGTTCCGCTACGCCCACCAGTACCCGGATGCCATCGAGCTGGCGGCGACCGGCCGAGTGAATCTGCGTCGCCTCGTGACCAGCGTGCACGCGCTCGGCGACGTGCACACCGCGCTCCTCCTCCCCGGGGGAGACCGCACAGCCCTCAAGCCCATGATCCACCCGCAGCAGGATGAGACGACCACCGCATGACCGTTGACGTATCCCCCCTCACGTTCGAGCACCTCCGCGATGCCCTCGGCATCGGTGTGGCCGCTCCGCGGCTGTCGTGGAAGACCGACGCCCCCGCGGGGTGGCGGCAGACCGCGTACGAGATCGAGATCGTGACGGAACGCGGCGTCGAGACTTCCGGCGTCGTGCAGAGCGCCGAGTCGGTGCTCGTCGATTGGCCCTTCGCGCCGCTGGCGTCGCGCGAGCGTGCGACGCTGCGCGTCCGGCTCTTCGGCGCGGACGACACGGCATCCGCGTGGTCTCCCGCCGCGCGCGTGGAGGCCGGACTCCTGGATGCCGAGGACTGGATCGCCGGCGTCGTCGGGCCCGCGTGGCCCGAGGAGCCCGAATCGCTGCGCCGTCCTCCGCGCGTCCGCCGGTCGTTCGAGGTCGCCTCGGACGTCGCGCGCGCCCGCCTGTACGTCTCGGCGCACGGTCTGTACGAGGTCGAGATCAACGGTCGCCGGGTCGGCGACGACGCGCTGTCCCCGGGCTGGACCGTCTACGGCGAACGCTTGCGGTACTACACGTACGACGTGACCGAGCACCTCCGCGCGGGAGCGAACGCGATCGGCTCGTGGCTCGCGGACGGCTGGTACCGCGGGCGTCTCGGCTTCCACGGCGGGTACCCCAACCTCTACGGCAGCGACATCGGCCTCATCGCTCAGCTCGAGATCGAGCACGCCGACGGCACCCGGACGGTCATCGCCACCGACGACGCGTGGGAGGCGGCCCCGAGCCCCATCCTGACCACCGGCATCTACGAGGGCGAGCACTACGACGCACGCCTGCAGCGGGCCGATTGGGCCGCCGCCGACGCCGCAGACTGGACGCCCGCGCGCCTGCTCCCCGTCGATCACTCCACGCTCGTCGCCCCCGAGGGGCCGCCGGTGCGCTGCACCGAAGAGCTCGAGCCGGTCGCGGTGACGCGGTCGGCGACGGGTGGGTGGGTCCTCGACTTCGGCCAGAACATCTCGGGGCGTCTGCGTCTGCGGCTCACGGCCGACGAGGGGCAGATCATCACGCTCCGGCACGCCGAGGTCCTGCAGGACGGCGAGCTCTACACCCGTCCGCTGCGCGGGGCCGCGGCGACCGACGTGCTGGTGGCGGACGGCGAAGAGCAGGAGTGGGAGCCGCGGTTCACCATCCACGGCTTCCGGTACGCCGAGGTCACAGGGTGGCCGGGCGAGGTCGCGCCGGGCGCGATCGTGGCCCGGGTGTACCACACCGACATGGAGCGCACCGGCTGGTTCGACTCGTCGGATCCGCTGCTGAACCGCCTCCACGAGAACGTGCGGTGGTCGATGCGCGACAACTTCGTCGACATCCCCACCGACTGCCCGCAGCGCGACGAGCGCCTCGGCTGGACCGGTGACCTGCAGGTCTTCGCGCCGGCGGCATCCTTCCTGTACGACTGCTCGGGGATGCTGCGCTCGTGGCTGCGCGACGTCGCCGTCGAGCAGCTCCCCGACGGAACCGTTCCCTGGTACGTGCCGGTGATTCCGGGCGGCGAGGAGTGGACGCCGATCCGTCCGGGCGCCGCGTGGGGCGATGTCGCGGTGCTGACGCCGTGGACCCTCTACCGGCAGTTCGGCGACGCGCGGATCCTGCGCGACCAGTACGACTCGGCGCGCAAGTGGGTCGACCTCGTGGCGCGCCTGGCCGGCCCGTCCCGACTGTGGAACACCGGTTTCCAGCTCGGCGACTGGCTCGACCCCGCCGCTCCTCCGCATGACCCCGCGGATGCCACGACCGACCGCTACCTCGTGGCGACGGCGTACTTCGCGTGGTCCAGCCTGCACCTGGCGAAGTCCGCCGAGGTGCTCGGCCGGGCCGAGGACGCCGCCGCGTACGCCCGCCTGGCCGCGGAGGTCCGCGAGGCCTTCCGCGGGGAGTACGTCACGGCCTCGGGGCTGCTCAGCAGCGACGCGCAGACCGCGTACGCGCTGGCGATCGAGTTCGAGCTGTACTCCGATGTCGCCGAGCGCGACGTCTGGGGCGCACGCCTCGCCGAGCTGGTGCGCGCCGGCGGCAACCGCATCGCCACCGGCTTCGCCGGAACGCCGCTCATCACCGACGCGCTGACGCGTTCTGGGCACGTCGAGGTCGCCTACGACCTGCTGCTCGAGAAGGAATGCCCGTCGTGGATGTACACGGTGCTCTCGGGCGGGACGACCACGTGGGAGCGGTGGGACAGCCTGCTGCCCGACGGCACGGTCAACCCCGGGGGCATGACCTCGTTCAACCACTTCGCCCTCGGCGCGGTCGCGGACTGGATCCACCGCACGGTCGCGGGCCTCGCCCCGGTGGAGCCCGGCTACCGTCGCATCGCCTTCGCGCCGCGACCGGGTGGCGGGCTCACCCACGCCGCGGCCGAGCACGAGACCCCGTACGGACGCGCGGCGGTCGCGTGGCGCATCGAGGACGAGCAGCTCCACGTCGAGGTGCGCGTGCCCACCGGTGCGACGGGTGTCGTCAGCCTCCCGGACGGTCGCGAGTTCGAGGTCGCCGCGGGCGTGCACACCTTCGCCGCGCCGGTCCCGGCGCCCGTCGGCGCGTGAGCGGACGGCATCCCCTCCCTTCGCGGGCGGGGATGCCGTTCCCTCGATGCTGATGTTGAGAACGATTATCGTCAGCGATACAGTGGGGGCATGACCCGACGCGTTCTCGTTCCCCTCGTCCTCGGTGCGGCTTCCGTGCTCGCCCTCGCCGGTTGCGCCGGCGGCACCCCCGCGGCGGGCGGCTCGACCGACGATGCCGGCAAGGTCTCGGTCGTGGCATCCACGAACGTCTACGGCTCGATCGCCCAAGAGATCGGCGGAGACTTCGTCGACGTCACCGCGATCATCACCTCGACCGCGCAGGACCCGCACGAGTACGAGGCCAGCGCGCAGGACCAGCTGACCCTCAAGGGCGCCCAGCTCGTCATCGAGAACGGCGCCGGCTACGACTCCTTCATGGAGTCGCTCATCGAGGCCAGCGGCTCGTCGGCCGAGGTCCTCACCGCCGTCGCGTACAACCACGACTACCCGGGCGCCGAGTCGCACGACCACGCCGACGACGCCTCGGCGAGCCCCGCGCCGAGCGAGACCGCGGACGACCACGGTCACGACCACGCCGAGGGCGGCGGCCACGACCACATCGAGGGCTTCAACGAGCACGTCTGGTACGACCCGCACACCGTCGAAGACCTCGCGAAGGCGATCGCCGAGCACCTCGGGGAGCTCGCCCCCGACCACGCGGCCGACTTCACCGCGAACGCCGAGACGTTCACGACGAAAATCGCCGGTCTCGAGGATTCGCTCGGCCAGATCGAGGCGAAGGATGCCGGGGCGAAGGTCTTCGTCACCGAGCCCGTGCCCGTCTACCTGATCGAGGCCGCGGGTCTGTCGAACGCGACCCCGAACGAGTTCAGCGAGTCGGTCGAAGAGGGTCGGGACGTGCCCCCCGCCACGCTGCTGGAGTCGCTGCAGCTGATCGAGTCGGGCCAGATCGCGGTCATGATCGTCAACCCGCAGACCGGCGGCGCCGAGACCACCCAGGTCATGGACGCGGCCAAGGCGAAGAACATTCCGGTGCTGGAGTTCACCGAGACGCTCCCCGAGGGCCAGACTTACATCTCGTGGATGCAGAGCAACATCGCCGCACTGTCGGACGCCCTCCCGGCGTGAGCGACGCCCCACCCCTGCGCATCCGCGGAGCGGCCCTCGAACGCGGCGGCCGTGAGCTGTGGGCCGGGCTCGACCTCGAGGTCGAGCCCGGCGAGCTCGTCGCCGTCCTCGGCCCGAGCGGCTCCGGCAAGACGACGCTGCTGCGCGCGATCCTCGGCCTGGAGCGGCTGAGCCGCGGGACGATCGAGGCGCTCGGCTCCCCGGTCCGTCGAGCGGGGAACCGTCACATCGGCTACGTGCCGCAGCAGCGGCCGCTTCCGCGCGAGACGCCGTTGCGCGGACGCGACATCGTCGGACTCGGCGTCGACGGCCACCGGTTCGGCCTTCCGCTCTCGCGCCGCAAGGACCGTGCGCGCATCGACGGACTGCTCGAGGCGGTCGGGGCGACGGCCTTCGCCGACCGCCCGGTGGGCCTGCTCTCGGGAGGCGAGCAGCAGCGGTTGCGGGTCGGGCAGGCGCTCGCCGACGACCCCCGGCTGCTGCTGTGCGACGAGCCGCTGACCAGCCTCGACCTGGCGAACCAGCAGGCGGTCGTGCGACTGATCGATCGGCACCGTCGTGAGCGCGACGCCGCCGTGCTGCTGGTCACCCACGACGTCAACCCGGTCCTCGCGCACGTCGACCGCATCCTGTACATCGCCCACGGCCGTTTCACGCTCGGCACGCCCGACGAGGTGCTCACCAGCGAGACGCTGACCTCGCTCTACGGCGCCCCCGTCTACGTGACGCGGGCGGGCGGCCGGCTCGTCGTCGTCGGCGCCCCCGACGCCGAAGAGGCCCATCACCACCACGACGAGGACGACGCATGAACTGGGCCGACGTGGGCAACGCGCTGTTCGGCGGCGTGAGTCAATACGGCGCGATCCTCGAGCTGGTGCAGAACTCCGTCTACGCCGGCGCCGTGCTGGGGCTCGTGGGCGGACTCATCGGCGTCTTCGTGATGCAGCGCGACATGGCGTTCGCGGTGCACGGCATCAGCGAGCTGTCGTTCGCCGGTGCGGCGGTGGCCCTGCTGATCGGCGTCGACGTCGTCTCGGGCTCGATCGTGGGGTCGCTCATCGCCGCGGCGATCATCGGTCTGCTCGGTGCGCGCGCCCGCGACCGCAACTCGATCATCGGCGTGCTCATGCCGTTCGGCCTGGGTGTCGGCATCCTGTGCCTGTCGCTCTACAACGGGCGCAGCGCCACCCGGTTCAGTCTGCTGACCGGCCAGATCGTCTCGGTGCAGAGCGCGCAACTGGGGTGGCTCGTCGTCATCGGGCTCGTCGTCCTGATCGCGCTGCTGATGATCTGGCGCCCGCTGCGCTTCGACTCCCTCGACCCGCAGTCCGCCGCCGCCCGCGGCGTGCCGACGACGGCGGTGTCGCTGGGATTCATGCTGCTGCTCGGCCTGATCGTCGCCGTCGCGGTCCACATCATCGGGGCGCTCCTGGTGATGGCGCTGCTGGTCACCCCGGCCGCGGCCGCGATGCGGGTGGCATCCGGTCCGTTGTCGGTGCCGCTGCTCGCGGCCCTGTTCGGCTTCGTGTCCGCGGTGGGCGGCGTGCTGCTCGCCGTCGCGGGGACCCTGCCGGTGAGCCCGTACATCACCACGATCTCGTTCCTCATCTACCTCGTGTGCCGTCTCGTCGGAGCGCGCCGCGACCGCACGACGCGGGCGCTGTAGCCGCCGGCGTCCCCAGCCGTTTCACCGGTCGCCTCGCTAGACTCGGGGTATGGTCCAGCGCAATACGTGGCAGCGCGAGCGCGTGCGCGAAGCGCTGTCCGGTGCGGGCGGCTTCGTCAGCGCGCAGGCGCTGCACGCGACCCTGCGCGAAGAGAACACCGGTATCGGCCTGGCCACGGTGTACCGCGCACTCGCCGGACTCGCCGCCCAGGGTGATGCCGATTCACTGCAGAGCCCCGAGGGCGAGAATCTCTTCCGCGCGTGCGAGACCCGCGGCCACCACCACCACCTGATCTGCCGGTCGTGCGGCGTCGCGGTCGAGATCGAGGCCGACGCCGTCGAGGAGTGGGCGCAGCGCACCGCCGCCCAGCACGGTTTCTCGCAGGCCGAGCACGTGGTCGACATCTTCGGCGTGTGCGCCGCGTGCGCTCAGGCGCGCGCTCGTGAGCGTGGCGACGACTAGTCGATCCGTCACGTCGGCGCCCCCGCGCACCGGCGTCACGCGCACCCTCGTCGCCCTCGGCCTGGGTGTCGTCGTCATCGCCGCGCTCTTTCTCATCGATGCGTTCGCTCCGACGTTCTTCGCCGCCCCCCTGCCGACCCGCGCCCAGGACGGACTGACGCTCGCGCTCAGCGTGCTCATCGAGTCCCTGCCGTTCGTCGTGCTGGGCGTCCTGCTCTCGATCGTCGTGCAGGTGTGGGTGCCCCCGGGAGCGATCGAGCGATGGATGCCACGAGCCCCCTGGGCCCGCCGCGCCGTGCTGTCGCTCCTGGGCATGTTCATCCCGGTGTGCGAGTGCGGCAACGTGCCCTTCGCCCGGGGTCTGCTCATGCGGGGGTTCCGCGTCTCGGACACGCTCACGTTCCTCGTCGCGGCCCCGATCGTGAACCCGATCGTCATCATCAGCACGCACGCCGCGTTCGGCTTCAGCGACGGCATCCTCGTGGCGCGCCTGATCGGCGGCTTCCTCGTCGCCAACCTCATCGGGTGGCTGTACAGCCGGCATCCCGATCCCGACAAGCTGCTCACCGAGAGGTTCCTCGAGACGTGCGAGATCGTCGTGCAGGAGCGCGGCGGCCGCGGGCGCCGCTCGCTCGCGCAGTTCGTCGTCGAGCTGCGCTCGGTCATGCCGGCGCTCATCATCGGCTCGCTCATCGCCGGCGCCGTGCAGGTGCTGATCCCCCGCAGCGCGCTGCTGGCGATCGGCTCGGATCCCGCGCTGTCGATCGCGGCGATGGTGCTCCTGGCGGTCGTGGTGTCGCTGTGCTCGAACGTCGACTCGTTCTTCGCCCTGTCGTTCGCCTCGACCTTCACGCCCGGATCGATCGTGGCGTTCCTCCTGGTCGGACCCGTCGTCGATCTGAAGATGTATGCGCTCCTGCGCACGACCTTCACGACGCGCGTGCTCGTCGGGCTCACCGCCGTCGTGGTGCTGTCCGCCTTCGCGATGGGAACGGTGGTGAACCTCCTTGTCTAGAACGGGTGCTCTCGCGACACGGTGGCTCGGCGTCGGGCTCACCTCGTGCCTGGCCGTCACGACGATCGCACTGTGGCTCACCGGCCGCATCGCGCTGTACGTGAACCCCGATTCGGCGTGGTTCGCCATCGGCATGGCCGTCGTCGCCGTCGTCGGCTCGATCGCGACGTTCGCCCTGCCGCTGGGCGCCGAAGCGGATCACGGACACGATCACGAGCACGGGCACGCTCCGGCTCCGGCTCCCGCCCGTCGCGAGGCGTTCGCGCACGCCGATCACCAGCACGCCGACGCCCCCGACGACCACGACCACGCCGCCCACGACCACCTCGCCGCGCGGCCGCGACTGACACCCGGCGGGATCGCCGCGTTCAGCGGCGGGCTCCTCGCCTCGGGCGCGGTCATCGCGGTGCTGCTGACCCCGCCCGCCTCGCTGTCGGCCGAGCTCGCGGTCTCGCGCGACGTCGGTGCCCCGCCGCTGTTCGTCGGCTCGGACGTCGTGACCCTCGCCGCCTCGGGCGACACCTCGACCTTCGGCATCGGCGACTGGTCGGCGATCTTCGCCCACGCCACCAACCCCGAGACCTTCGACGGCAAGCCCGTCACGCTCACGGGTTTCATCACGCCCGGGCAGGACGGCGCGAGCTTCGACCTCACGCGCCTGGTCATCACGCACTGCGTCATCGACGCGCAGACCGCCCGCTTGCCGATCACCGCGACCGGCTCCGCACCGGGGACGGGGCAGTGGGTCACGGTGACCGGAACCGTGCGGTCCACGGGCGACGGCGCGCTCGAGGTCCGCGCCGACCAGGTCGCGGCCATCGACGAGCCGACGGACCCGTATGAGTACTGACTCCCGCCGCGCCCGCGCGCGTCGCCGCCGCGGTCGCGGATTCGTCCTCGCCTTCGCGGCGGTCCTCGGGGCACTGGTCCTGGTCGGCGGTGTGGGCGGTGTCGTCGCCGTGGCGCAGGGGCCGCGCGTGACCGACGTCCAGGTCGACCCCGCCGCCGCCATCGCGGCATCCGGCGCCCGCGTCATCCTCACCACGACGCAATCGCTCGAGAAGATCGACCCCGCGCAGGTCGAGGTCGAGCCGGCGACGCCGTTCACCGTCGACACCTCGGGGCGGAGCGTCGGCATCCGGTTCACCCTGCCGCTCCGCGACGACTCCGACTACCGCGTGACCGTGCGCGACGTGCGCGGGCTCGGTGCCGGGCCGGCGTCCGAGCTGAGCGAGACGTTCCGCACTCCGCCGCTGCACGCGTTCCTCATGCAGCGCGGCACCCCCGAGGGCGACACGATCTTCCGCACCGATCTGAAAGGCGAGGCGGGCCTGCCCGTCTTCACCCACGAGCACATCGAGGACTTCCGCGCCACGGCGAACCACCTCGTCGTCTCGGTGCGCGAGGGCGATCGGGCCCGTGTCGTCGTGACCGATCTCGACGGGCAGAACGCGCATGACATCGCGCTGCCGGGCCCGGGGTTCGTGTCCAACCTGCAGTCCGCCGATCGCGGTGAGCGCGTCGGCTTCACTTTCTCGGATGCCACCCTCGGCGCCGCGGGAGGGCGTGAGAGCAAGCTGTTCACGGCATCCGCCGCCGACGACGCGCCGCCGGTCGAGGTCGGCCTCAACGGCGGCGATGTGCGCGTGGCCGACTGGCGCTTCGTGCCCGACACCGACAGCATGCTCGTGCTCACGTTCGACTCGCGGCTGCTGCTCACCGATGCGCAGGGCGGAAACGCCGCGCCGCTCGGCAGCGCGGTGTCGATCGACGGGATCGCCCGCGGGTCGTCCATCGCGATCGTCGAGCGGCTCGAGGGGATCCGCGAGATCGACCTCACCGACGGGTCCGAGCAACCTCTCGAGGAGCCGGTGGACCCGCCCGGGATGCCGGGTCGGGCGACGCCCGTCCCCGGTGCGGGCGCGGGCACGATCCGCTCCTTCGCCGACATCGACGCCGACGGCGCCTATCGCGCCACGACGATCGGACACGTCGACACCGACGGCACCGTGCGCCCTCTGCTGGAGGTGCCGGGCAGCGACACGGTGCTGCAGACGTGCGTGTCGCCGAGCGGCCGCTACGCCGCGGTGCTCGTCGCGCCGCAGGCGATCGACAATCCCTTCGACCGGTACCAGCTGCCGCTGCCGGGCCGCCTGCTGACCCACCTGGTCGAGATCGACACCGGGCAGGAGCTCGTCGCGCTGCAGGGCTTCGACCTGTCCTGGTGTCAGGTGCCGCCCGGATGACGCGACCCGCGTCCCGCGTGGATCTGGCGGCGCTGCCGGTCGAGGTCGCGCCGACCCTGCTCGGCGCGCACCTCGAGACGGACGTCGCGGGGGAGCGCGTCGTGCTCCGCATCACCGAGGTCGAGGCGTATCACGGGCTCGGCACGGGCGATCGCCCCGACCCCGGCTCGCACGCCCGCGGCGGACCGACGGCGCGCAACGCGACGATGTGGGGCGCGCCGGGACACCTGTACGTGTACCTGAGTCATGGCATCCATTCCTGCGTCAACGTCGTGTGCGGTCCGGAAGGGATTGCGGGCGGCGTGCTTCTGCGCGGCGGCGAGGTCCTGGAGGGCGCCGAGGTGGCGGAGCGGCGGCGCCGCGAGCGCGGGGTCGTGCGGGCGCGAAACGATCTCGCGCGGGGCCCCGGACGGCTGGGGGATGCCGTGGGCCTGCGGCATCCGGTCCACGACGGGATCGACGCCGTCACCGGGGCGGAGCACGCGGGGGCCCGGGCGCGCCTGCTGCTGCCGGAGCACCCCGCCTCGGCCGTCTCGTCGGGGCCGCGCGTCGGGGTCGCCGGGATCGCGGGAACGGCGGCGTTCCCGTGGCGCTTCTGGCTCACCGGCGACCCCACGGTCTCGGCGTTCCGGTGGGGGCGCGGCGCGGCCGAGGCGGCGGGCCGTCAAGGCGACACGCCGAGCGTGCTAGACTGATCGCTTGTCTGCGCGCACTCCAGCGCGTGGTACGTACCCCTCCCTCTGATCCCGGCCTCGTGCTGTGTCCAGAACGGGGTGCAGACAAGGGATCTTGGGTGACACCGTCCGGTGTCACGGTACAGAAGGAGACATCACCATGGCAGCAGTGTGCCAGGTGACTGGAGCGGTTCCCGGCTTCGGTCACAACATCTCGCACTCGCACCGCCGGACGAAGCGCCGCTTCGACCCGAACGTGCAGAAGAAGACCTACTTCGTTCCGTCGCTGGGTCGCAACATCAAGCTCAACGTCTCGGCGAAGGGCATCAAGGTCATCGACGCGCGCGGTATCGAAGCCGTCGTCCGTGACCTGCAGGCGAAGGGCGTGAAGCTGTAATGGCGAAGAAGGCTCAGGACGTCCGTCCGATCATCAAGCTGCGTTCGACCGCCGGCACGGGGTACACCTACGTGACGCGCAAGAACCGCCGCAACAACCCCGACCGCATCGTGCTCAAGAAGTACGACCCGGTGGTGCGCAAGCACGTCGACTTCCGAGAGGAGCGCTAAGCACATGGCCAAGAAGAGCAAGATCGCGCGCAACGAGCAGCGCAAGGTCGTCGTCGAGCGCTACGCCGCGAAGCGCGCCGAGCTGAAGAAGACCCTGGTCGACCCGACCGCGACCGACGAGGCCCGCGAGGCCGCCCGCGTGGGCCTGCAGAAGCTGCCCCGCAACGCGTCGCCCGCGCGCGTGCGCAGCCGCGACGTCATCGACGGCCGCCCCCGTGGCGTGCTGACGAAGTTCGGCGTCTCGCGTGTCCGCTTCCGCGACATGGCGCACCGTGGCGAGCTGCCCGGCGTGACCAAGTCGAGCTGGTAAGCACCCGTTCACGATCGAAGGGCGAGGGTTCCGAAAGGGGCCCTCGCCCTTCGGCGTTCGGCGTCTCGCGGCCCTCACGGTTCACACGCGTCACATCCGACACGCGACACGCGGGTGCGTCTGGGGCGAAATCGGTCAAAATCCGCGTAATTCCGCGGTTCGGTTGATACTGTCGAGGCGGTCTCCCGACCACCGAGGAGGAACCCTCCTCGTCCGATGTAACGAGAGGCGACACGAGCGTCGCCTGGAGGACAACCACATGGCCGACAAGTCCATCACCAAGACCGAGCTCGTCGCGAGCATCGCCAGCGCGACCGGGCAGAGCCAGTCCGCCGTGTCGAGCGTGCTCGACTCCCTCTTCTCCACCGTCTCCGAGGCGGTCGCCAAGGGCAGCAAGGTCTCGATCCCCGGCTGGATCGCGTTCGAGCAGGTCGCCACCTCGGCTCGCACGGGCCGCAACCCCCAGACGGGCGAGGAGATCTCGATCCCCGCGGGCAAGCGCGTCAAGGTCACCGCCGGCTCGAAGCTGAAGGCCGCCGTCAAGTAAGACGTCGTAGACCTCGAGAGGGGGGATGCCACCCGGCATCCCCCCTCTTGCGTTCTGCGGCGACGTAGGCTTGGGGGGTGAATCCCCGAGCCCTGCGCGTGGCCGGACCCGTCATCCTGATCGTGGTCGCGGCTCTCAGCGTCGTCGCGGGTCTCGCCTACGGCGGCGGTGCGGCCCCCTCGCTCCTGGCCGACCCCGGACCCGTCGTGCGCTGGGGACTCCCGGTCGCCACGCTCGTGGTCAACCTGTCGGCGGCGACGATGGTCGGGTCTCTCGTGCTCGCGCTGTTCGCCCTGCGCGCGGGGGAGCGAGAGTTCGAGATCGCCCTGGACACGGCATCCATCGGCGCGGCGGTCTTCACCGTCTCGGCAGCGGCGACGGGATTCCTGACGTTCCTCAACGTCATCAACGCCACCCCCACCCTCGACGCGGTGTTCGGCCAGCAGCTCGGACGCTTCCTCGTCGAGACCGAGATCGGCCCCGCGTGGCTCCTCACGACGATCGCCGGTGCGGTTCTCACGGTGCTCACTTTCGCCGTGCGTACGTGGGTGCCGACCCTCCTCGTGGCCATCCTCGCCCTCGCCTCGCTCATCCCCATGGGCACCCAGGGCCACGCCGGAACCGAGGCGAGCCACACCGCGGCGGTCACGTCGCTGGTGCTGCACATCATCGCCGCGGCCGTCTGGCTCGGCGGGCTCGTGCTGCTCGTGGTCGTCCGCCCGGCGATGAACCGCTCACAGCTGCAGACGGTCATGCTGCGGTATTCCTCGATCGCCCTCGTGGCGTTCCTCGTGGTGGCCGTATCCGGCACGGTGCGCGCCTCGATCGGCCTGGTGGGCTGGCAGAACCTGTTCTCGCCCTACGGCGTGCTCGTGCTCGTCAAGGTCACGGCGCTCGTCGCGATCGGCGTGCTCGGCGCCTGGTACCGCCGCCGTCTCATCGCCCGCATGGACGACCAGAACGGGTCACGGCGGTTCTGGGGCGTCATTCTGCTGGAGCTGGCGTTCATGGGCGTCGCGAGCGGCGTCGCCGTCGCTCTGGCGCGTACGCCTCCGCCGGCCAACGAGCTGCCCCCGATCGGTCGCACACCCGCCGAGGTGCTGACTGGGTCGCCCTTGCCGCCCGAGTTCACCATCGACCGCTGGTTCACCGCGTGGGACATCGACCTGCTGTGGGCCTTCGTGGCGGGTTTCGGTCTCTTCTTCTATCTCGCCGGCGTCTGGCGCCTGCGCCGGCGCGGCGACGCGTGGCCGCTCCACCGCACCGTCCTGTGGTCGCTCGGCATGCTCGCGGTGTTCTGGGTCACCTCGGGTCCGCTCAACGTCTACCAGGATTACCTGTTCAGCGTGCACATGATCGAGCACATGCTGCTGTCGATGGCGATCCCGCTGCTCCTGGTGTCCGGTGCTCCCGTGACCCTCGCCGCGCGGGCCATCCGCAAGCGCGATGACGGCACACGCGGGGGCCGGGAGTGGATCATGTGGGCGGTGCACAATCCGGTGGCGACGGTGCTCACCAACCCCTACGTCGCGGCGGGCCTGTTCATCGGGTCGCTGTGGGCGTTCTACTACACCGACCTGTTCCGGTGGTCGCTGTACGACCACGTCGGCCACATCTGGATGGTGGCCCACTTCCTCATCACCGGATACCTGTTCGTGCTGAGCCTCATCGGCATCGATCCCGTCCCCTACCGGTTGCCCTACCCGATGCGGCTCATCGTGCTCATCGGAGTCATGGCGATGCACGCCTTCTTCGGCATCGCGATCATGATGAACTCCGGGCTCATGGCGGCCGAGTGGTTCGGGGCGATGGGCCGTCAGTGGGGCGCCACGCCGCTGCAGGACCAGTACACCGGTGGCGGTGTCGCGTGGAGCGTCGGCGAGATCCCGACGCTCATCCTCGCCATCGCCGTCGCGATCCAGTGGAGCCGCAGCGACGAGCGCCAGCAACGCCGACGCGATCGCCACGTCGACCGGGTGGGCGATATCGAGCTCGACGAGTACAACGCCGAGCTCCAGCGAATGGCCGATCGCGACGCCCGCGTGGCCGAACGCCAGGCGGCGAAGGGGCGCTGAGGCCGGTTCCCGCCGTCAGTCGGCGCGGCCGCCGACGGCGATGGATGCCGACCCGTCGGGGCGTACCGTGATCTCGCCGTCGACGGTGAACGGGACGTCTTCCTTGACGGTGCGCACGGACCCGTCGAAGATCGAGCGGATGTCGACCTCGATGTGGGCGACGGCCTTGGCCTGGGGGATCCGCCAGCCCGCGCCGTCGGGCACGACCGTGACGGTCGGCTGCTCGGTGATCGACCAGGTCGGGGCGTCGTCGATGCGGTTGCGGACCGTGAAGCCGAAGGGGCACCCGGTGGGCTGGAGCACCTTCTGCTCGGCGCACGAGCTGAGGAAGTCCTCGACGCGCTGCTGCACGACCGAGACGAACTCCTCGGTGGGCTCCGCCTGCACGTCGATCGGGACGCCGGTCAGTGGCGCGTCGGCCAGGATCGCGACCCCCGGGGTGGCGGAGATCGCGGTGTTCACGGACACCGAGTACAGGCCGGGCGAGAACACGAGCAACGGTACGGCCGCACTCGGATCGGCATCCACGCCGTCGACCGACACCTGGCGCTTGTCGATCTCGAAGCCGTTGACCGAGAACCTCATGGAGCCGCGCACGGTGAGATCGACCACCGCCAGGGGGCTCACCTCGAAGCGCCAGCGCGGGACCACGCCCGTCCACCCGTCCTGGCCGACGGTGAAGGCCGTGCGGCCGCTGTAGGTGCCGGCGCGGTACTCGACCGTGACGCGCGTGACGTCACCGTCGGCGGTCTCGTCGACCACGCGGGCATCGGTGATCGACTGCAGCGCGTCGGTGCGCAGGAGCGCCTCGGACGAGGTGGCGGGCAATCCCGCCGCCTCGAGCTCGGTGGAGTCCACCGCGACGCCCGGCACCGCCAGGGCCTCGGCCGCGCGGCGGTCCTGCAGCAGGTCGAGGTAGTGCAGGACGAAGGCGCGGGGGCTGTACAGCTCGCGGTAGGCGGCGGCGGTCCCGGCGCCGAGCGCGGCGATCAGCAGGATGCCGATGACGCCGAGGATCGTGAGGTCGCGAGCCAAGCGGCGCGGACGCGTCGGAGCAGCACCCGTAGGCGCTGCCGGGCCCCCATCCGTCGCGTGCACGGACCCAGTCTAGGAAAGGCGCCTGCGTACAAGCGGAATGCGTCGGTGGGCTGACTATCCGGGTGTCTCGATGTCCGGGCTCGACGGGGGTCTCAGGAGCCCGATGAAGTCTGCGAAGGCGCCTTGCACGTCGACCGACTCGTCGAGCAGCCACTGCAACTGCAGGCCGTCCATGACGGCCGCCAGGAGGATCGCGGCGCTCGCCGGGGGGATGGTGACGGCGGGGGTGTCGCCCGGAGAGGCCTCCAGCTCGGCGGAGAACTCCCGTCGGATGCGCTCGTATCGCGACGTGAAGAACGCGTGGGCGGGGTGCTCGCGCGAGACGGCCTCGCCCGACACCGTGGTGAAGATCTCGGTGATGGCGGGTTCGTCAAGGGTCTGGTGCAGCAGTGCGCCCAGGGCGTCCAGCAGATCAGTGCCGTGGATGTCGGCCTGCTGGGCCTGATGCTCCTCGTCGCGCTGCGTCAGGACCGCCACGAGCAGCTCGTCCTTGGTCGCGAAGTGGTGCCGCAGTCCGGTGAACGTGATACCCGCATCCTCGGCGATTCCGCGCATCGAAGCCCCGTTGTACCCCAGCTGGGCGAACGTCCGGCGCGCGGCCGCGAGGATGTTCTGCCGCTGTGCCGCGGACTTGGCGTACGGGCCTCGGCTGCGCTTCTGATCCACGGGCTCAGCGTAGCTCGATGAAAATATTGCACGTGAGCTGTTTTCGAGTTATCGTCATTCCGTTCAACGACGACGTGAATGAGATGGAGCGACGTGGCGACGACGACATTCGACCGGCCGATGCGGGCGATGGACGACACGTGGATCGGTGTCAACTTCTGGTCGCGCGCGGGCGGTCCGCACATGTGGCGGCAGTTCGACGAGGCGGTGGTGGCGGAGGAACTCGCCCTTCTCGCGGAGCACTCGCTCACGGTGACGCGGACGTTCTTCTTCTGGCCCGACTTCCACCCCGAGCCCTACCGCATCGACGAGGAGAAGTGCGCGCTGTTCGCCCGTTTCCTCGATCTCCACATCGAGGCGGGGCTGCGCACGATCCCGACCTTCATCGTCGGCCACATGTCGGGGCAGAACTGGGATCCCGCGTGGCGCGGGGGCCGTGACCTCTACAGCGATGTGTGGATGGTCGGGCGGCAGGCGTGGTTCATCGGTGAGATGGTGAAGCGGTTCGCGGGACATCCCGCGGTGTCGGCGTGGCTCGTCTCGAACGAGATGCCCCTCTACGGCGGCGGCGGTGGGCTCATGGGCCCCGCCGAGCAGACGAACAAGGAAGCCGTCCGCACGTGGGGCGAGCTCATGGTCGCGGCCGTCCGCGCCGCCGGCGGAACGCAGCCCGTGTCGCTCGGGGACGGGGCCTGGGGCAGCGAAGTCATGGGCCAGGACAACGGCTTCCGCCTCAGCTGGACCGCTCCCCTCATCGACTGGATCGGGCCGCACTCCTACCACATGAGCGACGACCCGGTCCGGCAGCACCTCATCCCCGCGTTCAACGCCGAGCTCTGCGCCCCCTTCGGCCGGCCCGTCGTGCTCGAGGAGTTCGGCGTCACCAGCGAGTTCGCGTCGCACGAGAACGCCGCCGACTATTACCGCCAGGTGCTGCACTCGACCCTCGCCGCCGGGGTGACCGGATGGCTCGGGTGGAACAACACCGACTTCGCGATCCCGGATGCCGAGCCCTACTCGCACCACCCGTACGAGATGAACTTCGGGCTCACGACCGCCGACGGCACGCCCAAGCCCGCGCTCGGCGAGCTCGCGTCCTTCGCCGCCACCGTCCGGGAGCACGATCTCGCCCGTGCGCGCCGCGTCGCGTCGAGGACCGGCATCCTGGTCAGCGCCTTCCTCGACGGCGACTACCCCTTCTGGAATCCGGAGGAGGCCGGTGGCATCCGGGATTCGCTCCTCGAGGGGTACATCGCGGCTCGCTTGGCGGACCTGCAGCCGGGCTTCGTTCGTGAGACGCGCGGCATCCCGGCTCTTCCACTGCTGCTCGTGCCGGCCACCAAGCCGATCACCGCGCCGGCGGCCCGCGGTTTGCAGGCTGCCGCCGAGCAGGGGTCGACCGTGTGGGTCAGCTTCTGCTCCGGTGAATCCCTCAACCAGCGCGGATGGTGGTGGCCGGACGTGAACGCGAGCTTCGGCATCCGTCAGCAGGCTCGCTATGGGCTCACGCGCCCCGTCGAGGGCGACACCGTGACGTTCCGCTTCGACCGCGACCTCGGTGACATCGCCGCGGGCGAGGAGATCACGCTGCCCGTCGGCGGGTCGGCCGTCGCCCGGGTCATGCTGCCGGTCGAGGCGGACGACTCCGCGGTCATCGCGCGCGACGGTCTCGGCCGCCCGGCCATCGTCGAACGCGTGACGGGCGACGGGCGCCTGCTCCTTTGCACCTACCCCGCGGAACTCCACGCCGCGCGCGTGCCGTTCGTCGAACGCGCCGGTCTCGTGCGGCTGTACCGCGCCCTCGGCGAGGTCTCCGGCGCCCGCGAAGTCGTCTCGACGTCGTCGGACGACGTCTTCGCCGATCTGCTCGTGCACCCCGACGGGCCCGAGTTCGCCGTCGTCGTGAGTCAGGCGGACGAACCGCGCGACGTCCGTCTGACCACCCCGCGGGGCTCTCGAGACC
>NZ_VBUM01000047.1 GCF_005774735.1 Microbacterium sp. 5K110 | reverse complement strand
GGGTGGGTGAGCCTGCCGCGCGCGTCAGGCGCGCCTGCGAGGCGGGTCGGTCCCCTCGCGACACGGGCCCGGCACGCCACCGCAGGGGCCGGATGCTCTCAGTACACCCGGATGCTCTCAGTACACGATCACCGGCTTGACGGTCCTGCCGTTGTGCATGTCATCGATGGCGCTCGCGATGTCGTCGAGGGCGTAGCGCTTCTCGAGCTTCTCCAGCGGCAGGCGCCCGTCGGCGTGGAGCGCGACGAGCCGGGGGATGAGATCGCGGGGCTCCGTGTCGCCCATCGTCACGCCGCGCAGGACCTTGCCGCTGAGGATCCCCTGGATGTCGACGGCGATCTCGGTGCCCGGCGGTGGCGCGCCGCACACGAGGACGGTCCCCCGGACGGCGGCGGCATCCAGCGCGGTGCGCGCGACCCCGGGATGGCCGGTGGTGTCGAACGTCAAAGTGACGCCGCGTCCCCCGGTGAGCGCGGCGAGACGTGCGGCGACGTCCTCGCTGGACGCGTCGACGGTGTCGGTCGCCCCGAGTTCGTGGGCGAGATCGAGCCGCGCGGCGACCCGATCGATCGCGATGATCCGGGCCGGCTCCCGCATCGCCGCCGCCATGATCGCCGACAGGCCGACGGCCCCGGCCCCGTACACGGCCACCACGTCGGTGGGGCCGGGATCCAGCACGTTCCACATCGACCCGAAGCCGGTGAGCACCCCGCATCCGAGCGGGGCGAGGACGGTGAGGTCGGCGTCATCGGCGACGGGAACCAGGCTGCGTTCGTCGGCGATCGCGGAGGTCCCGAACGACGACTGCCCGAAGAAGTGCGACGCCACCGGCTCGCCGTCGCGGGTGACCCCGGCCGACCCCTCCGGCCGGAGGCCACCGAGGAGGTTCCGGGGGAGCCACGTGTCGCAGTACGCGGGATGGGCGCTGACGCAGGAGTCGCACGCGCCGCACGAGGTGAAGCTCAGCAGCACGGCATCCCCGGGAGAGACCGCGGTGACGCCCGGCCCGACCTTCTCGACGCGTCCCGCCCCCTCGTGTCCGATGATCTCGGGGGTGGGGAACGGGATGCCGCCGGCGAGCACCCCGAGATCGGTGTGGCAGAGCCCCGTCGCGGTGAGCCGCACGAGGACCTCGCCCGGCCCGGGATCGGCGTACTCGACGTCGGCGACGACGATCCGCCCGGGCGCCTCGATGATCGCGGCGCGCCCCGCGGTCATGCCCGACCACCGAGGTCGAACACGATCGAATGCGGCTTCTGATACGACTCCAGCGCCTCGGGACCGCCTTCGCGGCCCCACCCCGACGCCTTCACGCCGCCGAACGGCACCGCGGGGTCGAGCACGGCCCAGCCGTTCACCCACGTGATCCCCGCGCGCAGGCGGGCGGCGACGCGGTGCGCCCGCGCGAGGTCGGACGTCTGGATGCCGCTGGCCAGGCCGTAGCGCGTGCCGTTGGCGAGTGCGATCGCTTCGTCCTCCGTGTCGAAGGGCTGCACCGTCAGAACAGGCCCGAACACCTCGTCGACGACGATCTCGGCGTCGGGATCGAGATCGGCGAGGACCGTGGGGGCGTAGAAGAAGCCGCCGTCCCGTTCCACGGCGTGACCGCCCGTCACGACCCGCGCACCGGTCGCCCGGGCCCGCTCCACCATGCTTGCGACCTTCTCGAGCTGCACGCGACTCGCGAGCGGGCCGATGACGGTGGCCGGGTCGGCGATGTCGCCGAACGGCACCTGCGGCACGGCGTCTTTCAGGATGCCGAGCACGACACCGTAGACCGAGCGCTCCACGAGCAGCCGCGGGCCGGCCATGCAGAACTGTCCGGCGTTGAAGACGAACGCCGAGATCACGGTGTGGATGGCGCGGTCGAGATCGGCGTCCGCGAACAGGATGTTCGCGGCATTGCCGCCGAGCTCGGCGGTGAACGGCTTCAGGCTGCGTCCCGCCAGCGCCGCCGCGTGGGCCCCGATCTCGGTGGATCCGGTGAACGCGACCTTGTCGACGTCCGGGTGAGCGACCAGGTGGTCGCCGAGGGCGGCGCCGGGTCCGGTCACGACGTTGAACACCCCGTCGGGGACGCCCGCCTCGCGCAGCAGATCGGCCATGAGCAGGGCCGTGAGCGGAGTGTCGCTCGCGGGCTTGTGCACCACGGTGTTGCCGGCGACCAGGGCCGGGGCGATCTTCGTGCTCGAGAGGATCAGCGGGAAGTTGAACGGGGTGATCGCGGCGACCACCCCGAGGGGTTCGCGCCGGACGTACGCGTGCACGTCGGCGGTGATCTCGCGGACGTCCCCGTCGAGCCGGTGCCCGAGCGCGGCGTAGTACTCGTACAGTTCGGCCGCGTTGTTGACATCGACGACGCGGGCGAAGGTGATGGGCTTGCCGACGTCGAGGCTCTCGGCCTGGGCGAGCTCCTCGGCTCTTTCGCGCATGAGCGCGTAGGCCCGCTGCAGGATGCGAGCCCGCTCCCGGCTCGACATCCGCGGCCAGGGCCCGTCGTCGAACGCGGCGCGGGCGGCGGCGACGGCCGCGTCGACGTCGGCCACGGTCGCACGGGCGACGTCGGTGATCTTCTCTCCCGTCGACGGAGCGAGGACGTCCATGCGGCCGCCGTCGGCGGCATCCCGCCACCGCCCGTCGATGAACAGGCGACCGGGCGCGAACGCCGGGGCGGTGACAGCGCTCATCGGCTCGTCTCCGCGGTCTCGAGGGCATCCGCGAGCACGCCGGCGAACCACACCGGGTCGTCCTCGAACGGCGTGTGCCCCGTGGGTACGCGCACCACGTCGGCACCCATGCGGGCGACGAGGTGCTCCTGGAAGGGCGTGGGCACGAGCGCGTCGCGCTCGGTGAGCACATAGGTCGTCGGCTTCGCGCGCCAGGCGACGCGGGTCACCGGTGTCGTGAACGCCGCGAGCGACTGCGGCCGGAACGTGTCGGCGATCTGCGCCGCGAGATCGGCGGGCGCGTCGAGCGGCAGATCGGCGCTCACCATGGCGATCCGTTCGGTACGGGACCGGCCCATCGAGACCATGCCGTCGGCGACGCCCCAGAACTCCGGGAAGCCCCCGCCGACCGCCTGCTGCAGCGTCTCTCCGGCATCGAGGGCGAACGCGGCCACGTAGACGATCCGCTCCACGGCGGGGTGGTCGCCCGCCTGCGTCGTGGGGATGCCGCCGTAGGAGTGGGCGATCAGGGTCACCGGCCCGTCAGCGGCATCCAGTTTCTCGGTGATCGCAGCCGCGTCGGCGTACATGTCGACGGTGCTGCCGATCGTGGGCAGGGCGACGGTGGCGACGAGGAAACCGCGCCCGCGGAGCTCCTCGGCGAGACGATCGAACACCCAGGGGCCGGCCCAGGCCCCGTGGACGAGAAGGATGCGGGGAGGGGAAAGGGTCCTCGGACGGGGACGACCTCGACGTCGTCGCGCCCCCAGTCTCCGTCGCGCCGCGGGGGCACGGTATCCGTAGGACTACCGAACAGCGCTCAACGTCGACTGGTACCAGGCCGCGATCTGCGCCCGGGAGGTGAACCCGAGCTTGGCGAGGATGCGCTGCACGTGCGTGTCGACCGTGCGCACCGACAGCACCAGGCGCTCGGCGATCTCCCGGTTGCTGAGACCCTCGTGGATGCCGGCGGCCACCTCGCTCTCGCGGGCGCTCAGCCCCGCCGCGGGCCGGCCCGGTGCTCCGGCGAACGCCGCGGCCTCGGCGGGCGACAGTCGCTCACCGATCGCCGACAGGCGTCGGAACGCCTCGTCGCCGAGGCGCTGCCGGACGGTCGCCACGCACCGGTCGTGCTGCGCGACCATGTGCGGACCGTGCACCGCGATGCCCGAGTCGATCCGCCGCCACCAGCTGAGCGCCGCGCCGAGCAGGACAGCGGTGCGCTCGGTGGGGGAGCGGGCGGCGTCGATCCAGCCCAGCAGCTCCAGGACCAGGCAGTCTCCGACGGGGTCGTCGATCCCCTCCTCGAGCACCAGTGCGTCGCGTGCGTGACGCTCGGCCTCGTCGAGGTCGCCGTCGGCGTACAGCGCCAGGGCGATCGCCCACATCGCCAGCGAGCGCACCCACCGCTCGTCGATGGACTCGGCGTACCGCAAGGCCTCGCGCGCGGGTGCGGCGGCATCCGCGAGCCCGAGCTGGGTGCGCGTCACGGTGAGCTGGAACTGGGCGACGAGCGCCTCCTCCGGGCGTCCGAGCGCCCGCGCGAGCCCGATCGAGCGCAGCAGTTCGTCGCGGGCGCGCTCGCCCTCGCCCGCGAACAGCGCCCGGCTGCCGTTCCACCGGCGTAACTCGACCTCGCACAGCCCCGCCTCGGGCTCCGGGACCAGAGGTAGAAGCGCCTGCGCATCGTCGAGGTGCGCTTGCGTTTCCTCCAGCGCCCCCTGGAGCACGCACAGCCATGCCGAGACCAGCAGCGCCGGTACCCGGGCGGCGGCAGAGCCCCCGGGCAGGGCAAGGAGCCGGCGTGCCCACCGGCGTCCCTCCGTGAGGAAACCGCCGACGCCCCAGTGATAGCGCAGATCGGAGAAGAGCTCCAGCGCGCGGTCGGTGTCCAGCGCCACGGCCGTGCGCAGCGCGGCATCCACCTCCGCCCGGTCCGCCCGCTGACCGCCGAGGATCTTGCGTTGCGCGGGGCCGTACCAGTGCGTGCGGGCCAGACGCGCGAGCCCGGCGTAGTGCTCCAGGTGGCGACGGACCAGGCGCGGCTGGTCCCCGGCCTCCTCCGCGCGGTCACGGCCATAGCTGCGGATCGTCTCGAGCAGATGGAACCGGCCCGAGTCGCGGTCGGCCTCGACGACCGACTGCTCGATCAGCTGATCGAGGGTGTCGACGGTGGCGGCGTCGTCTCCGCCGGCGACCGCGACGGCGGCCTTCAGATCGAACGGCCCGGAGAACATGCTCAGCGCCGCCCACAACCCGCGCTCCGCCGGCGTGCAGAGCTCGTAGCTCCAGTCCACCACCGCGCGCAACGTCCGCTGTCGCGAGACCGGAGCGCGCGTACCGGCGCGCAGCAGCGTGAACCTCTGCGACAGCCGGCGTCCGAGCTCGACGACGGAGAGCGTGCGCAGACGTGCGGCGGCCAGCTCGATCGCGAGGGGCAGCCCGTCCAGTGCCCGGCACAGCTGCGCCGCCGCCGCCATCTCCGCGGGGGCGAGGGCGAATCCGGAATCTCCCGCGCGGGCGCGTGCCACCAGCAGGGCCACTGCGTCCGCCGGCTCGTCACCCGCGGCGTCGGTGGTCAGCGGCGGAACGGCGAACACCTGCTCTCCGTCGACGTCGAGCCGGCGCCGGCTCGTGGCCACGATCGTCACCCGGGGGAGCGCGTCGAGGAGATCGTCGACCACGGAGGCGACCGCGTCGATGAGGTGCTCGCAGTTGTCGAGCACGATCAACGCCGTCTCTCCGCTGAGGACATCGATGATGAACTCCAGCGGTCCGCGCGCCGAGAGCTCGCCGTACGGCAGCGCGTGCGCGATGGCCTCGGCGACCCGGCGCGGATCGCTCACCGCGTCGAGTCCGACGAAGAACACGCTCGTGGACGTGCGCAACGCGTGCGCGTTCGCCGCCCGCACCGCCAGCCGGGTCTTCCCTACTCCGCCGACCCCGGTGAGCGTCACGAGCCGGGCGTGGGCGAGCTCGCCAGCCAGGGACTCCAACTCGCGTCGACGCCCCACGAACTCGCTGCGCGGCTCTCTGATCACGGCGATGCGTCCTTGCTCTCGGTGGCTTTCATTATGTGCGGGTCGTGTCGGGCACGGTGAGGTTCGGCCGCCGATTACGTCATTTCACGGATAGACGGGACCGTTCTCCGCCCCGCGACAATGGCCGCCGACCCCAGTGGGTCCGTGTTCAACGACGAACCAGGAGAAGTCCATGCGCAGAACCGTCCCCGTGGTCGCCACGGCCGCCCTCGCCCTCGCCCTCAGCGCCTGCTCCGGCGGTGCCACGACCTCGCCCGACTCCGCGTCGGGACCCGTGAAGATCGGAATGGTCGTCCCCCTGACCGGTTTCCTCTCGGCCCTGGGGCAGGGCGACAAGGAGGCGGCCGAGCGCGTCGTCGCCGACATCAACGCCGCCGGCGGCATCGACGGGCGTCAGGTGCAGCTCACCGTCGTCGACGACAAAGCCGATGTCACCGAGTCGGTGAAGCAGTTCAACCAGCTCGCCTCCGACCCGTCCTACTCGGCGATGCTCGCCAGCAGCTTCGTGTCGGCGGCGACCGCGGTCGGCAGCACGGCGCAGTCGGCGAAGATCCCCACGATCGCGCTCAGCCCGGTCGACGCGTTCGCCGACGGCAGCAACCCGTACGCCTTCACCTCGCCGCCCGTTCCCGCCGTCTACGCCCGCGCGCTCGTGGACTACTGGGTCGCGCAGGGCGTGAAGACCCTGGCCATCGGCTATACCGGCGGCGACCTGTACGGCGGCAACGGCGACAAGGCGACCGTGCAGTTCGCCGAGGAAGCCGGCATCCAGGTCGTCCTGGACGAGGCGTACGACCAGACGGCCACCGACTTCACGCCGCTGATCACGAAGGTCGTCGCCGCGCAGCCCGACGCGTTCGTCGTCTGGGGTGCGGGTCCGGCACCGGTGATCATCACCAAGCAGATCGCCGGCAAGGGCATCGACACGTACTTCACGGGAGCCGAGGCCTCCGACCTCTACCTCCAGCCCGCGGGTGACGCCGCCGAGGGCGTCATCGCCGCGGCGACCGTGGCGATGGCCGGTGAGGCGCTCCCCGACGGCGCGTACAAGACCAAGGTCATGGCGATCGCCCAGCCCTGGATGGAGGCCAACGCCGGCGCGTACCCTCCGGAGTTCGCCTTCGGCGGCGCCTCGGGCGTCGAGCTCCTGGCCTCGGCGATCGACCGCGCGGACTCCACCGACCGTCAGAAGGTCCGTGACGCGCTCGAGCAGACCGATCTGCTGACCTCGAACGGGCACTACTCCTACAGCCCCACCGACCACATGGGCCTGGATGCCACGTCCCTGGCGATCTTCCAGGTGACTGGCGGCGCGTGGGTTCCGACCGAGTACGCGACGAAGAAGTTCGCGACCGAGCTGCCCCAGTGAACACGACCGCACCGTCCGCAGGGCTCGAAGTGTGGGGTCTGTCCCGCCGCTTCGGCGGCGTCTACGCGAATCGCGACATCTCCTTCTCGGTCGCTCCCGGCGAGCTTCGGGGGGTGATCGGGCCGAACGGGGCGGGCAAGTCCACGCTGTTCGGCCTGATCAGCGGTCACCTCCGCCCGCAGGAGGGAACGATCCGTCTCGACGGCGAGCGCATCGATCGCCTTCCCGCGCACCGCCGGGCGCGCCGGGGAATCGCGATCGTCTTCCAGGGCGCGCGGCTGTTCCCGAGCATGACCGTGTGCGAGAACGTCGCCGTCGGTGCGCACGCGCGCACCGGGGCGGGGGCGGTGGAGGCCGCCCTCCGGCTTCCGCGTCACCGGCGGGAGGAGACCGCGATCATGGCCGATGCCCGCGCCGCGCTCGAGCGCGTCGGTCTCGCGGACTGGGCCGACCGCGGTGCCGAGCAGCTCCCGCTCGGGCAGCAGCGCCGGCTGCAGGTGGCCCGAGCGCTGACGGCCCGTCCGCGGGTACTGCTGCTGGACGAGCCCGCGTCCGGGCTGCGGGCGGACGAGCGCGAGGACCTCCGGGCCCTCTTGCGCGAGCTCCACGCGGACGGCATCACGATTCTGCTCGTCGAGCACGACGTCGCGATGGTGACGGCCCTGGCGGACCGCATCGCGGTGCTCGACCTCGGTCGGCTGATCGCCGACGGCACGCCCGACGAGATCCGCCGCGACCCCGCGGTGATCGCCGCCTACCTGGGAAGCGAGACGGCCGCATGATGCTGGACGTGACCGATCTGGTCGTCCGCTACGGAGCGGCGACGGCTCTCGACGGGGTGTCGCTGCACGTGGGTGCGGGCGAACTGGTCGCCCTCGTGGGTCCGAACGGCGCGGGCAAGACGTCTCTCGTGGATGCCGTCAGCGGGCTCGTGCGTCCGGCGTCGGGCACCGTGCGGGCCGACGGCACCGTCGCGCAAGTCCCCGAGGGGCGGCAGATGTTCGGCGACCTGAGCGTCGACGACAACCTGCGCCTCGGGGCGTGGCGGAGACGGCGCCGCGACACCGACGCCGTGTACGACCTGCTCCCCGACCTCCGCCGGGTGCGGCGCCAGCGGGCGGACACCCTCTCGGGTGGGCAGCAGCAGATGGTCGCGGTGGGTCGTGCCCTCATGGCCGAGCCCGACCTGCTCGTCATCGACGAGCTCTCCCTCGGGCTCGCCCCGCTCATCGCCGCCGATCTGGTGCGGCACCTCGCCCAGCTGAACGCCGACCGGGAGACGGCCGTGCTGCTCATCGAGCAAGAGGTCGGGCTCGCCTTCGAGCTGTGCTCGCGGGCATACGTGCTCGACGCCGGACGCATCGTCGCGGACGGACCGACCGCGCAGTTGGCCGCCGCACCGGAACTGCGCGCGGCGTACCTCGGCGGCTTCGACGGACAGGAGAACCCCTCGTGAGCGATCTCGCCACATATCTGCTGAGCGGACTGACTCTCGCCGGTTCGTTCGCTCTCGTCGGCAGCGGCATCGTCGTGGTGTACCGCGTGACCCACGTGCTGAACTTCGCCCAGGGCTCCTTCGTGGTGTTCGGCGCGTTCCTGTCGCAGACCTTCCATCAGCTCGGCGTGCCCCCGGGGCTGGCGGAGCTGTCGGCGGTGATCGTGGTGGGGCTCATCGGGTTCGTCGTGGGCGCCGTGGCGATCGGAAAACCCGGCACGCACCCCATGACTTCGCTCCTGATCACCCTGGGCATGTCTCTCGTGTCCGCCGCCGTGATCATCGCGGTGTGGGGGCAGAACCCGGTCTCCCCTCCGGGCCTCACCGGAACGGTCCGTCTGTTCGGCGCCGAGGTCGAGATCCAGCGGCTCCTCGTGCTCGGCGTGGCCGTCGTGACGCTGGCGCTCATGAGCGTGCTGTTCACCCGCACCGACATCGGTCGCGCGCTGACCGCGGCGGCATCCAATCCCCGGGCCGCACGTCTCGTGGGCATCGACACCCGGATCATGGGGCTGCTGTCCTTCACGATCGCGGGCGTCCTGGGCGGACTCGCCGGGGTGCTGATCGCGCCGACCACCGCCGTCTCGGTGACCTCCGACCTGCCGTTCGTGCTCAGCGCGCTGGCGGCCGCGGTCTTCGGCGGGCTCCGGAGCCCCTGGATGACCTTCGTCGGCGCCGTGGTGCTCGGCGTCACCGGACAGCTCGTCGCCGGCTACGCCAGCGGCTCCTACCAGACCCAGATCGCGCTCATCATGATGCTCGTCCTCATGATCGCCCGGTCGCGCTCATTCACCGTCGAGGAGGCGAAATGACCCGCATCGTCATCGTGGTGGCCGCTGTCGCGGCCGCCCTGGCCCCGCTGCTGGTCTCCGACCAGACGTTCCTAGTGCAGACCGCGTTGGCCGCGATCGTCGTCACCGGCCTGTCGCTGTTCATGGGGTACGCCGGGCAGGCCTCGCTCGGACAGGGCGCCTTCGTCGCGGTGGGCGGCCTCACCGTCGCGGTGGGCACCGTCACCCTGGGCGTCCCCCCGGTTCTCGCTCTCGTGGTCGCGCCGCTCCTCGCCGCAGGGGCCGCCGCCCTCGTCGGGTGGCCCCTCCTGCGGCTGCGCGGCCACTACCTCGCGTTCGGTTCGCTCGCCGTGCTGTTGATCATCCAGACCGTGATGGCCACACTGCCGCTGTTCGGTGCGGGCGTGGGGATCTTCGGCATCCCGCCGCTGTCGCTCGGGGGTCTCGTCGTGACCGATCAACGGGTGTACTCCTACCTGGCGCTCGCCGGGCTCGCCGTGGCGATCCTGGTGTGCCGCAACCTCGTGCGGTCGCGGTTCGGGCGCGGCATCCGCGCGCTCGCCGGAAGCGAGTCGGCGGCGGCCTCCAGTGGCGTGCCGGTGCTCCGCAGCAAGCTCACCGTGTTCGCTGTCGCGGGCGGATTCGCGGGTTTCGCCGGGGCTCTGGGCGCCTTCTTCACGCCGTACGTCAGCCAGGACACCTACCCGCCGTTCGTCTCGTTCGGCTACGTCGTGATGGCCGTCGTCGGCGGACTCGGCTCGGTGTGGGGAGGTGTCGTGGGAACGGTGGCGCTGAGCCTGTGGCTGCAGGTGCTCAGCGTCCTCAGCGCCGCCCCGGGGATGCCCGCCGCAGCCGGCCCGATCCTGCAGTACGCGGGGTACGGGGTCGTGCTGGTGCTGTTCCTGCTCTTCGTTCCCCGAGGGATCGTCCCGACCGTCGCGGGATGGCGGCACCGGGCACGTCCCGTGCGAAAGGTCGTGGCGGCGGGGGTTCCGTAGGGTCGTCGGTCGGGGCTCTGCGCGTGCCCGGACCGCTACGGAGACGGGCGAGGTGGCCCGCCGTGCGGCCACGGGATCCTTCTCTTGTTCGACCATGTATACGTGGTATACATGGAGCGGGGCGACGGGGGAGGGGTCCGATGCAGAACGGCGCGAATCGATCGAGTTCGCGGGCCGCGAGCTCGCGGGCGGACGTGATGCGCTCCGAGGTCAACATGGCGATCGTGTGCGTTCTCCGTTACATGTCGGGCGACCTCTCGCTCACGGAGGCGGCCGCGCGTGCGGAACTCCCGCGGAGCGTCGTGACCGAACTGAGCAGCGACCTCGCGGGCTACATCCTCCCGCGGGCGCTGCGATCGCTCAGGCACTCGCGGGGGCAGTCGGGTGCAGGCGACGAGCGAGAGTGCGCCATAACGAATCACTAACGTGCCACACTGGCGTGCAATGTTTACGTGGCTCTTCGGCAACCTTGTCCTGTGGTGGTGAGCGGCGCGCCTGATCCGTGGGCGGACTATTCGCGCCTGCTCGGGGCGAATCTCCAGCGCGCGCGCCTCGGCCTGTCGTTGACTCAAGAGCGCGTGGCCCACGCTGCGGGGTTGTCGACATTCACGTATCAGAAGCTGGAAAAGGGCGAATCCAATCCGGGCACGGCCGCGAATCCTCGCCTCCAGACGCTCATTTCGCTTGCGCTCGTCCTCGAGGTCGATGTCTCTGACCTCTTGCCGCCTCCGACCACGGACCTTCTTCCGCGCAACCCGTGACGCATGGTGGAGAGGCGTACAGCGGCGGGGCTCAGAGAAGGCGTTCCTCTAAGAGGGCAACCAGCATTCTGGCGAGGCGGTGGGCGCTTTCCTTGCTGAGGACGAGACCGCGGCGGACATTGTCTTCGGGGGAGATCCAGACCCACGTGTCGCCCCATCGCGATTCGACGCCGACGGTGAGGTCTCCCGCGGCGACGTGATCGAAGGCCAGCCCGTCCGTGCCGTGACGTCGCTCGACGGCCGGGACGGACCTCGGGTCGCTCCGGTGGGAGGCGCCATGGGCCTCGAGGTGGTCATGAGATCCGTTGCACCACGGTGGGCAGGCGGCATCGGTAGGCCACTGGTCAACGTGCATGTGACACCAATCTCACAGGGGCAAGCCACTCGCCGGTCGGTGCGGTGCTGCTTCGGGTCGCTGGGCAGGTCCGTGCCACGGATCGCGTCCTCGTCTCGGGCCCCCCGGCGTCGGTCGCGACAATACCACGCATACATGGTGCGTGGCGGGGTGTGAAGAACACCCGGGTGCGTCACTCCTGGATTTCCACGTGCCATCCGTCAGCATTCGAGAGCCACAACCGTTTGCCGCCGTCGGTCGTCTGGAAATTCAGCCGGGATGCCCACTGCGCTGCCCGGTGCGCCCTCTTTCTCGACCGGCGGGGTGGCCGGCCGACGAGGGTCACATAGCCGTCCCAATGCTCGACGGTCCACGTCAAAGGGAGGAGTCCGTACCGTCGCCCCCAGGAATTGAGGGTGCGTCCGATCGCTTTCTGGAGTGCGGTGTCGAGTTCGTGCGCGATGTCCGCGGTCGCCCGGCTCCGCGCAGATTTGACCATGCATACATGGTATTCACCTCGATGCGTGTGCGTGCAATCACGGCGGCCGCAGAGCGTCGTCCCGGCTTCGTTACGATCGAGGAATCCCGCCCCGCATCCGGAGGTCACCGTGCCCGAACTCAGCAAAGACACCGCCCTGTGCATCTCCCTCTCGGGGCGCCCCTCGAACATCGGCACGCGCTTCCACAACTACCTCTACGCCGAACTGGGCCTCGACTTCGTCTACAAGGCGTTCACCACGACCGACATCGCCGCCGCCATCGGCGGGGTCCGGGCTCTCGGCATCCGGGGCTGTTCGGTATCGATGCCCTTCAAAGAGGCGGTGATCCCGCTCGTCGATCACATCGAGCCCTCGGCCGCGGCGATCGGGTCGATCAACACGATCGTCAACGATGGGGGAGTGCTCACGGCCTCCAACACCGACTACGAAGCCATCGCGAGCCTCATCGACAGCCACCGCCTCGACCCGGCGGCATCCGTGCTCGTGCGCGGATCGGGCGGCATGGCCAAGGCCGTGGTCGCGGCGTTCCACGGCGCTGGATTCGCCGACGTCACCGTGCTGGCGCGCAACGCCGAGGCGGGTCCCGCGCTCGCCGCGGCGTACGGCTTCGGCTGGATCGCCGACGATCCGGAGCCCGGTGCCGCGATCATCGTCAACGTCACTCCGCTCGGGATGGACGGGGCGGATGCCGAGACCCTGGCCTTCTCTGCCGCGCACATCGCCGCGGCGCACACGGTCTTCGACGTCGTCGCCTTTCCGGCGGAGACCCCGTTCATCCGCGCCGCGCGCGCGGCGGGGACGGACGTCATCACGGGCGCCGAGGTCATCGCGCTGCAGGCGGCCGGCCAGTTCGCGCGCTACACCGGCGTGACGCCGACGGCGGACCAGGTGGCCCGGGCGTCGGCGCATTCGCGCGCCTGACCCGCACGTTCCTCCGGCGTCAGCGCCTACTCGATGCGGATGCTGCCCGTCGCGGAGTGCTCGCGCGGCATCCGGTCGCGGTCGTACGTGATGTCGGTGTAGCCGTGCGGCGTCGGCTGCCCGTTCTCGTCGACGCTCACGAACACGAGCCGCTCGATGGTGAGGATCCGTTTGCGCGTGATCATGTTGCGCACCACGGCCCGCATCGTCAGGGACGTGCGTCCGAAGTGCGTCGCGGTCAGGCCCATCTCGATGAGATCGCCCTGCAGCGCCGACGCCTCGAAGTTGATCTCGGAGATCAGCTTCGTGACCACGCGGTAGTTGCCGAGCTGGATGATCGCGTAGATGGCCGCTTCCTCGTCGATCCAGCGCAGCAGGCTGCCGCCGAAGAGCGTGCCGTTGGCGTTGAGATCCTCGGGTTTGACCCACTTGCGGGTGTGGAAATTGATGCCGTCCTCCGAGGGATGCCACTGCGATTTGGTCACACCGACCACGCTACTCGCGTGACGCGGGTCTCCCTCGGGGACGTTCGGCCGTGCTCCGCTCAGAGGATGACGCGAGCCTCGGTGTTGCCGCCGCACCTCTCCGAGCCGTCGATGCGCTTCCAGTCCGGGCGGACGGAGCCTTCGCGCACGACGGTGCCCGTGGCATCCGTCACTCGGTAGCCGACGACCTCGAATGCGCTGAGCGGGGACACCACCCACCCGGTCGCGGTCTCGGTGGGCTCGAAATCCGACGTCGGTGAGGGCGTGCATCCCTCGCCATCGCACAGCTCGAGGGCGAGACCGGTGGTGGGGGTATCGAGGTCGAGGAAGAGCGTCGATGAGTAACCGATCGCCGGGCACGCGACCATCGGAGGGACACACCCTGTCAGCGGCAGGAGGGCGCCGACGAGGGCCAGGCCGACCACGGATCTGCGCATGCCCCGACGATAAAGCCGCCCCCGACCGGTCGCCGTGATCGTTACACGAACGAGAGGGCGGTCAGGGGCGCGAAGGCGTCGCCTCCGCGCCCCGTCGGGACTACTCGTAGCGCAGCGACTCCACGGGGTCGGCCCGGGCGGCTCGCGCGGCGGGCAGACTGCCGGCCAGGAACGCGATGCCCATGATCGCCAGCGTCGTCCCCAGGATCGACAGCGGGTCGAAGGCGATGAGCTGCAGGCCCGGCAGATCGCTGAACAGCGTTTCGCCGAGCTGAGCGCTCACCGCGGTCCCGACCGCGATGGCGACCACGGCACCGATCGCGCTGCCGAGGAGACCCAGGAGGATCGCCTCGAGACTGAACAGCGAGAAGACGCGGCCGCTGCCCATCCCCATCGCCTTCATCAGACCGATCTCGCGCGTGCGTTCCTGCACCGACATCAGCAGCGTGTTGACGATGCCGAAGCTCGCCGCCAGCAGCGCGATGATCGCGAACGCGTTGAGCACGAGCACGATCCCGTCGATGACGGCCTTGAACGTGCCCAATTGGTCGGCGACGGTCCGGCCCGTGTAACCGGCGTCTGCGAGAGCGGTCTTCACCGCGTCGATCTGCTCCGGCGTCGCCGTCGACGACACTCGGGCGCTCGCGCCGGCGTACCGGTCGAGCTGGTCCTGCGGAACGCCCGTGTTCTGCAGCGAGAACAGGGAGTCCTGCAGCGCGGTGTTGGTCGTGACCGCTGTGGTCGCGGCGAACGCCTCCTCGGTGACGCCGGTCACCGTGGCCTCGACGAGGTGCTGCGTCCGGACGGGGTCGGTCACTGCGATCGTCACGGTCTTCCCCGTCGCGTCCGCGGCGTCGGCGAAGCCCAGGGGGTCGACGAGCGACGCCGGCAGAGCCACCTCCGGTGCATCCGCGGCGTCGTCCGGTGCCGCGCCCGCCGACAGCTGCGGCGTCTGACCTCCGATGAGCCCACCGGCTGAGGCGACGTAGCGCTCCCCGCCGTCGTACTGGACGAAGTCGATCGACACGGACCGGACGGGCGAGACCTGCTCGATCCCGTCGACGCCCTCGATCGCGGCGATGTCCTCGTCGGTCAACGCCGAGACGGAGCTCGTCGATCCCGGCCGGCCCGGGCTCGTCTGCGCCGCCGCGATGGCATCGGGATCGTACTTCTGAGGGCCGGAGGATGCCGCGCCGTCGGTGGACGCCTTCGACACGGTCAGCACGTCGGAGGCGCCCATCGACGCGACCGTGTCGTCGATGAACCGGTTGATGCCCGTCCCGAGACCGTTCGTCAGGGTGAGGGTGAAGGCGCCGACGAAGATCGCCAGTACCGTCAGGATCGTCCGCGTCTTGGACCGGAAGGTGTTGGCGAAAGCGCTCGAGACGAGGTCGGTGGTCTTCATGCTGCTCGTCCTTCCTCGGACACGATCACGCCATCGCGGATCTGGATGCGGCGGTCGCAGCGCGCCGCGAGATCGTCGTCGTGCGTGACGACGATGAGGGTGATGCCGTGCTCGCGGTTGAGGCGGAACAGGATGTCCTCGACCACCGCGCCGGTCGTCGTGTCGAGGTTGCCGGTGGGCTCGTCGGCGAAGATCACCTGCGGGTCGTTGACGAGCGCACGGGCGATGACCGCGCGCTGCTTCTGGCCGCCCGAGAGCGCGGTCGCCTTGTTCTTCGCCTTGTCCTGCATATCGAGTTCGGCCAGCGCCGCCATCCCGCGGCGTTTACGTTCGGCCCTCCCGACCCCGGCGATCTTCAACGGCAGCACGACGTTGTCGAGGACCGACGCGTTGGGGGTGAGGAAGAACTGCTGGAACACGAAGCCGAACGTCTCGTTGCGCGTGCGGTTGAGACGGCGGCCGCGGAGGGTGCCGGCATCCGTTCCGTCCAAGGCGACGGTTCCGCTCGTGGGAGCGTCCATCAGCGCCAGCAGGTGCATGAGCGTGGACTTCCCGGAGCCGCTCTTGCCGACGATCGCGAGGCTCTCCCCTTTGGCGATGTCGAGCGAGACGCCGCGCAGCGCGTCGAAGCGGGCGGAGCCGCGGCCGTACGACTTGTGCAGGTCGGTGACGGAGAACAGCGGGGGAGGGTTTTCGGGTGTCATGGTCCCACCCTTGCCGCGACCGTCGGCGTGCGCGTCGCTCCCGCGGGGTGGGTGTCTACCCCCACGGGGGGATCTGCGTCTGCCCCGAGACGGCGATGGCCGCGCGCCCCGCGGGCCGCCAGACTAGGACGATGCCCTCCGCACCCACGACCGAGACCGTCCCACGGCTCGTGCCTCCCGTGCCGAGGTGGCTTCAGGACGTCCTGGTCGCGGTCCTCGTGATCGTGCCGGCGTTCGCTCCCGTTCCGTTCCCCGAGCTGCGGCCCTCCGGCCCCGTCGTGTTCGTCCTGGTGCTCCTCCCCGCGGCGGTGCTGCCGCTCCGTCGACGGTGGCCGCGCACGGTGTTCGTCGTCTGCATCGCGCTGTACGTGGCCGCGCTCGCCCTCGGCACGCTGTCGCCGGGGGCGACGGTCGCGATCGCGATCGCGGCGTATGGCCTGGGTGACCGGGTGAGCCGTCGCGCGGCGGCGCCGGTGGGCATCGCCGCCGTCGGTGTGGTCGTCACGGCGAGCATCGTCGTGACGCTGACGACCGGGATGGACACCCACTTCCTCCAGGTCGGACTCGTCCTCGCCCTCGCGGGTGCGCTGGGGAATGCCGCCCGGTCGCGGCGCGCGTACGTGGAGGCCGTCGTCGAACGCGCCCGACGTGCCGAGCAGACGCGCGAGGCCGAGGCGCGTCGCCGGGTCACCGAGGAGCGGTTGCGGATCGCGCGCGACCTGCACGACGCCGTGGCGCACCAGATCTCGGTCATCAGCCTGAATGCCGGCGTCGCCTCGTCGGCGCTGGAGACGCGTCCGGAACGCGCGCGAGAAGCGCTCGCGACCATCCGTTCGGCCTCCCGTGAGGTGCTGGGCGAGATCGGGTCGATGCTCACCGTGCTCCGCACCCCTGACGAACTCGGGATCCGCGATCAGCCGGGGCTCGCCCGACTTCCGGACGTCGTCGAGTCCGTCCGCGTCGCCGGCTGGGACGTGGTGGTGCGCGACGAGATCGGTCTCGACACGGCGACGGCGGGTCTGCCGCTCGGCGTCGACATCGTCGCCTACCGCGTCGTGCAAGAGGGGCTGACCAACGCGCTCAAGCACGGCGCCGCCCGGCGCGCGCACGTGCTGCTGCGCCGCGACGGCGACGTTCTCGAGGTCGTCGTCACCAATCCGTGGCAGGGCGCGACCGGGGCGCAGGACTCCCCGCCGTCCGGCTTCGGACTCGTCGGTCTGCGGGAACGTGTCGACTCGGTCGGTGGCGAGCTGGAGGCGGGGCCGGCTCCCGGCGGCTTCCGTCTCGCCGCCCGGCTTCCCCTGGCCGCGCACGCAGGGACCACCCCCGGAGGGCTCTCGTGACCACCGTGCTCGTCGTCGACGATCAGGCGCTCATCCGCAGCGCGGTGCGCGACCTCCTGGACGCGGCGCCCGCGATCGACGTCGTGGGCGAGGCCGCTGACGGAGAGGTGGCCGTGGAGCTCACGCGCCGCTTGTCGCCCGACGTCGTCGTGTGCGACATCCGGATGCCGCGGATGGACGGGATCGAGGCCACGCGCCGGATCTGCGCCGATCCCGCCCTGGCCGCGACGCGCGTCCTGATCCTCACGACCTTCGAAGAGGACGACTACGTCGTCGCGGCCCTGCGCGCCGGCGCGAGTGGGTTCATCGGCAAGGGCGCGGAGCCCGAGGAGATCGTGCACGCCGTCCTCGCCGTCGACGAGGGCGGCGCGCTGCTGTCACCGGCGGCCACGCGCGCGATGATCGAGAAGTACGTCCGGCACGCGGCATCCGACGCTCCCGTCTCGTCGCCCGCGCTCGACGCTCTCACCGAACGGGAACGCGAAGTGCTCCAGCACGTGGGGCGCGGGCGCTCCAACGACGAGATCGCCGCGGTGCTGTTCATCTCTCCGCACACCGCGAAGACGCACGTGAAGAACACGATGCTCAAACTCGGCGCGCACGACCGCGCGCAACTGGTCATCGCCGCGTATGAGAGCGGGCTGGTCGTTCCCGGCGCGTGATGTCTCGGCGCTCGCGCGCGGCGGTATGTCACGAGAACAGGGGATGCGCCGAGAACAGGCTGATACCGGCGGCGCGATCGGCCTGTTGCGGGTGCATCGCCTGTTCTGGGCGCGGCGTCAGTCGCCGTCGCGGTCGAGGCCGCGCGCGCGGATCTCCTCGATGTCGAGGTCGGCGAGGATCCGCCGCGCCACGAGGTCGTCGATCGTGCCCTCCCGGCGCAGACGCAGCAGCACTTCGCGCTTGCGGTCGAGGATCGCCAGACGAAGTCGCGTGGCTTCGCGATGCCGGAGGAGCGGCGAGCGCTGGGTGATGTCGACGTCGTCGCTCACGGCGATCATCTCCAGGGGGCCCGCGGTCCGTCGCCCCTCGTCGTCCGTCGATCCCGGGGGGACGGGTCCCATGCGCGACGCGGCCTCGTCCCCGCCGTCGTCCATCTCTTCCTCGCGGTCACGCTCCTCGGCGGCGCGCTGCCGCGCCACGGCGCGGGCGTTCGCCAGTTCCAACCGCTCGTAGCCCTCGCGTCGTGCGCGGTCGCGCACGTCGTCGCTGACCCCGTGCTCGGCGGCCAGGTCGTCGAGCGCCGAGAGCGCCGCACCCGAGATCGCGCGCTGCGCGAGCTCGAACTCCTCCACCGCCGCATCGTCGGAGGGCAGCTTCGCCCACCGGATCACGACCGGGAGGAGGGGCCCCTGCACGAGCAGGGTCAGCACGATCACGCCGGCTGTGACGAAGACGACGGCCTCGCGTCCCGCCACCGGCGTGCCGTCGGCGGTGGTGAGGGGCACCGACAGGGCGATCGCGAGCGACACGGCGCCGCGGAACCCCGCGACCGTGCTGACCACCCGCGAGCGGTGCCGGGACGACGTCGACGCCGAGGCCGACGGCCGCGAGAACGGCGAGAACACCCACTGGAACAGGTACCGCACGGCGGCGAGCACGAGCCACGCGGCCACGGTGACCAGCAGCAGGATGCCGATCTCCGACGGCGAGATCTCGTGGAGGACCAGTTGCACCTCGATCCCGATGAGGACGAACAGGGCGCCGTTGAGGAGGTAGACGCCGAAGGGCCACGTGGCATCCGCCGCCCGCCGGGACATCGCCGTGGTGATCCGGGGAGAGATCCAGGCCACGATGAGCCCGGCGAACACGACCGCCAAGACGCCCGACGCGTGGGAGATCTCGGCCACGAGGAACGCCACGAAAGGCACCAGCAGGAGCGTCAGGTTGATCGTGAGCGTCGACTCCATGCGGCGCAGCGCCAGGAACGCGAGGGCCGCGACGGCGATGCCGGCGGCCGCGCCGCCGAGGTAGGACACCAGCACCATCCCGGTGATCTGCCACGGCGTGACCTGGTTGCCGATGAGGAGAGACACCGCGATGGAGTACAGCACGAGCGCCGTGCCGTCGTTGGTGAGACTCTCGGCTTTGAGCTTCATGAACGTCTTCTCCGGCAGCAGCCGGCCGAGCGCGGCGACCGCGGTGGCATCCGGCGGGGCGACCGCCGCGCCCAGCACGAGGGCGGCCTCCCACGGCACACCCATCCACGTCGCGACCCCGGCGACGGCGAACGCGGATGCCACGACCAGCACCGTGCTCATCGGCACGATGTACCGCAGCGACCGACGCACCGAGCGCAGGGAGGTGGTCCACGCCTCGCGGAACAGCATGACGGGCAGGAACAGCAACAGCACCGTCTCGGGCGGGAGCTCGATCTGGCGCAGCTCCGGCACGAATCCCAGCGCCAAGCCGATCACCAGCAGCACGAGCGGCGTGGCCACGCGCAGGCGCGGGGCCAGCACGGTCCCGACGAGCATCGCGAGCCCGAGCAGAACCGTGACCTCGAGTCCTTGCATCCCCAACCGCCTCTCACCGCGCCCTCAGCACACAGCGTAGAGACGGGACCGAGAATTCCCGAGGAGGCGTTCGCCGTGGGCGTGCACTCGCCGAGCCGCGAGCGGTCCCGGGGGATGGGGTCACGCGCGCGGCGGGTGTGGGCGGCGCACGTCTGGCGGGAAATATCGGTCCACAGGGAGCCAAGTGGAGCTTTCTCTGGTCGATTCAGATGGGCGAGGGTGGTCCAATGAGCGACCTGAGATCAAGAGAGCGCGTCTTTACGAGTCCAATAGACCCAAAGTGGACTGTTTCGGAACTCCTCGACTGGATCGGTGCCGACGACGCCCGCTGCCACGACGAGCGACTGGACGGTCTGCTGAACGCCGTCGAGCGCGCGCTCGGGTCCGATGCCGACCGGGCTCGCTCGACGGTCTTTCTCGTTCGGTCGATCGTCGCCCGCGTGGCGGCGGAGGCGGCTCTGCGGGATCTGCGTCTCGACGAGCTGTGCGACACCCCGCAGGACCGTGGTCTCGAGGCGGTGGATGCCGTCCGCCTCGCGCCCGTGACCCTGGTCACCGCGTAGGCGGCGGATGAGAACTCTCGAGGCCGCGGTGCGCGGCCGGGGTGAGCTGCCACTGCCGTCGGAACGCGCGCGTGTACGACGTCGGGTCGGAGAACCCGCAGGCGAGCGCGATCTCGACGATCGACAGGCTGGTCGTCTCGAGCAGTCGCCGAGAGCGCTCGAGACGGGTGCGGCGGATCTCGGCCGCGGGGCTGCTCCCCACCTCCGCGAACGCCGCGTGGACCGTGCGTTCGGACACCCCGGCCGCGTCGGCGAGCGTGCTCACCCGGAGCCCGGGGTCGGCGACGCTGCGGAGGATGCGGGCGCGCACGTCCGCGCGCAGGGCCGCGGGGGAGCGTGAGCGCAAGGGCGTCCCGGAGTGGTGGGCCAAGACCTCCCTGAGCAGCTCCGCGCTCACCCGGGCGGTCTCCGCCGGCGACGACAACAGGCCGCGGCCCGCGAGCGACGAACCGACGACTCGCGCGAGCAAGCCCAACGTGCCCGCCCGGGACGTGCGCAGTGGCGCCGCCACCACCTGCCGCAGCCGATCCATCGAGAGCCCCAAGGCGGGGGTGGGCACCCGCACGACGAGGATGTCGACCTCGCTGGGGAACGTCAGGCGATAGGGAGCGTCCGCGAGATACAGCACGCCCTCGGCGGGGCGGACGACGGTGGTCCTGCCTCGCTGCGCCACGCGCCCCGACCCGCGCAGCTGGAGGGAGAAGAGGGCGATCTCCGAATCGACGGAATCGATGAGCTCTTCCGCGCGGACGACCTCGCCCCGGGTCGAGCGGACCCGCGAGTAGGAGACGTCGGCGACGCTTTCGTAGTCGACGCGCACGCGCGGAGCGGGTCCATCACCGGTGACGTGAAGCGGGACGAACAGGTCGGACGCGAGCTCCTGCCAACGCTCGCCCGCCGTGAGCCGTGCCGTCACCATGCGACCAGTGTGGCGGCAGGGGGTTTCGTGCGTGTTGTCGCCGGACGTCGGGGCGTCGAACGCGAGCGTCGCTCGTGTAACGGTCATGTTGCGCGGCCGCGATCCTGCGGAGAATGCCAGGTTCCGTGCAGATCGGGACTCCCCGGATGCGAGGGGCCGGCCGTAGTTTTCCGTCAGCCGGTGGGACGTTCGGATCGCCCGGCTCCCACGATGAAGGAGATCTCATGACCCGCGTCCGCGCCGCTGCCGTTCAGGCCGAGCCCGTCTGGTTCGACCTCGAGGCGACCACTGCCAAGACGGTGGAGATCATCGGACAGGCCGCCGGCGAGGGCGCCGACATCGTCGCCTTCCCCGAGACCTGGCTGCCCGGATACCCCCTCTTCCTGTGGGGGATGACGGCGGGAGAGCAGATTCCCCTCGCCGCCCTCTACCGCGCGAACTCGCCACACATCGACGGACCGGAGATCGCGCGCATCCGCGAGGCGGCCGCCGAACACGAGATCAGCGTGGTGCTCGGTCTCAGCGAGCGGGACCACGGGTCGCTCTACATGGCGCAGGTCATCATCGGTCCGGACGGCGACGTGCTGCTGCACCGCCGCAAGCTCAAGCCGACGTTCGTCGAACGCACGCTGTTCGGTGAGGGGGACGGATCGGGGCTGCAGGTCATCGACACGCCGCTCGGACGACTCGGGGCGCTCAACTGCTGGGAGCACCTGCAGCCGCTCCTGAAGTTCAGCATGTACGCGCAGCACGAGCAGATCCACGTCGGAGCGTGGCCGCCGTTCGGCGATCAGCTGGCCCAGTTCTCCGCCGAGGCGTCGATCGCGATGAGCCGGACCTACGCCATGGAGGGCGGGGTCTTCGTGCTCATGGCCAACGGCGTCATGAATAACGTCCCCGGCTTCGCCGGGGGCGGGGCCGCGGGGATCTACGGCCCCGACGGAGCGCTCCTGAGCGAGCCGATCGATCCGACCCGCGAGGGTCTCGCCGTGGCCGACCTCGACCTCGACGCCATCGGCATCGCGAAGGGATTCGCGGACCCCGTCGGCCACTACGCGCGCCCCGACGTCTTCACCTTCTCGGTCGACCGCACGGCGCGGCCGACGGCATCTGTGGGTCCCGTCGGCGAGAGCGAGCCTGCTCGCCCGGCCGGTGCGGGCGACGGAGAGCTGCCGTCGATCGCGATGTGAGCGAGACGGCGGTGGTGGCGCGTGCCCGGGCTTACGCGGGCAGCGCCACCTTGGCCTTCGCCCACGACCGGCCGCGGGTGTCCTTGAGGATGTCGTACTCCACGTCGACGTGCGGCTCGATCGCGCTGTACTTGTCGTTCGGCGCGCCGATGACGAGCTGGAAGCCGAGACCCCGCCATGCGCCGATCGCGCGCTTGGTGAAGTGCGCGTCGGCCTTGATGAGCGCCTCGTCGAGGAACACCGGGGCGTACCGGGGGCGTTCGGCCCCGGCATCCCCGAGCTGGTAGCGCAGCGCGGCGCCGACGATGAACGCGATGAGCTCTTGCGACTCGCCACCGGACTTCTCGCCGATGTGGTCGTACAGCGCGACGTGCTCGCCGGTCGCGGCACGGAAGCGCTCGGCGCTCACCCGCACGTGGTTGCGCACGTCGATGAGGTCGGCGAAGTCGGGGGCGGTGGAGCGGATGCGGCCGATGAGCCGCGCCATCCGCGCGTACACGGCCTCTCGCTCCTCGTCGCTCCCGGCCGCGTCGATCGCCGCGCGGACGTCCCGCAGCTCGCGACGGAATCGGCGCCGCACCTCGGACTGGCTCTCGCGCGGAACGATCTGCAGGCGGTGGTCGTCGTCGTAGAACGGCAGGTCGCGCATGATCTCGTTGATCGGGGCGATGCGGTCGCGGATCTCGCGCAGCGCCCGCGTGAGCGAGGAGTCGAGGTTCGTGAGGTCGTTGCCCGAGAGGCGCAGCAGACTGTCGCGCCACTCGGCCTCGATCTCGTGCAGGCCGCTGGCCTCGAGGTCGGCGAGGATCCGCTCGAAGTCGCCCAGCGACTCGTCGGGATCGGCGAGGAGGTTCGGGCTCGGCCACCGGTCGATGAAGACGGTCAGGGTGCGCCGCAGGCCCTCGCGCTGGTCGCTCCAGGTCTCCTGCGCGGCGCGCTGGTCCTCGAGCAGGCGCTTCGACGCCGACTCGAGGGCCGCGTCGAACCGCGCGAGGCGTTCGGACGGCGACCGGTCCTCGCCGTCGGGGGCGACGAAGAGGGCGTCGAGGTAGGCGGCTTCGTCGGCCGTGAGGGTGAGACCGGCGTCCTCGGCATCCTCGAGTCGCGCGTGGGCGGCGTCGACCTCGTCGGTGACCTCGGCCCACCGGGCCGCGAGCCGCTGCTGCTCGGTCTTCGCCGCGCCGATCTCCTCGCGCAGGCGCGCGGCGCGGGCACGCGTCCCCGAGATCTGCTCCTGCAACTCGGCGATGCGGGGGTTGCCGGCCGTCACCTCGGCGATCGTCTCGTTCCAGCGTTCGAGTTCGCGATCGACGGATGCCGTGTCCACCTGCTCCCACGTGAGGTCGGCGATCTTCTCCAGGGCGCTGCGCCGGTCGTCGAACGCGTCGAGGGCGGCCGCGGCCTCGTCGACGGCGGTCTTGGCCGAAGCGAGGTCGGCGCGGGCTCGAGCGATCTGCTCGCCCAGGTCGCTCAGGCGCGCACGGCTGGAGAACCCGAGAATGCTCTGCCGCACCGAACCGCCGTGGGCACCGCGCGCGCCCTGGCTGGTCTGCCCCGTGATCGTGAGGGCCATCCGGTGCTGCGACAGCTCGCGTGCGGCATCCACGCACACGAACGAGAACTGCTGCTCCAGGCGGTCCTGCAGCCAGCCCGTGAACGGGGTGCTGCGGTAGTCCAGGCGCCCGGGGAGAGTGGCCGGGTCCAACCCGGCGCGCTCGGGCAGGCCGGTCGACACACCCTCGAACCGCAGCCGCTCCGACAGCCGCACGCCGTCGATCGCGGCGCGGAAGGATGCCAGGTGCGCGGTATCCACGAGGAGGGTCGTGGCGAAACCGCCCAGGGCGAGGGTGAACGCCCCGCGCCACGGCTCGAACTCGGTGCGGACGTCGACGAGCTCGGCGACGAACGGCAGCTCCGCGGCAGTGAGCCCGGCGGCTTCGGCGAGCGCCTCGCGCGCCTCGTGCAGCCGCGGCGGGATGTTGTCGTCGCGCGTCTGGGTGCGGCGGTGCTCGGTCTCGAGGGTCGCGAGCTGCTGACGCGCCTCGGTGTGCCGGCTGCTCGCGGTGACGAAGGCGTCGCGCACCGCGGTCTTGGCATCCGCGTCGCCGAGAGTGCGGCGGGCGTCGTCGGCCAGCGCCGCGAACTGCTTCGCGGTGCCGACCTCGGCGCCGAGCACCGCCAGAGCGGCCTCGAAACGCTCGCGGTCGCGCACCATCCCGGCGCGGCGACGCTCGAGGGCGCGGAGCTCGCGCTGCGCCGCGTCGAGTCGGTCGCCGCCGGCGGCCCGCAGCACGTCGCCGAGTCCGTCGCGCTCCGCTTCGGCGGCGTCGGCGAGGGCCTGGCGTTCGCGCACGAGCGCGTCGGTGGCGTGGGTGCGTTCGCGCAGTTCGTCCTCGACGGCGCCGAGCAGATCGACGCGGCGCTGCGCGCGCCACAGCGACGCGCGCGAGGCCGGGTCGCCGAAGCGCCCCAGGGCTTCGATGATGCGCACGCGTTCGGCGGCCTCGTCGATGCGCGCCTTCATCGTGCGGATCGGCTGCAGCGCCCGCACTTGCTGGCGCGCCTCGAGCATGCGGGTGCGGGTGCTCTCGAGGCCGTCGAAGTGCGCGACGACGGCCTCGGCGGTCGCGAGGGTCTCGGGCTCCTCCAGCACCATGCGCTTGTAGAGGTCGTCGACGGTGGTGATCTGCTGCCCCGCCTGGATGCGCGCGAGCAGGCTCATCGCCTTCGCGCCGGAACCGGCCGCGCCGATGCCGAGGACCGCGTGCAACCGCGCCGAGAACTCGCGGTCGGTCGCGAGGGTGTCCAGGCCTGTCGCACGGACCGCGGCGTCGGAGAGATGCTGCTGCGCAGCGCGTTCCAGCCCGCGCAGGTCGAAGTCGCCATGGATGGTTCCGCGCACCTTGACCGCGTCGTCGAGGACGCGCGCCGAGGCGGGGAAGTACCAGGCGCGCACGGCCGTGAACCGCGCGCCGTCGTGGTCGACCCACGTCATCGCGATCGCCGTCCACGTGTCGGTGCCGTCGCCGCGCAGCACCCGCACTTTCGTGCCCTCGTCGGTGCGGGACTCGTCGAGCTTGCCGCGGCCGTACGAGAGGATGTTGCGCTGCTCCTGCCCGCGGGGGCGCCCGACGACCGCGCCGTTGGAGGCGCCGTTGAAGGGGGTCGTGTGGGGCATCATGAGCGCGACGTAGGCGTCCATCAGCGTGGACTTGCCCGATCCGGAACCGCCGCACAGCAGCGTCGCGGTCGGCGCGAAGCGCACGCGGTGCTCTCCGTCGTAGCCGCCCCAGTTGATCAGCTGGAGCTCGTGGGCGACCCACTGCTGACCGCGCGAGGCGGCGGGGATGAGGCCGAACAGCGTCTCGAGCATCGTCATGCCAGTTCTCCCTCGGCCGTGTCGGATGCCGGCGCCTCGCCCGCCGACGGCGTCGCGGTCGCGGCATCCGTCGTCTGCGCGTCGAGCCACTTCTGCAGTTCGCGCAGCACCTCGGCGCTGAGCACGATCTCGATGAGCGGTCCGATGCGGAAGCGCCCCTCGGACTCCTCCTCGATGATCCCCTCGCGGTCGAGGCGCGCGATCGCGGTGCGGACCGCTCGCTGCTGGCTCGCGCGGGTGCCGTCGCTCTCGGCGAAGTACGTCAGGACCGTCTGCTCGACTTCTTCGACGTCGACGCGCGCCGACGGCGCACCCGCGGTGGTCTCGCGCTGGAACACCGTGCGCAGATACACCAGCACGAGCGTCTCGGCGCGCGAGTAGGCCTCGTCCTTGAGCAGGATCGGCACCTCGACCTCGTCGCTGCGCACTTGCTCCTTGTAGGCGACGCCGCGCTCGTGGTCGACGACGAGCCGCACGAACAGGTCGTTCAGCCGCGACTCGATCATCTGCTGGTGCTCGAGCAGCAGCTTCCATTCGGCGGGGGAGTTCTCGGCCAGCAGGAACCGCCGCTGCAGGATCCGCACGAGCACGCGTCGCACGTCGGCGTCCAGGATGCCGCGGTCCCCGGCGAACAGAGCGTCGGGGTCGTTCTCCATCGGGACCGGGGCGATGAAGGCCGGCGTCGGGTCGACGGCGGCGGGGGCCGGCGCGGCGGGGGCGGACGTGTCGACGT
>NZ_VBUM01000046.1 GCF_005774735.1 Microbacterium sp. 5K110 | reverse complement strand
CCCCCGCCCCCATCGCGTGAGGGGTCAAGAAGTGTCGCCTCCGGGTTGCCCGGGCGACACTTCTTGACCCCTCACGTGCGGGACAGGGGGGGGTAGCGTGGCGGGATGCGGGTGGACCTCAACGCCGACCTCGGCGAGACCGTCGACGGGATGCCGACCGCCGACGACGAAGCGATGTTCGCGGTGATCTCCAGCGCGAACGTCGCGTGCGGGGGCCACGCCGGAGACGCCGACTCGATGCGCGCCTCGGTGGAGCGCGCCGCGCGCTTCGGCGTCGCCGTGGGGGCGCACCCCTCGTACGACGACCGCGCGAACTTCGGACGCGTGCGCCGCGACCCGCCGCCGTCCCAGCTGCGGGCGAGTGTCGCCGCGCAGCTCGACGCGCTCGCCGCCGCCGGGGCCGACCTGCGCTACGTCAAACCCCACGGCGCGCTCTACCACGCGGTCATCGACGACGCGGCGCAAGCCGGGGCCGTGGTCGCCGCCGTCGCCGACCACTCGGCGAGGCTCGGCCGGGCCCTACCGGTGCTCGGGCTCCCGGGCGCGATCGCCGAGGCCGCGGCATCCGCGGGTCTTCCGTTCGTCCACGAGGCGTTCCTCGACCGCGGGTACGAGTCGACCGGCGGGCTGGTGCCGCGCGACCGCCCGGGAGCGCTCGTCGACGACCCGGCGCGCGTCGCCGACCGCGTCGTGCGACTCGTCCGGGAGGGGACGGTCGACACGGTCGACGGCGGCCTGCTCGCCGTGGATGCCGCGTCCCTGTGCCTCCACGGTGACACCCCGGCGGCGGTGGCGATCGCCCGGGCCGTCCGGGCCGCGCTCGACGCCGAGGGGATCTGGGTGCGCGCGCCGTGGTGAGCGTGCGGCTCCGGCCGATGGGCGAGCGGGCCGTCCTCGCCGAGGTCGACGACCTCGACGCCGTCCTCGCACTGCACGCCGCGCTCGCCGCGGATCCGCCCGACGGCGTCGACGACCTGGTCCCGGCGGCCCGCACGGTGCTCGTCGCGTTCGACCCCGCCCGTCTCAGCGCCGCCGCCGTCCGGACGTGGGTCCTCTCGGCCGGGAGCGCGAACGCGGCGGCCGTGCCGCCCGGACCGCTCGTCGAGATCCCCGTCCGCTACGACGGCCCGGATCTCGACGAGACCGCGGGGATCCTCGGCATCCGTCCCACCGACCTCGTCGCCCGCCACGCGGCAGCCGAGTGGGCCGTCGCGTTCACCGGTTTCGCCCCGGGGTTCGCCTACCTCGTCAGCGCGGCCTGGCCCGGGAATGTCCCCCGGCTTCCGCAGCCGCGGACACGCGTCCCGGCCGGATCCGTCGGCCTCGCGGGGGAGTTCACCGGGGCGTACCCGCGCGAGACCCCGGGCGGCTGGCGCCTCATCGGGACCACTGACGCTCCGCTCTTCGTCCCGGATGCCACCGACCCGGTGCTCCTCGCCCCCGGTGCCCGGGTACGGTTCGTGCCGCAGCGCGCGCGTGTCTCCGCGGCCGGGGCAGTCGCTGCGGGAGGAGATTCGGCCGGCGGAGGAACGGATGCGGCGGCGGCGCCCTCCGCGGCCGGAATCTCCTCCCGTCGCCTCCCGCCGCACGGCGACCCGGCGCTGCACATCCTCGCCCCGGGCGCCTTCGCGACGGTGCAGGATCTCGGACGCCCCGATCGCGCCGCTCTCGGCGTCGCCCGCTCCGGCGCGCTCGATCGAGCGTCGCTTCGCATCGCCAACCGCCTCGTCGGCAACGAGGACACGGCCGCGGGCGTCGAGATCGTGCTCGGCGGCTTCCGCGCCCGCGTCGTCCGCGACACGTGGATCGCCGTCACCGGTGCTCTCGCCGACATCCGCGTCGCCGGAAGAGCGGTGGATGCCTACGCTCCCGTGCTCGTTCCCTCCGGTGCCGAACTGAGCATCGGGGTGGCCCGCGCCGGGGCGCGGCTCGTCCTGGGGATCCGCGGCGGGGTCGCGGCATCCGTGTTCCTGGGGTCGCGGTCGACCGACGTCCTGGCCGCGCTGGGGCCGGCACCGCTGCGCGCCGGGGACGTGCTGGGCGTGGGGGAGGTGCCGCACCCGGTTCCCGTCGTCGACGTCTTTCCCTGGTCGGTCCCGGGCTCGCTGATCGACGTGCCGATCGCGCCGGGTCCGCGCGCCGACTGGTTCACGACCGACGCGCGGCGCACGCTGGCCGGCGCGACCTGGACCGTGTCCGGCGACGCCGACCGTGTCGGCATCCGTCTGGACGGCCCGGCGCTCGACCGCGTCCGGCATGACGAGCTCCCGAGTGAGGGCATGCGTCCGGGAGCCCTGCAGGTGCCGCCCCACGGGAGGCCGGTCGTCCTGCTCGCGGACGGCCCGGTGACCGGGGGATACCCCGTGATCGCGGTGGTGACGGATGCCGGCCTCGATCGTCTCGCGCACGTGCGGCCCGGTGATCGCCTGCGTTTCCGCGGTTCGTGAGGCCGATCCGGGGAATCCCCGGCGGCCGTGCGCGGTTATACCGCAGGTACGCAAAGTCGTCAAGAATTCGACTGGACACGGCGCGTCCTCCCGCGTATGCTTGGACTTTGCGCTCCTCGATTCCCCCTGCCCTCATATGGTGGTCGGCTGAGCCTGTCCGTCCCCGCTTCACCGCGGTGTGCGACGAGCAGGTTATCGGGGCAGGAACGCACTCCACCTGACGACAAGGAATCACGAGCCCCTCGCCCGGGCTTCTGGAGGTTATTCCCTTGGCTGCTGCGAGCAACGCATCCACCACCACCCCGAAGAGCGGACGCGGCGCATCCCGCCTCTCGTTCGCGAAGATCTCCGACAAGCTGACCGTTCCCGATCTGCTCGCCCTGCAGACCGAGTCGTTCGACTGGCTGGTCGGTAACGAAGCCTGGAAGGCCCGGGTCGCCGAGGCTCAGGCCGTCGGTCGCACCGACGTCCCCGAGATCAGCGGTCTCGAGGAGATCTTCGAGGAGATCTCGCCCATCGAGGACCTGAGCGAGACGATGCAGCTCTCGTTCACGAACCCCTACCTCGAGCCCGAGAAGTACTCGATCGAAGAGTGCAAGGAGCGCGGCAAGACCTACGCCGCCCCGCTGTACGTCGAGGCCGAGTTCATGAACCACCAGACCGGTGAGATCAAGACCCAGACGGTCTTCATGGGCGACTTCCCGCTCCAGACCGACAAGGGCACGTTCATCATCAACGGCACCGAGCGTGTCGTGGTGTCGCAGCTCGTGCGTTCGCCCGGTGTCTACTTCGACAAGACGCCCGACAAGACCTCCGACAAGGACATCGTGTCGGCTCGCGTGATCCCCTCGCGTGGTGCCTGGCTCGAGTTCGAGATCGACAAGCGCGACCAGGTCGGCGTCCGCATCGACCGCAAGCGCAAGCAGTCGGTCACCGTGTTCCTCAAGGCCCTGGGCCTGACGAGCGAGGACATCCTCGCCGAGTTCGCCGGCTTCGACTCGATCGAAGAGACGCTCTCCAAGGACACGATCCTCACGAAGGAAGATGCGCTCCGCGACATCTACCGCAAGCTCCGTCCGGGCGAGCAGGTCGCGGCCGAGGCCGCCCGCGCGCTGCTGGACAACTTCTACTTCAACTCCAAGCGCTACGACCTGGCCAAGGTCGGCCGGTACAAGATCAACCAGAAGCTCGGCCTCGACAAGCCGCTGAGCGACTCGGTGCTCACCGTCGACGACATCGTCGCCACGATCAAGTACCTCGTGCGTCTGCACCGCGGCGACTCGGTGTTCGACGGCGTGCGTCACGGCCAGGCCGCCGAGATCCGCCTCGACGTCGACGACATCGACAACTTCGGCAACCGTCGCATCCGCGCGGTCGGCGAGCTCATCCAGAACCAGGTCCGCACCGGTCTGTCCCGCATGGAGCGCGTCGTCCGCGAGCGCATGACCACGCAGGACATCGAGGCCATCACGCCGCAGACCCTGATCAACGTGCGCCCCGTCGTCGCCGCGATCAAGGAGTTCTTCGGAACCTCGCAGCTCTCGCAGTTCATGGACCAGAACAACCCGCTTGCGGGCCTGACCCACAAGCGTCGCCTCTCGGCGCTGGGCCCCGGTGGTCTGTCCCGTGAGCGTGCCGGCGTCGAGGTCCGTGACGTCCACCCCTCGCACTACGGCCGCATGTGCCCCATCGAGACGCCGGAAGGCCCGAACATCGGTCTGATCGGTTCGCTCGCATCGTTCGCGCGCATCAACGCGTTCGGTTTCATCGAGACCCCGTACCGTCGCGTCGTCGACGGTCGCGTGACCGACCAGATCGACTACCTCACCGCGAGCGAAGAGAGCGACCACATCGTCGCTCAGGCCGGTGTCGCCCTCAAGGCCGACGGCCACTTCGTCGAGGACCGCATCCTCGCCCGTCGCGGTCAGGGTGGCGAGGTCGACCTGTTCCCCGTCGACGAGATCGGCTACATGGACGTCTCGCCGCGCCAGATGGTGTCGGTGGCGACCTCGCTCATCCCGTTCCTCGAGCACGACGACGCCAACCGCGCCCTCATGGGTGCGAACATGCAGCGCCAGGCCGTTCCGCTGGTGCGCAGCGAGTCGCCCGTCGTCGGTACCGGTATGGAGGGCTTCGCCGCGATCGACGCCGGCGACGTCGTCACCGCCGAGAAGGCCGGCGTCGTCCTGGAGGTCTCGGCCGACGTCGTGACCGTCCAGCTCGACGAGGGCGGCACGCAGGACTACTTCCTCCGCAAGTTCGACCGCTCCAACCAGGGCACGTCGTACAACCAGCGCGTGGTCGTCTCCGCCGGTGAGCGCGTCGAGGTCGGCGAGGTCATCGCCGACGGTCCCGCGACCGAGAACGGCGAGCTCGCCCTCGGCAAGAACCTCCTCGTGGCGTTCATGACGTGGGAGGGTCACAACTTCGAGGACGCGATCATCCTCAGCCAGGACCTCGTGAAGGACGACACGCTCTCGTCGATCCACATCGAGGAGTACGAGGTCGACGCGCGCGACACCAAGCTCGGCAAGGAGGAGATCACCCGTGACCTCCCCAACGTCAGCCCCGACCTGCTGAAGGACCTCGACGAGCGCGGCATCGTCCGCATCGGTGCCGAGGTCCGCCCCGGCGACATCCTCGTCGGCAAGGTCACGCCCAAGGGTGAGACCGAGCTGTCGGCCGAGGAGCGTCTGCTCCGCGCGATCTTCAACGAGAAGAGCCGCGAAGTCCGTGACACCTCGTTGAAGGTGCCCCACGGCGAGCAGGGCACGATCATCGCCGTCAAGGAGTTCAACGCCGAGGACGGCGACGACGAGCTCGGCTCGGGCGTCAACCGCCGCGTCGTGGTCTACATCGCCCAGAAGCGCAAGATCACCGAGGGCGACAAGCTCGCCGGCCGCCACGGCAACAAGGGTGTCATCGCCAAGATCCTCCCGATCGAGGACATGCCCTTCCTCGCCGACGGCACCCCCGTCGACGTCGTGCTCAACCCGCTCGGCATCCCGGGTCGAATGAACTTCGGTCAGGTCCTCGAGCTCCACCTCGGCTGGATCGCCCAGCAGGGCTGGAAGGTCGAGGGGACGCCCGAGTGGGCGACGAACCTGCCCGAGGTGGCTCGCGAGGCCGCTCCCGGCACCAAGGTCGCCACCCCGGTGTTCGACGGCGCCTTCGAGGACGAGATCGCGGGTCTGCTCGACTCGACGATCCCCAACCGCGACGGCAACCGCCTGATCGACTCGACCGGTAAGACCGTGCTGTTCGACGGTCGCCACGGTGAGCCCTTCCCGGCGCCCATCTCGGTCGGCTACATGTACATCCTGAAGCTGCACCACCTCGTCGATGACAAGATCCACGCGCGCTCGACGGGCCCGTACTCGATGATCACGCAGCAGCCGCTGGGTGGTAAGGCGCAGTTCGGTGGTCAGCGCTTCGGTGAGATGGAGGTGTGGGCCCTCGAGGCCTACGGTGCCGCGTACGCGCTGCAGGAACTCCTCACGATCAAGTCCGACGACATCCTCGGCCGCGTCAAGGTCTACGAGGCGATCGTCAAGGGCGAGAACATCCAGGAGCCCGGCATCCCCGAGTCGTTCAAGGTGCTCATGAAGGAGATGCAGTCGCTCTGCCTGAACGTCGAGGTCCTCTCGGCCGACGGCACGGCGGTCAACCTCCGTGACACCGACGACGACGCCTTCCGCGCCGCAGAAGAGCTCGGTATCAACATCTCCAGCCGCTTCGAGTCCTCGTCCATCGACGAGATCTGACCCGGCCAGGCAACGAACAGAATTCCGACACAGGAGAACCAGTGCTCGAATCAACCACTTTCGATCAGCTTCGTATCGGCCTGGCCACCGCCGACGACATCCGTCGTTGGTCCTTCGGTGAGGTCAAGAAGCCCGAAACCATCAACTACCGCACCCTGAAGCCCGAGAAGGACGGTCTGTTCGGCGAGCAGATCTTCGGGCCCTCCCGCGACTGGGAGTGCGCGTGCGGCAAGTACAAGCGCGTCCGCTTCAAGGGCATCGTGTGCGAGCGCTGCGGCGTCGAGGTCACCAAGTCCTCGGTCCGTCGTGAGCGCATGGGCCACATCGAGCTCGCCGCGCCCGTCACCCACATCTGGTACTTCAAGGGCGTGCCCTCGCGCCTCGGCTACCTGCTGGACATGGCGCCGAAGGACCTCGAGAAGGTCATCTACTTCGCCGCCTACATGGTCATCTCGGTCGACGAGGATGCTCGTCACCGCGACCTGGCGACGCAGGAGAACAACATCCGTCTCGAGCTGAAGACGCTCGGCGACCGGCGCGACTCGCGCATCGCCGCTCGTCTGGCGAAGCTGGAGGAGGAGCTCGCGGCTCTCGAGGCCGAGGGTGCCAAGGCCGACCAGAAGAAGAAGGTCAAGGACGCCGCCGAGAAGGACATGACCTCGATCCGCAAGAACGCGGACGAGCAGATCGCCAAGCTCGAGCGCGTGTGGGAGGACTTCCGCACGCTCGAGGTCGGCGCCCTGAAGCCCGAAGACGACGTCTTCCACGAGCTGCAGGACCGTTTCGGTCAGTACTTCGAGGCCCACATGGGTGCGGAGTCGATCAAGCGTCGCCTGGAGATCTTCGATCTGCAGGCCGAGGCCGACAGCCTCCACCTGCAGATCTCCGAGGGCAAGGGTCAGCGCAAGATCCGCGCGATCAAGCGTCTGAAGGTCGTCAACTCGTTCCTGCAGACCGGCATGTCGCCGGCCTCGATGGTGCTCGACGTGGTTCCGGTCATCCCGCCGGAGCTGCGCCCGATGGTCCAGCTCGACGGTGGCCGTTTCGCCACCTCCGACCTGAACGACCTCTACCGTCGTGTGATCAACCGCAACAACCGCCTCCGTCGCCTGATCGACCTCGGTGCCCCCGAGATCATCGTCAACAACGAGAAGCGCATGCTGCAGGAGGCCGTCGACGCCCTGTTCGACAACGGTCGCCGTGGTCGCCCCGTCACCGGTACCGGTAACCGCGCGCTGAAGTCCCTGAGCGACATGCTCAAGGGAAAGCAGGGTCGTTTCCGTCAGAACCTGCTCGGAAAGCGCGTCGACTACTCGGGTCGTTCGGTCATCATCGTCGGACCCCAGCTAAAGCTGCACCAGTGCGGTCTGCCCAAGCAGATGGCGCTCGAGCTGTTCAAGCCGTTCGTGATCAAGCGTCTGATCGACCTCGGGCACTCGCAGAACATCAAGGCCGCCAAGCGCGCCGTCGAGCGCTACCGTCCCGAGGTCTGGGACGTGCTGGAAGAGATCATCCGCGAGCGTCCCGTGCTGCTGAACCGTGCACCCACCCTGCACCGTCTCGGCATCCAGGCGTTCGAGCCCCAGCTCGTCGAGGGCAAGGCGATCCAGCTGCACCCGCTCGTGTGCGCGGCGTTCAACGCCGACTTCGACGGTGACCAGATGGCCGTCCACCTGCCGCTGTCGGTCGAGGCTCAGGCCGAGGCCCGCGTGCTGATGCTCGCGTCGAACAACATCCTGAAGCCGTCGGACGGCCGCCCGGTGACCCTGCCCTCGCAGGACATGATCATCGGCCTCCACCACCTCACCACCCTCAAGGAGGGTGCCGTGGGCGAGGGTCGCGCGTTCGGTTCGGTCGGCGAGGCGATCCTGGCCAAGGACGAGGGCACCCTCGACCTGCAGGCCAAGGCGCGCATCCGCATCCCCGGTCTGACGTTCCTCGAGGGCCAGGCCCCCGAGGGCTACGACCGTCACGGTCTCGTGGATGCCTCGCTCGGCCAGGCGATCTTCAACGACACGCTCCCCAAGGGCTACCCGTTCGTCCGCGAGCAGGCCGACAAGGGCAAGCTGTCGCAGATCGTCAACAAGCTCGCCGAGGAGTACCCCAAGGTCGAGGTCGCCGCTTCGCTGGACCGCATCAAGGACGCCGGTTTCTACTGGGCCACGCGTTCGGGTGTGACGGTCGCGCTGAGCGACATCCTCACGCCCCCGAACAAGGGCGAGATCGTCGCGGGCTACGAGAAGCAGGCCGCGAAGGTCCAGGCGCAGTACGAGAAGGGTCTGACCACCGACGCCGAGCGTCGCCAGGAGCTCATCAAGATCTGGACCGAGGCCACGGATGCCGTCCAGAAGGCGATGCGCGACAACTTCCCGGCCGACAACACCATCAACCGCATGGTGTCGTCGGGTGCGCGTGGTAACTGGCTGCAGATCCGCAACATCGCGGGTATGCGCGGCCTGGTGAACAACCCCAAGGGTGAGATCATCCCGCGTCCGATCATCTCCTCGTACCGCGAGGGTCTGTCGGTGGCGGAGTACTTCATCGCCACGCACGGTGCCCGTAAGGGTCTGGCCGACACGGCCCTCCGTACGGCCGACTCGGGCTACCTGACGCGTCGTCTCGTCGACGTCTCGCAGGACGTCATCATCCGCGAAGAGGACTGCGGCACGTCGAAGGGCCTCGAGCTCCCGATCGCCGCGGTCGACTCGAGCGGCACGCTCGTCAAGGACGCCAACGTCGAGAACTCGGTGTTCGCTCGTACGCTCGCCACGGCGGTCGTCGACGCGCAGGGTACGGTGCTGGCCGAGGCCGGCGACGACGTGGGCGACGTGCTCATCGACAAGCTGGTCGCCGGTGGGGTCGAGACCATCAAGGTCCGCTCGGTCCTCACGTGCGACTCGGCCGTCGGTGTCTGCGCGAAGTGCTACGGCCGTTCGCTCGCGACCGGCAAGATCGTCGACATCGGCGAGGCCGTCGGCATCATCGCGGCCCAGTCGATCGGTGAGCCCGGAACGCAGCTGACGATGCGTACCTTCCACACCGGTGGTTCGGCCTCGGCCGACGACATCACGCAGGGTCTGCCCCGTGTGCAGGAGCTGTTCGAGGCGCGTACCCCCAAGGGTGCCTCGCCGATCGCCGAGGCCGATGGCCGCATCACGATCGACGAGACCGAGAAGGCCAAGAAGGTCATCCTCACGCCTGACAACGGCGACGAGCCGGTGGTCTACCCGGTCCTCAAGCGTGCGACCCTCCTCGTCGAGGACGGTCAGCACGTCAAGGTCGGCGAGCCCCTCCAGGTCGGAACGCTCGACCCCAAGGAGGTCATGCGCGTGCAGGGTGCCCGCGAGGTGCAGAAGTACCTCGTGAACGGCGTCCAGGGCGTGTACCGCTCGCAGGGTGTGCCGATCCACGACAAGCACATCGAGGTCATCGTGCGCCAGATGCTGCGCAAGGTCACCGTCGTCGACCACGGCGACACCGACCTGCTGCCCGGTGAGCTGGTGGACTTCAAGCGCTACCAGAACATCAACCGCGAGACGGTCGGCGAGGGCAAGCGCCCCGCGTCGGGTCGTCCCGAGCTGATGGGTATCACCAAGGCGTCGCTCGCGACCGAGTCGTGGCTGTCGGCCGCGTCCTTCCAGGAGACCACCCGCGTCCTGACGCAGGCGGCCATGGAGGGCAAGAGCGACCCGCTGGTCGGCCTCAAGGAGAACGTCATCATCGGAAAGCTCATCCCCGCCGGAACGGGACTTGCGAAGTACCGCAACGTCACGGTCGAGGCGACGGAAGAGGCCAAGAGCGAGCGGTACCCCAACCGCATCTTCGCCTCGGACGGCGCGTACAGCGACGCCGACCTGAGCTACGTCGACTTCGACAGCTTCTCGACGGACGACTTCACGCCCGGTACGTACAACTGATCGAAGACAACTGATCGAGGGATGCCGCACCCCGGTGCGGCATCCTGATCGACGAAGGTCCCCGGCTCGCGCCGGGGACCTTCGTCGTTCCCGGCGGGTTTCGGGCGGGTCACGTGTGCCCTCCGCGGCGTGTCGAGGTGCGGGACTCACGGTGCGGGTCGCCTACCGTGGTCGGGGAGGAACGGATGGCACGAGTCGGGGGACGCAGCGCCTGGATCGCGTGGCCGGCGGGCGTCGTGTGCGCTGCCGTCGTGGCCGCGCTCCTCGTGCTGGCCGCGCCGGGTGTTCCGGGGGCTGTGACCTTCGTCGGCGACACGCTGCGGACCGGGTCGACGACGCCGCCCTACACCGACGCGCCGCGCGTGCCGGGCCCGGCCGAGACCTGCCGTGACCTGTACACGCAGCCGATGTGGTCGGCGCTGGTGTGGTCGCCCGAGGCCCTGCTGAACCAGCGGCGAACCGCGGCGCTGTCCACTCCCGAGGCGGTGGGCGCTGCCGCGGCGACGCCGGTCGTCACCTGCCACTGGCGGGGGGACGGCGGCCGGTGGCTCGAGACCAGCGTGGCCATCGTGTCGGCCCAGGGTGCGGCCGCCGTGACCGCCACGCTGAGCGAGCAGGGTTTCGCGTGCGCCACCGCGGGCGACACGGTCCACTGCCAGCGCGAGGCCGGCGGTGTGGTCGAGGTGCACGACCTGCGCGGCGACCGGTGGGTCTCGTCGACCTTCTCGGGCTGGATGCCGGACGGCTACGCCGGGGTCGTGGCATCCCGCGCCTTCGGCGAGTGACCCGGCCTCAGCCGAAGATCGACGCGATGATGCTCGCGGTGTAGCCCGTGGGCGCGAGGTTCGAGTACTGCGTGTCGATGAGCACGTCGTCGCGCCAGAAGAGCGTGCGGCCGTCGTTGACCGGATAGGTGTCGTTGATCCAGGTCTTCTCGCAGCGGGTGCCCTCGTCGGGCGTGTAGCAGCTGAACCCCTGCGTCGTGACGAGGTCGTTGAGCATGTCGAGCGCGGGACCGCGGTCCATGCGCGTGATGCGGGTGACGAGTCCGGTGGTGTCGGCGGCGGGGTCACGCCAGATGCAGATGAGCGAGCCGTCGGGTTGCGCCCCGGACGGGCCGAGCGCCGGGTCGTTCAGGGGCACCGAGCCGAGCTGCGCGAGCACGTCGGCCGACAGCAGCGCGCGGCAATCGGTGGGGATGGATGCCGCCACGGCAGTGGGCGTGATCGTGGGGATCGGGGTGCCCGCGGGAGTACGCGACTCGATCGGGGATGGCGCCGTCGGCGCCGGGTCGCCGCTCTGCTCGGGCGCGCACGCGCCGAGCGTGAGGGCGGCGGCGATCGCGATGACTGCGGCGAGGGCCGCTGACGACGATCGACCGGGCATGCAGCCACCCTAAACGGAGCCGCCGACACGGTCGAGACCGACACACGACGGCACGCCTCCGCGGTGCGAGGGCCCGCGCGGGTTAGCCTGACGCAGCACGATATCTGCGCGCGTGAGGAGACCCCGATGAGCGACCCCCAGTCGTACGGCGACCCCGTCGACGAGCCCAAGGACGAGGCGCACGACGTCGTCGGACGTGCCCACGAGGGGCTCGCCGACGCTGAGGCTGCCCGTCGCGACGCGGTCGACCCCGAGGCGCCTGCCCCGGTGGCGGCCGAGGGCGAGTCCGGTCCGGACTCCGCGACCGCGGCTTCCGCCGCGCCCGCGACCACGGTGCACGACGCTTCCCCGGTGGAGCCGCGCAGCCAGACCGCTGTCTCCGCGCCCGTCGCGGACCGCTCCGTCGACCTCGACGACGAGGATGCCCGGTGGGCCGCCTACGCCGCGTCGGCCGAGCCGGAGTCCGCCACCGCGGCGCACACCGCCGCTCCCTCGGCGCACGACGACCGCGGTGCCGAAGCCGCGCTGCCCGCTGCGGCAGCTGCTGCCGGTGCCGCCACGGCGACCTCCGCTGCTCCCTCGCCGGATGCCGACGCGACGTACCCGATCGGCGCTGCGCAGCCGATCTTCGTTCAGGCGCCCGAGGCCCCGCGCCCCCGGGGCAATCGCGGTGCCGCCGGCGCCATCGGACTCCTCGCGACCCTGGTGTTCGCCGTCCTGTACCTCGCCGCCACGCTCGGGCTGGGGCTCCTCCTCGGCACGATCCAGACGGACGGCCTCGTCGACGCCGCCCTCGCAGCGCTGACGACCTTCACGCTGTGGGTGCCGACCGTGGCGTTCTTCGTGGGCTTCTGGTTCCTCGGTGCGATCATCAACCGCGGTGGCTGGGGTCACTGGGTGGTCTGGGGTCTGCTGGTCGGCGTCATCTCGTGGGGCGGCTACCTCCTGGGCGCGCTGTTCGCGGCACCGTTCTGGCTGCTCACCGCGCGCCAGGGTGTCGACCTGCTGCAGGAGAGCGTGCTCGCCCCCCTCGCGATCGTGGCGTTCGTCCTCGGCCGCGAGCTCACCATCTGGTTCGGGTCGTGGGTGGCCAAGCGCGGTCGCCGCGTCACCGAGATCAACGACGAGGCGCAGCGCGAGTACGAGCGCACGCTCGAGGCCGGTCCTCAGCTCGCTCAGCGCTGAGACCGGATGCCATGACGGATACGCCGCGACCGGCGGGGGTGACCCCGCCGGTCGCGGTCGTTTTCGCGACGGTGAGCTTCCTGGCCCTGGCGATCGGTGGTCTCGGCGTCGCGAGCCTTCTGTTCGACGCCGACGTCATCCCCGTCCGTGGCCTCGGTCCGCTTCCCGGGGTGGCCGGCATGCTGCTGGCCCTCGCGGGATTCGCCGGTGTGCTCCTGTGGGGACTGCGGGCGGTGCCGCCCGGCTTCCTCACGGCGGTGCCGTGCGCGATCGCGGCGTACGTCGGCGAGATCCTCGGGATCGCGCTGGGAGCGGCGGTGACCGGAGGCGATATCGCCCGCGGCCTCGCCGCCGCGGGCGCGGTGGCGCTGGGCTGGCCCGGAGCCGTGATCGCGTTGGCAGGACTGCTCGCCGGGGCCTTCGGCGTGCTGCTCGCGCGCAGCCGGGGCGAGGGGCCGCGGTGGCGCTGGGAGCGCGACGAGGAAGATCGCTGATGGTCGGGCCGTGGCATCCGCCCGCAGCGCCCGGTGTCGGGCTAGCGTAGGGGCGTGGAGCGGTCGCTCGAGACCCAGGTCGGCCAGGCGGTGGACGCTTGGCTCGCTTGGCTGCCCCGGTGGGAGCCCGCGAACCATCGCGGACGCATCGCCCCGTGTCGCCGGTGCTTCGGTTCGCCGGTGCTCTCGGCGGCCGGTCTCGGCTCGGACGTGCCGCACGGGGTGCAGCACGGGCTGTCGACCCGCGTGAAGACGATCGTCGACCACGCCGTGGCCGAGTACACCTCGCGCAACCTCCCGATGCTGCAGACCGAGCTCGAGCAGCAGGCCGCCCGCAACCGGCGCCGCTCGTATCGCCCGGCCGAGGGACTGGAGCCCGAGTTCGAGGGCATGCCGCTGGACCCCGAGCCCGAGCCGGGCGCTCCGTTCCTCTTCACGCTCACGGGTCTGGCGGCCGAAGATGACGCCGCGATCCCCGCTCTGCCGCCGCTGTCGGATGCCGCGAAGGCGGCGCTGCGGCAAGAGGTCGGCCTCGCCGACGACTACGCCAACATGATCGGGCGCGAGGTATGCGCGGTGCTGCTGCATCATCGGCTCCGCATCCAGGCCGCCGTCGCCGAATACGTCGAGCCCCAAGTGGCCGCCATGCTCGACGACCTGTCGCGGTCGTTGGACGCCCCGTTCGATCCGCGCGACCCGGGGCCGCTGGCATCCTGAGCCTGTGGACGGCCCCGGCCCACCGGTTCGGAGCTTTGTTAGCATTGCCGGGTTGTCCGCCCGTTCGGTTGCGGACAGGGGTTCCGGGGAGGTGCACGATGCCGCAGCGCCTGCCCTCGTCACCCCCGATCCTCCCGGGGCTGGCATACATCCGTCCGCTCGGGTCCGGCGGCTTCGCCGACGTCTTCCTCTACGGGCAGGACATGCCGCGCCGCGACGTGGCCGTGAAGGTCCTCCCGAGCGACGTCCGCGACGCGGATCTGCTGGGCATGTTCAACGCCGAGGCCGACGTGCTCGCCCACCTCTCGGCGCACCCCTCGATCGTCACCGTCTACCAGGCCGGGATCTCGGCCGACGGTCGGCCGTACATCGTGATGGAATACTGCCCCGGCTCGCTCGCGCAGCGCTACCGGGTCGAGCGGATGCCGGTCGCCGAGGTGTTGTCGATCGGCGTGCGCATGTCGGGCGCGCTCGAGTCGGCGCACCACGCCGGGCTCGTGCACCGTGACGTCAAGCCGAGCAACATCCTCGTGACGACGTTCGGGGCTCCCGTGCTGGCGGACTTCGGCATCTCGTCGTCGCTGGTGCGGCAGGGGGCGGACGAGATGCTCGCGATGAGCGTGCCGTGGAGCGCGCCCGAGGTCATCGCCGAGCAGACCGCCGGAACCGTGTCCAGCGAAGTGTGGAGTCTCGGGGCGACGGTGTACTCGCTGCTCGCAGGCCACAGCCCGTTCGAGCGCCGCGAACGCGGACAGAACTCCCGCGAGCAGCTGCGTCGCCGGATCGCCCGCGCCTCGTACACCGACATCTCCCGCACCGACGTGCCGCCGTCGCTGCAGGCCGTGCTCGCGCGGGCCATGTCGCGCAATCCCGCCGACCGGTTCGCGAGCGCACGGGAGCTCGGTGAGGCGTTGCAGAAGGTGCAGTCCGAGCTCGGGCTGCCCGCCACTCCCCTCGAGGTGCCCGCGGCCGAGTGGGCGCCGACCGCGCGCGCGGTCGACTTCGCCGACGGCACGCTCCGCGGCCCTGCACGCTCGCGCATCGATCGCGAGGGGGTGCGCAAGCTCCGCGGCTCCTCCGGCGTCGCGGGTCTGGCCCGGGATGAGGACACCGACATCTCGGCCCCGACGCGTCCCGCCCACCGCTTCCTGCCGTGGGCGCTCGCGGCGGCCACCCTCGTCGTCGCGAGCGCGGTCGTCCTGGCCGCGCTCCTGGCCACCGGGGTGCTCCGATGAAACGTCGCACCCTCGCGGGTCTGGCGGCGACGCTCGGCGCCGCGGCGCTCGTGATCACGGCGAGCATCGTCTGGCCAGGGCTGGATGCGCAGGAGACCCCCGAAGTCGACACGTCCGTGTGGGCGCTGCAGACCGGGGAAGGTCAGCGCTACGCGCGCGTGAACACCACGGTGGGCGAGCTCGACACCGTGCGCACGGCGGGCAATCCGAGCGCGGTCGCCCAGGGCCCCGACGGCGCCTATCTCTTCACCGACAGCTACAGCAAGCTCACCCGCATCGACGAGGCGCAGCCGGTCGATCTGCAGGAGGATCAGCTCGAGTCCGCCCCCGAGACGCCCGCGGGGACGACCTCGGTCGTGACGGCCGGCGATTACGTCGTCTACCGCACCGACACGGGTGCGGTCTTCGCCAGCCGCCTCAGCCGTGCGGGGCAGTCGGTCTCCGAGCTCGATCCGTTCGGGACGGCGGGCGACGACGACGCCCGCACGTACACCGCGGATGCCGTGACCGTCGACGATCGCGGGATGCTCTTCGCCTACTCCTCGGCCGACGGCTCCGTGATCCGGTACGACATCGAGGCCGACGAGCTGAAGGGGCGCGACGCGCTCGACGCCGACGCGGCCGCACCGGTGCTCACGGCCGCGGGAGACCAGTGGGTGCTCGTCGACGCCGATGCGGGGCGCGTGTGGGTGCGCGGTCAGGACCCGGTCGACCTCGACACCGCGGAGCAGCTCGTCGTGGGCGACCCCGACTCCCGCGCCCGCGTCGTGTATCTGGCCGACGAGCAGTCCCTGTGGAGCATTCCCGTCGACGGCGGTGAGCCGCGACGCGAAGTGGGCGCCGGCGGCACCGTGCTGGGGCAGCCGGCGAAGCCGCTCGCCCACGGCGGCGTCGCTTATGCGGCGTGGCTCCTGCCCGGCGACGCCCGCGGCACGCTGTGGCGATCGGATGCCGGCGAGACCGACCTCGATTACGCCGGGGTCACGATGCCCGATCAGCGTCGGCCGATGTTCGTCGCGACCGATCACGCCGTCATCCTGAACGAGACGCGGACGGGCTGGGTGTGGACGGTGCCCGACGGCGCGCTCGTGGCGTCGAGCCAGAGCTGGACCCTCGACGACCGCACCGAAGAGGCCGCCGTGCAGAGCGATGAGCAGCTCAGCGTGGTGCTGGACCCCAAGCCGCCGATCGCCGAGCCCGACGGTTTCGGCGTGCGCGCGGGGCGGCTGGTGACCCTGCCGGTGCTGCTGAACGACCACGACCCCAACGAGGACGTCCTGAGCATCGTGGGCGAGAGCGTCACGGGCCTGGATCCCGGCTTCGGCAGCCTTTCGGTGACCGACGACGGCCAGCGCCTCGCTGTCCGCGTCGCGGCCGGAGCGACGGGCACGGCGACCTTCTCGTATTCCGTGACCGACGGGACCGCGGCCGACGGGCTCACCTCGGCCCCGACGACGGTGACCCTGACCGTCTCGCCCACCGAGTCCAACGCCGCTCCGGTGTGGTGCGGCGTCGAGAAGTGCCTCCAGCCGTGGCCTACGCCCGAAGTGGCGCGCGGCGGCACGATCACCGTGCCCGTTCTCCCCGGGTGGGTCGATCCCGACGGCGACCCCCTGCTGCTGCTGTCGGTCGACAACCCCGGCGGCGTCGGCAGCGTGGCATCCACCCCCGCCGGCGAGGTCGTCTACCAGCACTCCGACGACGGATCGGGCGGGGAGCAGACGATCCAGCTCGACGTGACCGTCGCCGACACCGCGGGGGCGACGACGACCAAGCCGTTGCTGATCCGGGTCGCTCCGGATCCGGCGCTCTCGGTGCAGTCCTTCGCCGTCGTCGACACGGCCGGCTCGGCGCTCACCGTCGATGTGGGCCCGCACGTGACGGGCACCGCCGGTGACGTCACCATCGGGTCCGTGCGTGTCCTCGATGACGCCGCGGCGTCGGCCACGATCGTCGGCGGCACGACGACCTTCGACTTCACGGCCGCGCAGCCCGGCGTCTACCGGGTCGACTTCACCGTCGCGGGAGCCGGGCGCACTGCCACGGGCACGGCCCGCATCACGCTCCTCCCCGCTGATGCCCCGGCCCAGCTGTCGACCGCGCCCGTCGTGGCATTCGTCCGCCCGCAAGAGGACGCGACGCTCGATGTGTTCGCTGCGGTGTCCAACCCCACCGGCCGGGTCCTGTTGCTGAGCGACGTCGTCGCCACCGCCGAGGACGGAGCCTCGCTCACCGTCGACACCGTGGGGCAGAACGACCTCCGCGTCTCGGGAAGCACCGCCGAGGGCGGGGCGGGGCTCCTCGGAACCGTGGCGTACACCGTCAGCGACGGCACCGACGACGAGGGCTCCCGTGTCGACGGCGAGGCCACGGTGTACCTTCTTCCGCCCGCCCCCGAGATCGCCCCGATCGCGGTCGATGACACGGTGACCGTGCGCGCCGGTGTGCAGGTCGACATCCCGGTCCTCGACAACGACGTGTCCCCGGCCGGCGGACGTCCGACCCTCGACCCCGCCACGGTCCAGGCCGCCCCCGCCAGTGACGGCCTCGCCTTCGCGTCGGGCGGTGTCTTGCGCTACCTGGCCCCGACGACGCCCGGCAGCTACGAGGTCACCTACCGCGTGTACACGACCGGCACGCCCTCTCTGTGGGACGAGGCCACGGTCCACGTCACCGTGCTCGGATCCGAGGCCAACCGCGCCCCGGTGCCCGACACGCTGCAGGGGCGGGTGCTCAGCGGAGGCCAGACCACGATCCCCTTCCGCGGCTTCGGCGTCGACCCCGACGGGGATGCGGTCGTGCTCGACCGCATCGTGACCCAGCCCGACCGCGGGACCGCCTCGATCTCGGCCGACGGGGCCTCCCTCGTGTACTCCTCGGTGCCGGGCGATCGCGGTCAGGTGTCGTTCCGCTACCGCGTGGCCGATTCCTCCGGCGCGACGGGAGAAGGCACGGTGCGCATCGGAGTCCTGGATGCCGAGGCCAACCCGAGCCCCATCACCTTCACGGACTACGTGCAGGTGCAGACCGGACCCGACAGCCGCATCCGGGTCAGCCCGCTCGCCAACGACATCGATCCCACTCAGGGACGCCTCTCGCTCACCGCGGTGCGCCCCGATCTGCCCCGCACGCTCGTTGACGGCAGCGACAACCCCGAGTACGCGCGCCTGGAGTCCATGATCGAGACGACGACCGAGACGGGGGTGGTCCTGCGTGCCGGCGAGGCTCCGGCGACGATGTCCTTCCTGTACGACGTCGAGTCCGATTCCGGCAACACCGGCCGCGGCCTGATCGTGGTGAAGGTCGTGCGCGAGAGCGTCCCCGACTTCCCGGTGGTCACCGACACGGTGCTGACCCTCGAGGATCGCGATCAGTTCGTCTCCGGGGTCGACGTCCTCGACGGGCGGGCGACGTGGTCGGGTGGCGACGTGGCGGATCTCCGTGTCTCGCTGTGGGGCGAGCCTGCCGGGGTGAACCTCGACGGTCGCCGCATCTCGGGCGAGCTCCCCGCGACGCGGCGGATCATCCCCTTCGTCGTCTCGGGCACCGTGGGGGGAGAAGACGTCACGACGTATGCCTTCGTCCGGGTCCCCGGCGACGACGATCTGACGCTCGCCCTGCGCCCGGGCTCGGCTCAGCGCGTGGACGAACTCGCCTCGGTCGAGTTCGACATGGCATCCCTCGTCGCCGTCCCGCGCCGCGCCACGCTCGAGGTCGGACCCGAGGTCACCACGACCGGCGTCCGCGCCGAAGGGCGCTGCACCGTGAACGGGACGGTCGTGCGGTACGACGCCGGGACGGGGTCCCCCTGGACCGACGCCTGCCAGGTGCCGGTCCGCGTCGCGGGGACCGAGGAGTGGACGCTGCTGTCGGTCCCGATCGGGATCGTCGCCCGCGAGCCTCAGCCCGAACTGCGCCCCGGCTCGCTGACCGTCGGCCCGGGCGAGACGGCGACGTTCGACCTGCGCAACATGACGACCTGGCAGCTGGGCCGTGAGGACTGGGCGGGCATCCGCTACGCCCTCGACTACTCCGGATCGGCGTTCTCGTCGGTGACCCTCGACGGCTCGGTCGTGACGGTCACCGGCGCGGACCGCGCCGTCCCCGGCGGCGAGAACGCGGCGATCGTGACGGTGACGAGCCATCGAGCGGTCGCCCCGGCTCGCTTGCTGCTGCGCGTCGGCGCGGCCCCCTCCACGCTTCCGCAGGGTGGAACCACGACGTTGCAGTGCTCGCAGGCCTCGGGCTCCAGTTGCACCATCGATGCCGTCGGCCTCCCCGGCGAGGTCAACCCCCTCCCGCGCACCCCGCTCGAGGTCGTGGACGTGCGCCCGACGAGCGCGTGCACGGGCGTCGGCTTCGAGGTCGCCTCGAACGCGAGCGTGCGGGCGTCCTGGACCGCCGACGCCCCGGGTGCCACGTGCGCGGCCAGCGTCACCCTGCGCGACGCCCAGGGGCGATCGACCGCGGGCTCGCGCGACGCGCGCGTCGTGCTCGACCTCCAGGGCTTCCCCCGCGCCCCGGCGAGCGTGCGGCAGACGGCCTACGCCGACGGCTCGCTCACGCTCCGCATCGACCCCGGCGAGGCGCGCCGGGCGTATCCGGCCATCTCCGGGTTCACCATCCGCTCGCGCGGCGAGGTCGTCGCGCAGTGCGGACCCGACGGCGCGTGCCCCCCGATCGGCGCTCCCAACGGTGAGCAGCGCGAGTACGTCGTCACCGCCGTCAACTCCGTCGGAGAGTCCCGCGGATCGGTGCGCACCACCGCCTGGGCGTACGACCCGCCCGCGCGGCCGCAATCGGCGGGCTTCACCCCCGTCGTGACCGGCGACGGCGAGGGCAACGTCGTCGACCTCGTGATCCGCGGCGTCGAGTCCGCCGAGACGGGGCAGCTCGAGATCCGCAGCGCCGCGGGCGAGACCCGCACCGTCAGCGTCGGCCGCAACCAGAACGATGTCCGCGTCGACGGTTTCCGGGTCGGCAGCAACGCCCGCACCGAGATCACCGTCACCCCGACCTCGCGCTTCGAGATCCCCGCGGGCCTCGGCGGCTCGGCCCAGGGCGGCGCGCTGGTGTTCTCGGCGCACGGGGTCGGTGCGCCGCTCGATCCGGTCATGACGATCACCTCGCGCTCGAGCGGCGACGGTATCTCGACGGTGACCGTCGAGGGCACCGCCCGCCAGAACGGCACGGACTCGCAGCTCCGCTACGGTGTCGTCGAGGGCGCGAACTGCCGCGTCGGCGACGGCGGTCCCCGACGCGAGTTCCCTGGTAAAGAGGACGGCGTCGCCTACACGTTCACGTTCTGCGTCGAGTCGAGCTACGACGGGACGTCCTACGGCACGAAGAGCGTGACCCAGGAGTACCGCGTCGCTCAGGACACCGCGGCCCCCCGCGGCTACACGTTCCGCGTCGGGTCGAATCCCGACATCGGCACCGAGGACGGCCGCCCGGTCGCTCGGTGGCGCATCTCCGGCATCCAGACCGGGAGCGAACCGCCGCGGTTCAACGACCCGAAGTACACGAACTTCGAAGGCAACCGGTCATCGGTCTTCGGCTCCGACCCGAACATCGGCGTCTACTTCCAGCACCGCTTCTGGGGCACGACCTCCGAAACAGGGCGGGTCGCGCCGGCCTCGGGCAGCGCGCCGTACCAGGTGCAGGCGAGCACGCGAGTGGCATCCTGTGTCGCCGGAGAGCGCCTCCAGGTGTCCTCGAGCGCGAGCAACGACCAGGCGACGCTGACGCTCGACCGTTCCGCGCTCCGCTACACCGACAAGAACGGCGCCGTACTCACTCCCGCCGAGGGCTCCGACCTCGTCCCCGCCGGGGCGACGAAGGTCACGAACGTCCGCGTCACCGTCGACTGGTCCGCGCGCGGCTGGGGCCTCGACTCCGCCGTCCTCGAGACCCAGGCGACCTGCCAGCCCGGCACGCCCGAAGCCGATCCCGAACCCTGATCCCCCCCCCACCGAGAGAGACTCACTGCCATGACGATCACCCAGGAGCAGGCGACCTGGTACGCCCAGACGTTCGCGCAGATCGCCGACAACGTCGAGCGCGCCGTGCTCGGCAAGCGCCACGTGGTCGAGCTCGTGCTCACGGCGATGCTCAGCGACGGCCACGTCCTGCTCGAGGATGTCCCGGGTACGGGGAAGACTTCGCTCGCGCGCGCGATCGCTCAGTCGGTGCAGGGCACCAACACGCGCATCCAGTTCACGCCCGATCTGCTCCCCGGCGACATCACCGGCATCACGGTGTACGACCAGAAGACCGGCACGTTCGAGTTCCACGCCGGGCCGATCTTCGCCAACATCGTCCTCGCCGACGAGATCAACCGCGCGAGCCCCAAGACCCAGTCGGCGCTCCTGGAGGTCATGGAAGAGGGCCGGGTCACGATCGACGGCGTCTCGCGCGAGGTCGGCGTGCCCTTCCTCGTCCTGGCGACGCAGAACCCGGTCGAGCAGGCCGGCACCTACCGGCTGCCCGAGGCGCAGCTCGACCGGTTCCTCCTGCGCACCTCCCTCGGCTACCCCGACCACGCGGCCACCGTGCGCATCCTCGACGGCGCGGCCGTCTCCACCGCGGACCTGCGTCCGATCATCACGCCGCAAGCCCTCGTCGGCATGGCCGATCTCGCCGCCGCCGTCTATGTCGACGCCCTGGTGCTCGACTACATCGCCCGACTGGTGGATGCCACCCGCTCGGCCGACGAGGTGCGCTTGGGCGTCAGCATCCGCGGCGCGCTCGCCCTGACCCGGGCGACCCGGGCGCGCGCGGCCGCTCAGGGGCGCACGTACGCGACGCCCGACGATGTGAAGGCGCTCGCCGTCGCCGTCCTGTCGCACCGGCTCATCCTGCATCCCGAGGCGGAGTTCGACGGGGTGACGCAGGAGGCCGTCGTGGGCCAGGTCCTGCTCGACACCGTCCCGCCGACGCAGCGCGAGAGCGCCTGAACGTGCGAGTCCCCCCGCTTCTCCGCTCGCGACGGGTGACGCCGTGCCCGACGTGAACCTCACCGAGTCGCGACTGACGCGGACCTCCGCGGCGACCGTCGGCACGGGGTCGCGCACATCGGTCACCTCGACGTCGACGCGGCGCACCCGCCGGCTCGTGCGCGCCGCGGTGCGCGCCGCCGAGGTGTGGCGCGCGGTCGTGGACGCCGTCGCCGCCGCGGTGCGGTGGGCGGGACGCACGGTGCGGCCGGCGGGCGCGGTCGTGGCGGTCGCCGCCACCGCGGGGCTCGCCCTCGGTCTCGTCTTCGGGTGGGTGGAGTGGGTCGTCGCGGGCGCGGTGGCTCTGCTGCTGCTGGTCATGAGCGTCCCCTTCCTCTTCGGCGCGCGTGCGTACGACGTCGACTTGACGCTCACGCACGAGCGGGTCGTCGCCGGCACCGGCGTCACGGGAGAGATCACCGTGCGCAACGACAGCGGGCGCCCGGCCCTCCCCGGACGGCTGGACATCCCGGTCGGTCGCGGACTCGTGGAGTTCGCGGTCCCGCTGCTGCGACCGGGGCACGGGGTGACCGAACCGCTGGAGATCCCGCCGCTCCCGCGCGGTGTCGTGCGCATCGGACCGGTCACGACGGTCCGCAGCGACCCGGTGGGACTGCTGCGGCGAGAGCACGCGTTCGACGACGTGCACGACCTGTTCGTGCACCCCCGCACGGTGGGCCTGCCGTCCACGAGCGCGGGGCTCGTACGTGACCTCGAGGGCAGCGCCACGCGACGCCTCGTCGACGCCGACATGTCTTTCCACGCGATCCGCGAGTACGTCCCCGGCGACTCCCGGCGCCAGGTGCACTGGAAGTCCACGGCGAAGACCGGGCGCCTCATGGTGCGCCAGTACGAGGAATCCCGGCGCTCGCGGATGGCCGTCGTCCTGGCCGCCGCGACGCAGGAGTACGCGGATGCCGACGAGTACGAGCTGGCGGTCTCGGCCGCCGCCTCGCTCGGCCTGCGCGCCGTCCGCGATGCCCGCGACATCGACATCGTGACCGGCTCCGAGATCCCGCGCGTCGTGAAAGGACGCCTGCGCGCGATCCGGCACGTCCCGACCGTCGCGCCGCGCGCTCTGCTCGACGGTTTCAGCGCCCTCGAGCGTCACGAGAACACGATGGCCGTCGAAGACGTCTGCCGCTTGGCATCCGAGGCCAATGAACGGCTCTCGATCGCTTTCGTGGTCGTCGGATCGGCCGTCTCGCTCACCCGACTGCGCCAGGCGACGCTGGCGTTCCCGGCCGACACGGCCGTCGCGGCGGTGGTGTGCGACGAGCGCGCGCACCCGCGCATGCAGAGCGTCGCCGGACTGACCGTCCTGACCATCGGCACGCTCGACGACCTGTCCGGTCTGCTCGTGCGCGGAGCGACCTCGTGAGCGCGCCGTCCCGGGCGACAGATCCGGCCCGCCTCTCGCGCGTCGTCGCGGGCGGGCTGTACACCGCCGTGTCCGTGGCGCTCGCCGCGGTCGCCGCGTGGCCGGTGTACGCCACTCCCGCCTTCGTGCTGCTCGTGGCCGCGGCCGTCGTGGCCTCGGCGGGCATCGTCGCCGTGAGCACGTGGTGCCGCTGGGGAGGAGGGGTGACTGCCGCGCTCGTGGCCGGTGCGTTCGCCGTTCTGGCCGTGCCGCTCGCGGTGCCCTCGCGTCTGGGGAGCCCGCTGGAGTTCCTGCGCGGCCTGGGCGAGGCGTTCTCCGGCGTGGCGCTGGCCTGGAAGGACCTCGTCACCGTCGACCTGCCCGTGGGCGACTACCGCAACCTGCTGATCCCCGCGCTCGTCGTCTTCCTCGTCGGTACGGCGGTGACACTGACGCTCGCGCTGCGCGGCGATCGCTGGGCGCTGGCGGCGGTGGTGAGCGGTCTGGCGATGACCGGGTTCGGCCTGTTCTTCGGTCGCACGTCCACGAGCGCTCCGCTGACGGTCGGGCCGCTCACTCTCGCGGCGCCGGTCGAGACCGCGGTCGGGGTCGGTGCGGTCCTTTCGGCCGTGCTGTGGTTGGCGTGGCGCACGCGCGACGAGCGCCTCCGTGCGCTGCGCCGGGCGAGCGAGAGTGCGACGGTGAGCCTGCCTCGGCGTCGCTCGCGCACCGACCGGCGCCGCGCGGCCCTGGGTGCCGGCATGCTCGTCGTTGCCGTGGTGGCCGCCGTCGCGGTCGTGCCGTGGGCCGTGAGGGATGCCGACCGCCGGGTGCTGCGGTCGGCGGCGGGTCCCGAACGGCAGATCGCCGAGGCGGTGAGCCCGCTCTCCGAGTACCGGTCGATGTTCTCCGACGCGCGGGACGACGACGTGCTGTTCCGCGTCTCGTCGACGGGCACGGCGCCCGAGCGCATCCGCGTGGCGACGCTCGACGTCTACGACGGCGAGGTCTTCCGCTCCTCCGGCTCCCGCCAGGGGTCGTTTGTGCGGGTTCCCGCGAGCCTGTCGGCGGGCGACGGCCGGGACGTGGAGACCGATGTCGAGATCGCGGATCTCGGTGGCATCTGGATGCCGACCGCCGGCCGTCTCGTCTCGGCGACGTTCGAGGGCGATCGGCAGAACGTCCTCGCCGATCGGTTCTACTACAGCGCCGACGCCCAGGCCGGCGTGCAGATCGCCGACGGCGGACTCCGCTCGGGCGACCGCTACCGCCTGTCGGCTGTCGAGCCCGCCGACGACGATCCCGCGACTCTCGTCGCCCCCGGCGTGGACGGCGGTCGCGCGGGCGGCGAGAACCTCCGGCGCTGGGTCGAGGAGCACGCCACCGGATCCTCGGGGGCGGACCTCGTCTCCCTCGTCCGTCTGCTGCGCGAGCGCGGCTACCTGAGCCACGGCCTGGCCCCCGCGGCGGGTGCGCCGGCCCCGACGTGGACGGCCGACCTTCCCGGCTACCAGCTGCAGCCGAGCGCCTCGGGACATTCGCTCGCGCGCATCGAGGTGATGTTCCAGCGCCTGCTCGAGCGCGAGGACGACCCGCGCGCGCAGACCTCGGGCAACTACGTCGCGGCCGTGGGCGACGACGAGCAGTTCGCCGTCGCCGCCGCGCTCATCGCGCACGAGCTCGGCTTTCCGGCCCGCGTCGTGGTGGGCACCCGGCTGAGCGCGAGCGATCCGGGTGTCGCCACGTGCGAAGCGGGGGAGTGCCGCGCGCGCGATCTCAGTGCATGGACCGAGGTGCAGGGCGACGACGGCCGCTGGGCGGCGATCGACGCGACCCCGCAGTGGGAGCTGTCGCCGAGCCTCGAGGTGACGCAGCAGCGCGATCCCGAGAACGTCACCGAGGTCCGCCCCGACACCGTCGACGAGGTCGTCCCGCCCGATCCGGTGCAGGAAGACAACGCCCTCACCGACGACGACACGACCGACGACGGGCTCGATCTCGCGTGGTTGTGGCCGATCCTCCGGGTCGCGGCGATCTCGCTCCTGGTCGTCCTGGTGTTCTTCGGTCCGTTCCTCGCGATCGTGGTGGCCAAGGCGGCACGCCGCCGCGGCCGTCGGCGCGATCCCGATCCGCGCGTCTCGATCGCCGGAGGGTGGGACGAGTATGTCGACGCCGGGCTGGATGCCGGCCGCTCCCTGCCTCCGTCCTCGACCCGGCGCGAGCTCGCCGCCTCCCTGGACACCCCGTCGGGGGTGAGGTTGGCGGACGACGCCGATCGCGCGGTGTTCTCGTCTCGAACGGTCACTGCGGACGAGGCATCCGAGTTCTGGCGGATCGTCGACGAGGACCGCCGCCTGCTGACGCGTCGCCACGGGTGGTGGCGTCGCGTGCGCGCGGCCGTATCGTTGAGATCGTTCCTGCGGTTCTTCGCCCCGCGCCCCACGCGCCGACGGCCGCCGCACCGCGACGAGAGGGGGACGCGCCCGCCCGCCGGCCGGCGCGAGACGACATGAACGATTCCACGGGTGTGATCCTCGGGGCGCTGACGCTGCTCCTGTTCGTGATCGTGTACGTCTGGTACGCGCTGGCTCTGGTCGCCCTGTTCACCAAGACCGGTGAGGCGACCTGGAAGGCGTGGGTCCCGGTGGTCAACGGGGCGACCGTCCTGAAGGTCGGCGGGTTTTCTCCGTGGCTGGTGCTGCTGAACCTCATCCCCCTGTTCGGCACCACCGCGTTCGTGGTCGTGTTCATCGTCGCCGTCCACCGCATCAACCTCGGATTCGATCGCGGCGCGGGCATGACGGTGCTCGGGGCGCTCATCCCGGTGGTCTGGGCCAGTGTCCTCGGCTTCGGCACCGCACGCTGGCAGGAGGCGTCCTCGGGTGCCCGCCGCGTCGGCGGAGTCGATGAGAACTCGGCTCCGGTGCGCCGCGGTCAGGACTTCGCCGGTCCCTACGTGCCCCTCGTCGGCGGCTGGACGCCGGAGCCCGCGCGTCCGGCCGGTGCCGGCGGCATGGTCGACGACGACGACGACGACGTCGCCGCCGAACCGATGTCCGAGCCGGTGCTGCTGCCGTTCGCCGCTCCGTCGGGCTCCCTGTCCGATGCCGTGCCCTCCCCGTC
>NZ_VBUM01000045.1 GCF_005774735.1 Microbacterium sp. 5K110 | reverse complement strand
AGCCCGACCCGGCCCGGCTCCGCCCGGCCCGGCCCCGCGACGAACGACGGCGCCGCACCCCGAAGGGATGCGGCGCCGGACGAGGGCGGATGCCTCAGCTGATGAGCAGCAGAGGGTGGCCCGCCGCGACGGTCGTGCCGGGGCTCGCGTCGATCCCGGTGACGGTGCCGTCCTTGTGGGCTTGAAGGGGCTGCTCCATCTTCATCGCCTCGAGCACGACGACGAGGTCGCCCTTGACGACCTGCTGTCCCTCTTCGACGGCGACCTTGACGACGGTGGCCTGCATCGGCGACTTCACGGCGTCACCGGTGGCTCCCGCGGTCGGGGACGCGGCGTGCGAGCGGCGCGAGGGCGGGGCCGCGGCCGGGCGCCCGGGCTTGCCGGCCGGGGCGGCGATGCGGTCGGGGAGGCTGACCTCGAGGCGCTTGCCGCCGACCTCGACCACGACCGTGTGCCGGCCGGGAGCCTCGGTCGGAGCCTCGGGCTCGCCGTCCCAGGCGGGGATGTCGTTGACGAACTCGGTCTCGATCCACCGCGTGTACACACCGAACCGGCCGTCTTCGGCGGTGAAGGCGGGGTCGCGGACGACCTTGCGGTGGAAGGGCAGCACGGTGGGGAGCCCCGCGACCTCGAACTCGTCGAGGGCGCGGCGCGCGCGCTCGAGCGCCTCGGCGCGGTCGCGGCCCGTCACGATGATCTTGGCCAGGAGCGAGTCGAACGCGCCCGAGACGCTGTCGCCGGCGGTGACGCCGGAGTCCAGGCGCAGGCCGGGACCCCCGAAGGTCTTGAACACGTGGATAGGCCCGGGCTGGGGCAGGAATCCGCGGCCGGGGTCTTCGCCGTTGATGCGGAACTCGATCGAGTGGCCCACCGGCGCGGGGTCGTCGTAGCCCAGCTCCTCGCCCTCGGCGATGCGGAACTGCTCGCGGACGAGGTCGATGCCGGTGACTTCTTCCGAGACCGGGTGCTCGACCTGGAGGCGCGTGTTGACCTCGAGGAACGAGATCGTGCCGTCGGCGCCGATGAGGAATTCGCACGTGCCGGCCCCGACGTAGCCGACCTCGCGGAGGATCGCCTTGGATGCCGAGTACAGCACCGCGTTCTGCTCGACGGTGAGGAACGGCGCGGGCGCCTCTTCCACGAGCTTCTGGTGACGGCGCTGCAGCGAGCAGTCGCGAGTGGAGACGACGACGACGTTTCCGGCGGCATCCGCGAGGCACTGGGTCTCGACGTGACGCGGCTTGTCGAGGTACTTCTCGACGAAGCACTCTCCGCGGCCGAAGGCGGCGACGGCCTCGCGCGTGGCCGACTCGAACATCTCGGCGACCTCGTCGAGCTCACGGGCGACCTTCAGCCCGCGCCCGCCGCCGCCGTACGCGGCCTTGATGGCGATGGGCAGCCCCACCTGCTCGGCGAAGGCGATGACCTCGTCGGCTCCGGCGACGGGGCCGGGGGTGCCGGGGGCGAGCGGTGCACCGACCTTCTCGGCGACGTGACGCGCGGTGACCTTGTCGCCGAGGGCCTCGATGGCTGCGGGTGCGGGGCCGATCCAGATCAGGCCGGCGTCGATGACGGCGCGGGCGAAGTCGGCGTTCTCGGCGAGGAAGCCGTAGCCGGGGTGCACGGCGTCGGCGCCGGAGCGGCGGGCGATCGAGAGGATCTTCTCGATCGACAGGTAGGTGTCGGCGCTGGTGGCGCCATCGAGCGCGTAGGCCTCGTCGGCGAGGCGGGTGTGCAGGGCATCCCGGTCCTGGTCGGCGTAGACGGCGACCGAGGCCTTACCCGAATCGCGTGCGGCGCGGATGACACGGACGGCGATCTCGCCGCGGTTGGCGACGAGAACCTTGGCGATCTTCGGCATCCGCCCAGCCTATCGAGGCCGGCTGCCGCTCTTTTGACCCTCCTCGACAAGAAACGCCGAAAAACGTGTGGGGGAGTCTACGAACGGTTCCACAGTTCGGTCCACGAGCCGCCGAGCTCCCGCACCAATCGGCGCACCGTCGACAGCGACATCCCGACCACCGTCGACGGGTCGCCCTCGACGCGGTCGATGAACGCGCCGCCGAGGCTGTCGACCGTGAACGCGCCGGCCACGTGCAGCGGTTCGCCACTGGCGACGTACGCCGCGATCTCGTCGTCGTCGACGTCGGACGCGAAGCTGACGGACGCCTCGGCGACGGCGAACGCCTCGCGGGGCTCCGCGCCGGGGACGAGGCGGAACACGCTGTGGCCCGAGTGCAGGATGCCGGTGCGCCCGCGCATCTCCCGCCACCGGGCAGTCGCCGCCTCGGGCGTATAGGGCTTTCCGAGGATCTCGTCGCCGAGCGCGAACATCGAATCGCCCCCGATGACGAACCCGTCGAAGTCGGGGTCGTCCGCGTGCAGCCGGTGCGCGACGTCGGCGGCCTTGCGCCGCGCGAGGAGGAGCACGTGCTCGGGGGCGGGGAGCCGGCGTCCCTCCGCTGCCTCGACCTCGGCGATCACCCCTTCCTCGTCGACCCGCGGCGCGCGGGCCTCCGGCTCGATGCCGGCCTGCCGCAGGAGCATCATCCGGGCGGGGGAAGTGGATGCCAAGCACACGCGCATGCGTCCACGCTACCGACGCACAGCCCCACCGGAGCCGCGTGTGACAGGCTCGGGGGATGCACAACGGCGACCTCATCGATCTCGACATCACCGGCGTCGCCCACGGCGGCATCTTCGTCGGGCGGCACGAGGGTCGCGTCGTCTTCGTGCCCGACACGCTGCCCGGGGAGCGCGTGCGCGTCCGGCTCACCGACACCCGCAAGAAGGCGTTCTGGCGCGCCGAGACGCTGGAGGTGCTCGAGGCGGCCCCCGAGCGTCGCCCGCACGTGTGGGCGTCCGCGTCGATCGACCGCGCGCCTGAGGAGCGTGCGGGAGGCGCCGAGTTCGGCCACATCGCGCTCGCGCACCAGCGCGCGCTCAAGGAACGTGTGATCCGGGAGTCCCTCGAGCGCGTAGGCCGCCTCGAGCTGCCGGTCGAGGTGCGCGCGGCCGGCGCCGACGAGACCCCCGACGGCACGGGCTGGCGCACGCGCGTGAGCCTGCACGTCGACGAGGCCGGTCGCGTCGGCCCCTTCGCGCCGCGCTCGCACCGGGTCGTGGAGACCCCCGACCTGCCGCTGGCCACGGCCGCCGTCGCGCGCGCCGCGGCGGAGCTGCGCGGAGGCGCCGTCGGCCGCATCGACCTCGTCCAGCCCGCCGACGGCCGCGTGCGCGTCCTGCCGCGTCCGGACGGCACGCGCGACGCCGCTCCGGCCGAGGTCGTCGAGGAACGCGTCGGCGATCGCGTCTTCCGGGTGGACGCGGGCGGCTTCTGGCAGGTGCACCGGTTGGCGGCCGCCGCGCTCACGGATGCCGTGACCGAACGGGTGCGCGCGAGCGTCGGCGACCTGGACCCGGATGCCACCCACCTCGACCTCTACGGAGGGGTGGGACTCTTCGCCGCGGCGCTGGCCGACATGGGCGGCGTCGCCACGCGCGTGATCAGCGTCGAGAGCGATGCGCGCGCGACCGAGCACGCGGGAGAGAACCTCGCCGAGTGGGTCGGCGCGCGCGCCGAGACCGCCCGGGTGGACCGCTATGTCGGCGGGCTGGTCGCCGACGCCTCGGAGCGGGAGCGCGAGCGTCTCTCGCGCGGTGTCGTGGTCCTGGACCCGCCGCGGGCGGGCGCCGGGCGGGACGTCGTCGAGGGCCTCGCCGCGCTGGGGCCGAGCGCGGTGGTCTACGTCGCGTGCGATCCGGTGGCTCTCGCCCGTGACCTGGCCATCTTCGCCGAGCACGGCTACCGGGCCGACGGGGGGATCCGGGGTCTGGATCTGTTCCCGAACTCCCACCACGTCGAGGCCGTGGTCGCGCTGCGGCGGTGACCCGCCGATCGGCGCATGTGGAGTCCCGCTATCCGAGGGGCCGCGCCGATACGATGAGGAGATGACGCGCGTCGCCCTCATCGATGACCACGAATCGGTCCGTCTCGGCCTCGAGGCCGCGCTCGCGCGCACCGAGTCGTTCGAAGTGGTCTCCTCGGGCGCGAACGTGGCCACCTATCTCGAGTGGCGTCGCTCCGCGGGCGAGGCCCCGGCGGACGTCGTCGTTCTCGATCTCACCCTGGGCGACGGCACCACGGTGTCCGAGAACGTCGACCGGGTCGTGCGCGACGGGTCCAGCGTCATCATCCACAGCGTCGCCGACCGCCCGGCCGCGGTGCGCGAGGCGCTCGCCGCCGGCGCGGCGGGGATCGTGAGCAAGTCCTCGCCCACGCACGAGGTGCTCGCGGCGATCGGCACGGTGGCGCGGGGCGAGCTGCTCGACAACGTCGAGTGGGCCAGCGCCGTCGAGGGCGATCGCGAGTTCGCGGATGCGCAGTTGTCCGCGCGCGAGCGGGAAGTGCTCCGCCTGTACGCCGCGGGCCTGCCCCTCAAGGCCGTCGCCGAGCGCCTGGGAGTGGCGTACTCCACCGCGAAAGAGAACATCACGCGCGTCCGCGTGAAGTACGTCGAGGTCGGTCGCCCCGCCCCGACGAAGGTCGATCTGCTGCGGCGGGCGATGGAAGACGGCATCCTCCATGACGCTCCCGAGACGCCAGGCGATGCCTGACGTCGATCGCTCCGTCCTCGACGAGGCGTGGGGGAGGATCCCGCACACGCGAGAGACCAGCGACGACCCCGGGTCGTTCACGCAGAAGCGCATCGAGCGGGTCATCACGCTGCTGGTCGGGCCGGCCTGTCTGGTCCTCGGGGTGCAGGCGTTCGTCGCCGCCTTCGGTCCGAGCGACGAAGCCGAGGGGTGGCACCTCCCCCTCGTGGTCGGCGTCTTCGTCCCCCTCCTGGCCATGGTGGTCGCGTGCGGCGTCGGGCGATTCGCGCGGTTGTTCTCGGGATTGTTCGCCGTGGTGTTCGTGATCGCGCTCGCGCTGTGGCCCATCGCCACGGCCGGGGGTCAGCCGCCCTCGCCGACCCAGAACCCGTGGATCTTCTACCTCATCAACGTGGCCACCGTGGCCACCGTGGTGGCTTTCCCGCTGGCCCTGCAGGTGGCGTGGACGGTCGCGGCCCCCTTGCTCTTCGGCGTGGTCCGGCTGCTCCAAGCCGGCGGGCGCCCCGAATTCCTTCTACCCGTGGCTCTGGACGTCTCGTTCGCCCTGATCCTGGGGAGCGTCCTCGTGACGTTGACGTGGATGTACCGCTCGATCGCGGCGAACGTCGACGAGACCCGGGCGCGCGCCGTGGCGAGCTATGCCTCGGCCGCGGCGACCGCGGCGACCGAACACGAACGCGTCGCGGTGGCGGCGCTCATGCACGACAGCGTCCTCGGTGCCCTCTTGGCGGCGGAGCGTGCGTCGACCCCGCGCGAGCGCACACTGGCGGTCAGCATGGCCCGAGAGGCACTCACCCGCCTCGCCAACGCCGAGAAGGACGCCCTCGAGGGCAGCGACGAGCCGATGGATGCCACGGCCCTCGCCCAGGACATCGAGACGTCGGCGCGCGACTTCGGGGTGGAACTCGTCGTGCAGCGGCGCGTGCAGGAGGGCACCCCACGCGTTCCGGGTCGCGTCGCCCGCGCGCTCGTCCTGGCGGCGATGCAGGCCGTGGCCAACGCCGTCCAGCATGCCGAAGCGCGCGCGCTGTCGGTCGATGTCGTCGGCCACGCCGAGCCCGGGGGCGTGACCATCCGCGTGCGAGACGCCGGTCGCGGCTTCGACGTGAACGCGATCCCGGCCGATCGGCTCGGCATCCGCGGATCGATCATCGCCCGCGTCACCGCGGTCGGCGGCCGGTCCGCGGTGGATTCCACGCCCGCGGGGACGACGGTGACGCTCGAGTGGGAGAGCGGGGATCGCTGGTGACCGTTCGCTCGATCCTCGCGGGCATCGCCCTGGCCTTCACCGCGTACCTCGCTGCCCGCAGCCTGCTCTGGACGCTTCCCGATACGGTCGATCGGGGCTGGCTGCTGGTCGCCGCTCTGGTCATCTACCTGCCGATCACTTGGGTGTGGATCCTGCTGCCGACGCGGCAGCGCGCCGCCGCCGACGGCGGCCTCCCCGGCCCGCGCATCGTCCCGCCGCGGTGGGCCGCCGCCCTCGCGCTGCTCGCCGCAGTCGTCGTGCCCAATGCGGCCTTCGCCGCGGTCAGCGACGCGGGCCGCGCCCAGCCCTTCGTCACGTGGGTGATCGGCGGCATCGGCGCGTTGATGACGGTGGTCATGGTCCGCCGCCGCCCGGCGGTGGCCTGGGTGGGCACGGGCCTCATGGCCCTCTCGGCGGCGGTCTGGCTCGGTCCCCTCGCGGCGTTGAGTCTCGGACTCGTCGGGTCGCTCGTGTGGGTCGCCGCGGCGCAACTGATCTCCTACGCTCTGGACCGGGTCGCCCACGACGCCGAGCAGCTCTCGGAGCTTCAGCAGGCGGCCTCGGCGTGGCAGGCGTCGCAGAGCGGTCGCCAGCGCGAGCGGCGCCTGCACGTCCAACGGGCCTTGCACGTGGCCGGCCCCGTGCTCGGCCGCACGATCGAGACCGGGGGCAACCTGCGTCCGAGCGAGAAGAACTCGGCCCGGCTGGCGGAGCAGAGCCTGCGCGACGAACTGCGCAGCCCCCGCCTCCTCGATGACGGCGTGCGCGCGCAGATCGATGCCGCCCGTCGTCGCGGCACGATCGTCATGCTCTTCGACGAGGGAGGGCTGGAAGGGCTGCCGGCTCCCGCGCTCGCCGAGATCCGCAGCGAACTCGCCGGGATCGTCGGCGAGGCCTCCTCCGAGCGGCTCATCATCCGCACCTCGCCCCATCACGAGGTGGCGGTCACGGTGGTCGGCCGCACGGCATCCGAGGGGGCCGGTGCCGACGAGGACGCCGTCGACCTGTGGCGCGAGATCCGTCGGCCCAGCTGACGGGCACCGCTCACCGCCGGCCCGGAAGACTGCGCTCTTTCGCGGAGAAAAAGTGAGGGGTGAGGGGCGGCGAATCGCCTGCCCCTCACCCATGCGAACGGCTACCCGAAAACCGCCCGCGTGGCCGGAACCGGCTCGATGGAGCGGCCCGGCCGAACGCGTGATGCGTTCCAGCTCCTCCAGTATCCGTGAGCGTTTCCGCTCCGTCTGTAGGTATTTAGGGGGACAGTCAGCCCGTGAAGCCGTGCCAGCCCGCGTCGCGGTTCAGCGGGGAGCGCAGGCCCCGCGCCGAGAGCTCCCAGCGCGAGCGGGGGGCGTCCTCGGGGGCCGTGGCATCCGCGGTTTCGCGCGCGAAGGCCTCGCTCACGACGACGACGGCCGCGGCCAGCTCTTCGGGCGTCGGTGCGCCGCGGACGACCCGGGCGACGGTCGCCAGCGAATCGTCGGATGCCGTGTCGCTCACAGCGGGATGTTCCCGTGCTTCTTGGCGGGCAGGCTCGCGCGCTTGTTGCGCAGTGCCCGCAGGGCTTTCGCGATCGAGACGCGCGTCTGCGCCGGCTCGATGATGCCGTCGAGCTCGCCCCGCTCGGCCGCCAGGAACGGCGACGCGACGTTGTAGGTGTACTCGTTGGCCAGGCGCGTGCGGACGGCGGCGACGTCCTCGCCGGCCTCCTCGGCGCGCTTGATCTCGCCGCGATAGAGGATGTTGACCGCGCCCTGACCGCCCATGACGGCGATCTCGGCGGTGGGCCACGCCAGGTTGATGTCGGCACCGAGCTGCTTGGAGCCCATGACGATGTACGCGCCGCCGTAGGCCTTGCGGAGGATCACGGTGACCAGCGGCACGGTGGCCTCGGCGTAGGCGTAGAGCAGCTTCGCACCGCGGCGGATGACGCCGGTCCACTCCTGGTCGGTGCCCGGGAGGTAGCCGGGCACGTCGACGAGGGTCACGATGGGCACCGAGAACGCGTCGCAGAAACGGACGAAACGGCTCGCCTTCTCGCCCGCGTCGATGTTGAGCGTGCCGGCCATCTGAGAGGGCTGGTTGGCGATGATGCCGACGGTGCGGCCCTCGATACGCCCGAACCCGATGACGATGTTCGGGGCGAACAGCGGCTGCACCTCGAGGAAGTCGGCACCGTCGACGATGCCCTCGATGACGGTGTGAATGTCGTACGGCTGGTTGGGGGAGTCGGGGATGACGGTGTTCAGTGCGCGATCGGCATCCGTGGTCTCGAACTCGAACGGCGTCTCGTAGACGGGCAGCTCGGAGAGGTTGTTGTCGGGGAGGAACCCGATGAGCGTGCGGGCGTAGTCGATGGCGTCGTCTTCGTCGTCGGCGAGGTAGTGCGCGACGCCGGAGCGGGTGTTGTGCGTGTGGGCGCCGCCGAGCTCCTCCATCCCGACGTCTTCGCCGGTGACGGTCTTGATCACGTCGGGGCCGGTGACGAACATCTGGCTGGTCTTGTCGACCATGATCACGAAGTCGGTCAGGGCGGGGGAGTAGACCGCGCCGCCGGCGGCCGGGCCCATGATGATCGACAGCTGCGGGATCACGCCCGACGCCGCCGTATTCAGGCGGAAGATCTCGCCGTACTTGCCCAGGGCGACCACGCCCTCCTGGATGCGTGCGCCGCCCGAGTCCAAGATGCCGATGATCGGGATGCCGCTGCGCAGGGCCAGTTGCATGACCTTGATGATCTTGTCGCCGGCGACCTCGCCGAGCGATCCGCCGAAAGTGGAGAAGTCCTGTGCGTAGACCGCGACCGTGCGGCCGTGGATCGTGCCCGTGCCGGTGACGACCGAGTCTCCGTAGGGACGGGACTTGTCCATGCCGAAGGCGGCGGTGCGGTGCCGGACGTACTCGTCGAGCTCGACGAACGAGCCGGGGTCGACCAGCATCTCGATGCGCTCGCGGGCGGTGAGCTTGCCCTTGGCGTGCTGCTTGGTGCGCGCGGCGGCTTCGGCGTCGACGACCGCCTCCTGGAACCTCGTGCGCAGGTCGGCGATCTTGCCGGCGGTCGTGAAGAGATCGGGCTGGTCGGTCACGCTTTCCACCCTAGCGACCGCGTCGGTGCCCATGTTGGAGGGTGCGCACAAGCCCCCACGCGAGACGCTGTGGCATCCATCCATCGCCGGGAGGGGCACTACCCGGGAGAAGGCAAGTGGATGCCGTCGCCCCCGGGTGTTGCCTAGGGTGTGGACATGCCGATCCCCGCTGCCGGATTCCCACTCACCGCCGCGCTGAGCCCGCGCGTCCAGATCGTGGAGACGACCGACTCCACCAACGCCGACGTCGTGGCCGCCGTGGCCGCCGACCCCGCCGGCTGGCCCCACCTGTCGCTCCTGGTCACCGACGACCAGCGGGCCGGGCGCGGCCGGCTCGATCGCACGTGGACCGCGCCGGCGGGTACCGCGCTCGCCGTCTCCGTCGTCGTCGACGCCGGGCGCGTGCCGATGGAGATGCGCGGCTGGATCCCCTTGGCGGCCGGAGCGGCCATGGCCCGCGCGGTCGAGAGCAGGCTCTCCGGCCACGGCTCGAAGGCCGAGCTCAAGTGGCCGAACGACGTGCTCGTGGACGGGAGCAAGATCTGCGGCATCCTCGCGGAGGCGGTTCCCGGATCCCTCGACACGGTCGTCGTGGGCGCCGGGGTGAACACCCGCATGACCCGTGCCGATCTCCCCGTGTCCACGGCGACCTCGTTCGCGGCGATCGGGATCGACGTCGACGACGACGCACTCCTCGCCGACTACGTGAAGGCCCTTGCAGAGTTCCTCGCCACTCTGTCGAGCGGCGACGTCGCGCGCGTGCATCGCGACATCGAGAAGCTCTGCGCGACCGTCGGCCGCGAAGTGTCGGTCTCCCTCCCCGACGAGACGACCCTGCACGGGCGGGCGGAGCGACTCGACGCCGAGGGGCGGCTGGTCGTGGAGTCCGGCACGATCCAGACCGTCGTCGCCGCGGGCGACGTCGTCCACGTGCGCTGACCCGCCCGCCACCCGCGTGTGCGGGCGGCGTCGTGGGTCCTGTCCCCCAGAATGAAACCGTGACCCAGCCGACCAGCTACGGAGGCCGCCCGCGGACGCCGGCCCCGGGTTCGGTGGCGCCCGAACGGCGCATCGCGCGGTTGCGCGGTCACTCGCGCCGGCTTTTCTGGTCGGCGCTCGTGCTCATCGCCGTCGCCGGCGCGACGACGTACTTCTTCGGCAACCTTCCCTCTCCTTTCGAGGACTGGATGCTCCTGACGGCCGCGGGCGCGCTGGTCCTGCTGCTGGTGATCGTGCCGTACTTCGTCTGGTTGTCGCGGTCCTGGACGATCACGACGCGTCGCGTGATCGAACGCTCCGGGTTCTTCGGATCGAGCAGTCGCGAGATCTCGCATGTCCGGGGGTACGCGATCCAGATGCGCCGCGGCATCCTGCAGCGCATGTGGGGAGCCGGGACGCTGACTCTCTCCAACGGCGTCGAGCCCCCCATGCGGCTGAAGAACGTCCCGCACGCCCTCCTCGTCCACGAGACGCTGGTCGACCAGGTCGAGGTGAACCAGATCCTCGCCCACCGGGACTCGCAATCGAACGGTTCGGGCGCGATCGACGCCTGACCCCGAGCACCCGGTGTGCAACCCCGCTGTGCGACGGCCACAATGGACGGGACGGAAGGAGCGGCATGGCGCTGCGAGTCGGAGTGGTCGGTGGCGGACAGCTGGCGCGGATGATGATCGCGCCCGCCGAAGAACTCGGGATCGACATCCGGGTCCTCGCCGAGAGCGAGGGCATGTCCGCGAGCCTGGCCGCCACCGCCGTCGGTGACTACCGCGACGCCGAGACGGTGCTGCGCTTCGCGCGCGACGTCGACGTCCTCACCTTCGACCACGAGCACGTTCCGCAAGACGTCCTGGCCGCCCTCGTCGAGGCCGGCGTCGCCGTGCACCCCGGCCCCGCACCCCTCGCGGTCGCGCAGGACAAGCTCGTGATGCGGAAGCGCATGGCCGAGCTCGGGATGCCGCAGCCCGACTGGGCGGCGGTGTCCGACGCCACGGAGCTGCAGGAGTTCCTCGACGCGCACGGCGGCCGCGCGGTCGTGAAGACCCCCCGCGGCGGCTACGACGGCAAGGGCGTGCGGGTCGTGTCCGCCGCCACCGAGGCCGACGACTGGTTCGCCGCGCTCGCCGAGGACGCCCGCGGTGGTGCGCTCCTGGTGGAGGAGCTCGTCGACTTCACGCGCGAGCTCGCCCAGCAGGTGGCTCGGCGCCCCTCCGGGGAGGTCCGCGTCTACCCCCTCGTCGCCACGACCCAGCGCGACGGCGTGTGCGCCGAGGTCATTGCTCCGGCCCCGCGCGCGGGCGAGCGGCTCGAGCGCGCCGCCGCCGAGATCGGCGTCGCCGTGGCAGAAGGCCTCGGGGTGACCGGGATGCTCGCGGTCGAGTTGTTCGAGACGACCGACGAGCGCATCCTCGTCAACGAGCTCGCGATGCGCCCGCACAACAGCGGTCACTGGACCCAGGACGGCGCGGTGACGAGCCAGTTCGAGCAGCACCTGCGGGCGGTGCTCGATCTCCCGCTCGGATCGACCGCGGCGGTGGCGCCCTGGACGGTCATGATCAACATCCTCGGCGGGCCGGCCGAGGGCGGACTCACCGAGCGGTTCGCCCCGGCGATGGCGGCGCATCCGACGGCGAAGATCCACACCTACGGCAAGGATCCGCGCCCCGGCCGCAAGGTGGGGCACATCAACGTCGCCGGCGACGACGTGGATGACGTGGTCTACGAGGGCCGCGCGGCGGCGGCATTCTTCGACTGAGCGCGCCGTTGCGCGATCTTCCAGCGACCCGCCCTAGCCTGGACCGGTGACCCGGCCACTGCATTCCTCCGAGACGCCGGTGGTCGGCGTCGTCATGGGCTCCGACTCCGACTGGCGCGTGATGAGCGACGCCTCTCAGGTGCTCACCGAGTTCGGCATCCCGCACGAGGTCGAGGTCGTCTCGGCGCATCGCACGCCCGACAAGCTGATCCGCTACGGCCGCGAGGCCCGTGCGCGGGGGCTGCGCGCGATCATCGCGGGTGCGGGCGGGGCGGCGCACCTCCCGGGCATGCTGGCTTCGGTCACCGCCCTGCCGGTCATCGGCGTGCCGGTGCAGCTGGCGACGCTGGACGGACTGGACTCGCTGCTCAGCATCGTGCAGATGCCGGCCGGGATCCCCGTGGCCACGGTGTCCATCAACGGCGCCAGGAACGCCGGTCTTCTGGCCGCCCGCGTCCTCGGCGCGGCCGATCCTGCTCTGGGCGACCGGGTCGAGGCCTATGCCGCCGATCTCGAAGCCCAGGTGGAGGAGAAGAACCGCCGTCTGAAGGACTCGTTGTGACGCTGTCGGCGCCGCCGCGGCCGCGGACGCGCGAGCCGCTCGTGGAGTCGCGGCCGATGCGCAACCCGGATGTCTCGTCGCGGGAGGTCATGACGCGACGTGGCTGGTGGCTCGTCGTTCTCAACGTCCTCGTGCCGGGATCGGCGCAGATCCTCGCGGGCAACCGCCGCCTCGGTCGGTTCGGGCTGGCGGCGACCCTCTTCCTCTGGACGGTGCTGGTCCTGACGGCCCTCGGCGCGCTGCTGTGGCCGAGCGGGCTGTTCGCACTCGCCACGGGATCCTTCATCCCCGATTTCCTGTCGTGGTTCCGTTGGGTGCCGCTCACCGTCGTGCAGATCGTGCTCATCGGGTACGTCGTGCTGTGGATCGTCCTGACGATCGACACGCTGCGGCTCGTGCGGCTCGTCCGCACCGGCCCCCTTGCGCGGTTCGCCATCGCCTTCGTCTCGGTGGGCCTGCTGGTTCTCACCGGCTCCGGGGCGGCGTGGGCGGCTCAGGCGGCGGGCACCACCCGCGACGGGTTCGCGCAGATCTTCGCCGAGTCCGCTCCCGTCGTCCCGCCGTCCGACGGCTACTACAACATCCTCCTCCTGGGCGCCGACTCCGGTGAGGGACGCGACTCGATGCGATTCGACTCCATCTCCGTCGTCTCGATCAACGCCTCCAGCGGTGCGGTGACCATCACCGGCATCCCGCGCGACATGCCGCACTTCCCGTTCGCGCCGGGCCCGATGCAGGACGAGTACCCCGACGGTCACACCGGATTCGCGAACGCCACGTGCGGGTGGGGCAGCGGCATCAACCAGCTGCGCACCGAGGTCGAGGTCTGTAAGGACGGCAATGCCCTGTATCCCGACGCGGTCGCGAACGGCTCGGAGCCCGGTATCGAAGCCACGAAGGACGCCGCCGAGGGCATCCTCGGCATCCAGATCCCGTACTACGTGCTCATCGACATGAAGGGCTTCGCCGACGTCGTCGACGCGCTCGGCGGAGTCGACATCACCGTGGACGAGCGACTCCCCAAGGGCGGCCCCGCCTACGACGGCCAGCCGGTGGACGACTGGGCCTTCGGCTGGATCGAGCCGGGCGCGCAGCACATGGACGGCGACACCGCCCAGTGGTACGCCCGCTCGCGGTACACCACGAGCGACTTCGATCGCATGCGGCGTCAGCGGCAGTTGCAGGAGGCGATCCTCGCGCAGTTCACTCCGCAGAACGTGCTCCAGCACTTCACGGAGGTGTGGAAGGCCGGGACGAACGTCGTCGAGACCGATCTGCCGCAGGGTCTCATCGCCCCGACCCTCGTGGACCTCGCGTTGAAGGCGAAGGGCGAGCCGGTCACGACGATCGAACTCACCCCCGAAGGCGGCGTCGACGAGTTCGACCCCGACTACGCCCAGGTCCAGCAGATTCTGCGCGACAAGCTCCACCCGCCCACCGAGACGGAGGCACCCGCGCCGTGACCGTCACCCTCCGCGTCGTGCTGGACCAGCTCGTCAGCCCCACCTCCCGCGACCTCGCCGAGGCTTCCGCGTCGCTCGCTCAAGCGCTCGTCGACACCGCCCCGCGCGGCTGCGACGTCGCCGCGATCGTGCCGTCTCCGGGCCTGCCCGACGACGTCGGGGTGACGGGCCTGACATCCGAGACGCGGCTGTCGATGCGGCGGCGCGAGCTCGCGGCATCCTGGCAGCTCGGGGTGGCTCCGGGGATCGGCCGCGGCCTGATCCACTCGCCGACGCCGCTCGCCCCGCTCGTGCGTCACGATCGCGTCAACGAGACGCACCAGATCGTCGTGACGCTGTGGGACCTGCGCGCGTGGGAGACCCCCGACGAACTGCCCCGGGCCGAGGTCCTGGCCGCCCGTGCCCTGCTCTCGCGCGTGGGCAAGCACGCCGACGCCGTCGTCGTTCCCTCGCACGCGATGGCCGAACGCCTGGCCGAGGTGGCCAAGGCCAAGCTCGTCGCCAAGGTGCGGGTCATCGGCGGCGCGCCCGTCCGCGGTTTCCGCGTGCCCTCGGATGCCGTGGGGCGGCTGCGCGCGCTCGACCTGCCGTCGTCGTTCCTCGCCGTCGCCGGAGGCGCCGTCGCCTCCGACGGCCTCTCCGCCGCGTTCGCGGGCGTCACCGCGGCCGGATGGGAGGGCGACGTCGTCGTCGTCGACGTGCCCGAGGGGGAGGAGCCGGCCGTGGCCGACCTCGCTTCCGCCGCCGGGATCGCCGAGACCCGCGTGCACGCCCGCGGATCGCTCGACCCCTGGGATCGCGCCGCGGTGCTCTCGCACGCGGTGGCATTCGTCGCCCCGAGCACCCGCACCGATTGGCCGTGGCGCGCGGTCGACGCGCTCGCCGTCGGCGTGCCGATCGTGGCGGCCGACACGGCCGTGCACCGGGAGGTGCTCGCGGACGCGGCGGTGTACGCGGGTGCCGACGACCTCGGCGCGGCGATCACCCGCGCCCTGGGGGAGGACGCGGAGCGTCTGCGCGTGCTCGCCGGCGACCGCGCGAAGGGCTTCGCCTGGGAAGCGTGCGCCGACCGGGTGTGGGCGTTGCACGCGGAGTTGTAGACCCGGCCCTATGCTCGAACCCATGACCGCGCGCGTCGGAATCGTCGTCCGCACCCGCAAGCGCCCCGACTTCCTGCGCCGGGCCCTCGACGACATCGCCGCGCAGACGTTCCCTGATCGCCGTGTCGTCGTCGTCAACGACGGAGGCGTGCCCGCCGAGGTCGACCGGGTCGTCGCCAAGGCTGCGGTACCTGTCGAGGTCGTCCATATCCCTCCCGGCGCGGGCGGTCGTTGCATCGCCGCCAATGTCGGGGTGCGCGCGGCAGGGACCGAGTTCGTCGTGCTGCATGACGACGACGACCGCTGGCATCCGGAATTCCTCGCGCGCACCGTCGCCTGGCTCGATACCCACCCCGGTGATGCGGCGGTCTCGGTCGCGACCGAGATCGTGTACGAGGAGGAGCGGGACGGCGCATGGGTCGAGGTCGGACGCGCTCCGTTCTGGGCGGGGATGCAGCGCATATCGCTGACCGAGATGCTCAGCGTCAACCGCGCCGTCCCCATCTCGGTCCTCTACCGCGCCGCCGTCCACGGCGACGCCGGCTGGTACGACGAGTCGCTCGACGCGGTCGAGGACTGGGACTTCTACCTGCGGGTGCTCGCGCGGGCGGGGTTCGGGTTCCTCGCGGGCGAGCCGCTGGCATACTGGACGCAGAGACCGGATGCCACCGGCGTCGCCGCGAACAGCATGTTCGAACTCGCCGGGGCGCACGCGCACGATGATGCCCTCGTCCGTGACCGGGCGCTCGCGGAGTGGACCCGGCGGGAGGGTGAGGGGCTTCCGCTCTACCTCGCCGCGCTCCAGGCAGAGCTGCTCGCTCGGCTCGACGAGCGCGCCGAGGAGAGCGCGGCACGACTCCGCGCGGAGATCCGCGAGGACGTGCGCCGCGAGATCGACGCCCATCAGCCGCTGTGGTCGCGGCTGCGTCGGCTGCGGCGATATACGACGCGCAGCTGACCTCGCGCGGCGTGGCAGCTGCCGATCCGGGCCGCGACACCGCACAATGATCGCGTGATTCGCCTGACTGCCGCCCCTCACTCCCCCTCGACGAAGAGGATGAGTCGGTGGGTCGTCCCCGTCGTGGCGCTGTCGCTGCTGACCCTCGCCGGGTGCGCGACGCCCGTCGGAGGGGCGAGCCCCACGCCCACCTCGAGCGGCTCGGCATCCGCCACCGCGTCACCCACCCCCTCGGCTGCGCCGACCGGCACCGCTGTTCCGAGCCCCACGGTCACCCCGTTCACCGGCGACGTCCTCGTCGTCACCGCCGAGATCCTCGATGGGCGGCTCGAGGTCACGGCGATGGTGCCGAAGGTCTCGGAGGGCGGCGGCACGTGCACGCTCGAACTCGTCGGAACAGATCGGACCGTGTCCGTGACCGGAGCCGAGGGCAACGACGTGACCTACTGCGGCGTGATGTCGATCCCCGTCGACGCGCCCGCTGACGACCTGCAGTTCCGGGTGCGCTACGAGTCGTCGACGACGCGCGCCGAGTCGGCCGTCTCCACGGTCGAGCCGGCCCCGTGATCGCTCGGTCGCGCCGCCGCGGCGCCGTCGCCGTCCTCGCGGCCTGGGTGTGCGCGGTGGCATTTCTGGTAGCCGTCCCCGTCGCGCTCCCCGCGACCGTGGCCCCCGTAGCATCCGCGTCCGCCGCGAACGCGGCCGACTGGAACGCCGGGAACATCATCGACGACGCGGTGTTCTTCGACGGCACGGCGATGGGATCCTCCGAGATCCAGGCGTTCCTGGAGCGTCAGGTGAAGCAATGTCGGAGCGGTTTCACCTGTTTGAAGGACTACCGGCAGACCACCGACGATCGGCCGGCTGACAAGTACTGCAACGGGTACACGGGTGCTCCCAACGAGCGCGCGTCCACGATCATCGACAAGGTCGCCCGCTCGTGCGGCATAAGCCAGAAGGCGCTCCTGGTGCTGCTCGAGAAGGAACAGCGCCTCGTGTCGTCGACGTGGCCCGAGGAGGGTCAGTACCTCGCGGCCACCGGTCAGGGATGCCCGGACACCGCGCCGTGCGATTCGTCGACCGCCGGATTCTTCTACCAGGTGTACTACGGTGCGCGGCAGTTCGAGATCTACCGCATGAACCCGACGTGGTGGGGCTATCAGGCCGGTCGCTGGAACAACATCCTGTACCACCCTTATAACAACTGCGGCACGCAGCGCGTCTACATCGAGAACGCGGCGACGGCGGCCCTGTACATCTACACCCCGTACGTCCCCAACGCCGCAGCCCTTCGGAACCTGTACGGGGAAGGGGACGGCTGCTCGGCCTACGGCAACCGCAACTTCTGGCGCATCTTCACGGACTGGTTCGGGTCGACGCGGGTCCAGCCCACGGTTCCGCGCTACGGCGTTGACCCGTCCATCGTGGCGATCGACGGAACGGGCCAGGTCTTGTCCTACCCGTTCAAGAACGCGACCTGGGGTGACCGTGTTCGCACCGCTGGCGGCATCGCGTCGACGGATCGTGTGCTTGCCGTCGGCGACTTCGACGGCGATCAGCGACGCGACATGATCGTCGTCGACCGTGACATGAAGGTCTGGCTGCGTCCGCTCGAAGAGCGCTCCGGCGATCTCGCGCGCAAGCGCATCGACGTCGACTGGTCGGATGCCACGTTCATCACGGCCGCGAGCGACGCCGACGGCGACGGCATCCCCGACGTCTACACCACGACGAAGGCCGGTCTGCTGCTGTTCTGGAAGGGAACGGGATACGGCACCTTTGCGGCTTCGCGAGTCGTCGGCAGCGGGTGGACGGGGTTCACCGCGGTCGTCGGCGGCGCCGACGTCACCGGGGACGGAAAACAGGATCTCCTCGGTCGTGACGCCAGCGGTGACCTGTGGCTTTACCGAGGCGACGGTACGGGCGGCTGGCAGAATGGCCGCACCCATCTCGGCGGAGGATGGGGGTCGATGACGTCCATCACGATGCCCGGTGACTTCACGGGCGACGGCGTCGCCGATCTGCTCGCGGTCGATCGCAACGGACTGCTGTGGTCGTTCGCCGGTGATAATTCTGGTCGTTTCAGCAGGTCGTCGTCGCCGGTGGGCAGCGGCTGGAGCGTGATGCAGACCGTCACGGCGGAAGGGGCGTCGCCCGGGTGGAGGAAGGCGTTCCCCGGCGGAGTCGGCGATCTCACCGGTGACGGACGCGCCGATGTCGCCGCGGTGACCAAGAAGGGCGTGCTCACGGTCTACCCCGGCAACGGCGGCGGAGGGTGGCAGGGCCCGATCGAGTCGAACGCGAAGTGGGGGAGTGCGACTCTCGTCCCCCTCGGGGACTTCACCGGCGATGGTCGGCCCGACCTGGGACGTGTCACCTCGGACGGTCAGTTCGAACTGTGGAAGGGGCGCGGCGACGGCACGTTCGCGGGGCCGGCCGTCATCGGATCCGGTTGGAACGGATTCGGGCTGATCACCGGTGGGATCGATTTCGACGGTGACCGTCGGGTCGATGTGGTTGCGCGTGACGCCGCGGGCGACCTGTGGCTCTATCGTGGCGACGGCATGGGGGGCTGGCTGACCGGCCAAGGCGTCAAAGTCGGTGTCGGATGGCAGGTGATCGACTCGCTCTCGGCGGCCGGCGACATCGACGGTGACGGCGTGAGCGATCTGCTGGGGCGGCGCACGGACGGCAGCCTCTGGCTGTTCGGGGTGGATGGTCGCGGCAATTGGGGCTCGATCCGGGTGATCGGGGAGGGGTGGAACGTCTTCGGGACCGTCTTCGGTGCCGGTGACTTCGACGGCGCCGCCGGACCCGACGTGTTCGGAACCGACACGAAGGGTGATCTCTATCTCTACCGGGGCGATGGTCGCGGCGGATGGCTCGGTCGGTCACTCGCTGGCATCGGGTGGAACGTGATGGGCCAGATCCGCTGAGCCGGTCCCCGGGCACCCGGCTTTCCTCGACTGGCGCCAGTAGCGGGTGCTGGATGAGACTAGAGGGTCTGCAGCCTCGGAAGTGAGTTCGACCACGTGAGTACCTCGAAGCCCGTTCGCCCCTGGCGGCCCGTGTTCGCCGCCTACGGCCGTTTCGTCGAGCCGCGCACGGACGGGCTCCCCAATGCCAAAGTCGTCGGCATCCCCCTGGGATTCCTCGCGGCCGTTCTCGTCCTCTTCGTCGCCCTGGGCCTGACGGGTTCGTCGACCGGCGTCGTCCACGGACTCATCAGCGAGACGGAGGATCCGGCACTGATAGCCGGAGAGCCCGCGCCCATCCGCAGCGACGAGTGGTTCGTGCAAACGTCCTGGGTCATCTCGCAGGTGGAGCAGGGGCTGCCGCCCCGGAACGAGACGTTCCCGGGCGGGATGGATGCCACCGTCCAGAACGATCTCCCCACGACCGACTGGTCCACCGCGCTTCGCCCGCACCTCCTGGGCTTCTTCGTCCTCCCGCTCGACCAGGCGATGGCGATGAAATGGTGGCTGCCCGGATTCGCCGTCATCGCTGCGGGCTACCTGTTGGCTGCGGTGTTGATGCCGCGGCGGCCGCTCGCTGCTGCGGCGCTCGCCGTGGGGTTCTTCTTCTCGCCGTTCTTCCAATGGTGGTATCTGTCGACGACGCTCTATCCTGCCGCGTGGGCGTTCCTCGTGATGGCCACCGCCGTGTGGTGCCTGAAGTCGAGAAGACGACGAGGAGCGTGGATACTGGCGGGCCTCACGGCCTGGACCACGGCGGCGATGGCCGTCGGGGTGTACGCACCGTTCATCGTGCCGGTCGTGCTCGTCGCTGCGGCGTTCGTGATCGGACTCGTGCTCACCCGCCGCGACGGGTCTCGGCTGCGTGAGCGGGTGACGCGCATCGTTCCGCTCCTCGCGGCGGGACTCGTCGCTGCGGTGGTGATGGTCGTCTGGCTTCTCACGCGGTGGTCCACCATCGAGGGCTTCACATCGACGGTCTACCCCGGTGAACGATTGCAAGAGGTGGGCCACGCCGGGACGTCCGAGCTGGCCCAGCTTTTCGCAGGCTTTCTCTCGTTCGATCTCGGGCGCACCACGGGCGCGCCGTTCGCAATGAACGCGCCCGAGGCGTCGACGTTCTTCCTCCCCGGACTGTTCCTCGTCGTCGCGATCGTCTGGGTGCTCGTCGCCCTCTGGCGGACCGATCGCCGCGTCGACGGCACCGCGGTCGCGTTGTTGGTATCCGGCGTGGTGATGGTGGCATTCCTGGTAATCCCGGGCTGGGATCCGATCGCTCACCTCTTCTTCCTGGACCGAACGACCTACGGGCGGATACGGATCGGTTTCGGGGTGCTCAGCTTCGTGCTCGTTCCGCTGACCGCGCGGCTGCTCGACGACATGCGCTCCGCGAGCGGGCGCCGGGCGCCCTGGTGGGTGCCGCTCTCCGCGATGGCGCTCGTGGCGCTGTCGTTCGTGTTCGTCCTCTGGCGAATCGGCCGTGAGATGGGGCTGCAGGCCTACGTCGCGGACATGTCGCGATCGGCGTTGCTGCTGGGGGCAGTGCTGGCCCTCCTCTGCGTTCTCTCGGTGGGGGCTTTCGCCCGAGGATGGGCCGGAATCGGAGCGGCGATGTTCCTCATCGTCTCGGTCGTCTCCTCGCTGGGCGTCAATCCGCTGTATCGCGGTGTGCTGGACCTGAGGGAGACGGCAACTGTCCGCACCGTGCAGGAGAGGGACGCTCAAGATCCGGGTACCTGGGTCGGAATCACCTCGACGTCGCTTCCGACGATGATGCTCCTGGAATCGGGTGTCACCGCGCTGAACGGCTTCCAGGGGGCGCCGTCGCGGGAGATGTGGTCCGAGATCGACCCCACCGGTGCTGCGGAGGAGGAATGGAACCGGCTCGGCATGGTGTCCTGGGTGCTGGGAGAGGGCGACCCTGCTCCTCGCAATCCTTACCCCGACCAGGTGCAGATGACCTTCGATGCGTGCGCGCCGTTCGCGCGCGAGCACGTGACGTGGGTGCTGAGCGAAGTCGCGATCGACTCGCCCTGCGTGGTGTTGAGCGACACCGTGCAAGAAGGCCCGTCGAGCTTCCGGATCTACGAAGTCGTGAAGTGAGTCTGGCCCGCGTCAGCGGCCGAGGTACTCTGCCAACCGCTCCCGGCCATCGAGGGTGCGGATCCGCCCCCCGACGTCATCCAGGTCCAGCACGCTGTTGCGGGGACGTGGGGCGACCGGGCCGGTCGTCCCGGTGAAGTACTCCGCGGTGCTGACTCCGGTGACGCGGTCGGGGTCGTGCCCGGTGAGGCGGAAGACCTCGCGGGCGATGTCGTACCACGTTTGGGGGTCCCCGGCGGAGGTGACGTTGTAGACGCCGGAGGGTGCCTCCGACTCCAGCAGCGCGCGAACGGTGGCGGCGATGTCGTCGGTGAAAGTGAGACGCCCGGTTTGGTCGTTCACGACGCGCGGGTCGATGCCGCGTTCGGCGAGGGAGGCCATGGTGCGGACGAAATTGTTGCCATCGCCGATGACCCAGCTCGTACGCAGGATGTAGTGACGCGGAACGATGGAGACGATCGCATCGCCGGCGGCTTTGGTCTGCCCATAGACGCCGAGGGGGGCGAGTGGGTCGCTCGTCGTGTACGCGCCGTCCTTCGTGCCGTCGAAGACGTAGTCGCTGGAGATGTGGACGAGGGTGATCCCGTTGGTGGTGGCGATGCGGGCGAGGGCGGCGACGGCGGTGACGTTCGCGGCCCAGGCCTCGGCGCGGCCCTCGGGGGTTTCGGCGGTGTCGACCTTCGTATAGGCGGCGGCGTTGATGATGGTGCCGTAGTCGCGCCAGCGGCGGGCGGTGGGAAGGTCGGGGGAGGTCAGGTCGAGGGTGTCGCGCGTGGCGTACTCGATCCACGGGTGTTCCCCGTATTCGTTGCGGAGGGCGCGGCCGAGCTGTCCGTTGGCGCCGGTGACGAGGATCTTCTTCGGCGGCATCGGGATGACGTCGGCGAGGCGGGGGTGGTTCTTGTCCTTCTCGCTGATCTCGACGGTGTCCAGGGGGATGGGCCAGTCGATCGCGGCGGTCTCGTCGGCGAGGTTGAGGAAGGTGTAGGTGGCGTCGGGGGACCAGTGGTCGTTGACGAGGTAGGTGTAGGCGGTGTCGGGTTCGAGGGTCTGGTAGGAGTTGCCGACGCCGCGGGGGACGAAGATCGCTTTCGAGGGGTCGAGCTCGGTGGTGTAGACGGCGCCGAAGGTGTCGCCTTCGCGGAGGTCGACCCAGGCGCCGAAGATGCGGCCGGTGGCGACGGAGACGTACTTGTCCCATGGTTCGGCGTGGATGCCGCGGGTGGTGCCGACGGCGTCGTTGAAGGAGATGTTGTTCTGCACGGGACCGAAGTCGGGCAGGTCGATCCCGGCGGCGGTCATCTTCGCGCGTTGCCAGTTCTCTTTGAACCAGCCGCGGGTGTCGCCGTGCACGGGGAGGTCGAGGACGATCAGCCCGGGGATCGGGGTGGTCGTGACGGTGAGATTCTTACCGAAGTCGGTGGCCATGCCGGTCACTGTCCCTTGCTGGCGTAGAACGCTTCGACGCCGTCCTTCGCCGGAGCCCACCAGGCCTCGTTGTCGCGGTACCAGTCGATGGTCGCGGCCAGACCGGACTCGAAGTCGCCGTACGTGGGGGTCCACCCGAGTTCGGTGCGCAACTTCGTGGAGTCGATGGCGTAGCGCAGGTCGTGCCCGGGCCGGTCGGTGACGAGGTCGTACGCGTCGACGGGCTGTCCAGTGATCTTGAGGATCAGTTCGACGACGCTCTTGTTGTCCTTCTCGCCGTCGGCGCCGATCAGGTAGGTCTCGCCGATGACGCCCTTGTCGAGGATGGTCAGCACCGCGGAGGAGTGGTCGTCGGCATGGATCCAGTCGCGCACGTTCTCACCGGTGCCGTACAGCTTCGGGCGAATACCGCGAATGACGTTGGTGATCTGCCGGGGGATGAACTTCTCCACGTGCTGGTACGGGCCGTAGTTGTTGGAGCAGTTGCTGATCGTGGCGCGCACGCCGAACGAGCGCACCCACGCCCGCACGAGAAGGTCGGATCCGGCCTTGGTGGAGGAGTAGGGCGAGGAGGGGTTGTACGGGGTGGACTCGGTGAAACGGGCCGGGTCGTCCAGTTCGAGGTCGCCGTAGACCTCGTCGGTGGAGATGTGGTGGAACCGCACATCGTGCCGGCGGGCGGCCTCCAACAGCGTGTACGTACCGATGATGTTCGTATCCAGGAACGGCCGCGGGTCGTGCAGAGAGTTGTCATTGTGCGACTCCGCTGCGTAATGCACGACCGCGTCCGCCTCGGCCACGAGCGGATCCACCACGGCGGCGTCGGCGATGTCGCCCACGACCAGTCGCACGCGGTCCTCCGGCAACCCCGCCAGCGACGCCCGGTTGCCGGCGTAGGTCAGCTTGTCCAACACCGTCACCGTGTGATCCGTGTGGCTCACGACATGGTGGACGAAATTGGAACCGATGAACCCGGCACCGCCGGTCACAAGCAGACGCATGGGGCCAGACTAGCCCGGCGTACTCGACGGCCCTGAGCGAGTCGACGGATTGGCGGGGATCGCGCGCGTCGGCGACAATCGAGGAATGCGTGGGATCATTCTCGCGGGCGGAACCGGGTCACGACTGCACCCCATCACGCTCGGCGTCTCGAAGCAGCTCGTCCCGGTCTACGACAAGCCGATGATCTACTACCCCCTGTCGACCCTGATCCTCGCCGGCATCCGCGACATCCTCATCATCACCACGCCACAGGATTCCGAGCAGTTCCAGCGGCTGCTCGGCGACGGATCGCGTTTCGGTATCTCGCTGACGTACAAGGTCCAGCCCTCACCCGACGGACTCGCCCAGGCGTTCCTCCTCGGCGAGGAGCACATCGGGTCTGACTCGGTCGCGCTCGTGCTGGGCGACAACATCTTCTATGGGCAGGGCATGGGGACGCGCCTGCGTCAGTACACCGACCTGACCGGAGGCGTGGTCTTCGGCTACTGGGTGGCCGACCCGACGGCCTACGGCGTCGTGGAGTTCGACAACGCCGGGCACGTGGTCTCGCTGGAAGAGAAGCCGGCCCACCCGAAGAGCAACTACGCCGTTCCAGGGCTGTACTTCTACGACAACGACGTCATCGAGATCGCCCGCTCGCTCACCCCCTCGCCGCGCGGAGAGCTCGAGATCACCGACATCAACAGCCGCTACCTCGAACGTGGTGCCTTGAAGGTCGAGCTTCTGCCGCGCGGAACGGCGTGGCTCGACACCGGGACTTTCGACTCGCTCAGCGAGGCGACGGAGTTCATCCGCACGGTCGAGAAGCGCCAGGGCCTGTCGATCGGGTGCCCCGAAGAGGTCGCCTGGCGTATGGGGTTCCTCTCGGACGACGAGTTGCGCGAGCGCGCGGAGCCGCTTGTCAAGAGCGGGTACGGCGAGTATTTGCTCAAGGCTCTCGCTCAGACAAGCCACGGCGGGCCGATCTAAGCTCGGTCTGTTCTGTGAGCGGTGGGCGCCCCCTGCCGTATCCGAGAAGTTGCAGGATGCCATGACGGGGGCTGAGGTGGAGCGTGCTGTGGTCTTTCCTGCGGCTGGTCGTCGGCTTGTGGTGTATGTGGTGTATGACCGTCGTGGGGGTGTGGACGAGTATGTCGTGCATGCGTTGGCGGGTTTGCGGGAGCATGCGGCGCGGATCCTGGTGGTGGTCAACGGGAGGTTGACGCCGGAGGGTCGGGCGCGGTTGGAGCCGGTGTCCGATGAGGTGCTGGTGCGTGAGAATGTCGGGTTCGATATTTGGGCGCACAAAGAGGCGTTGGATCACGTCGGTGCGGGGTTGTCGGAGTTCGATGAGGTCGTTCTGACCAATGACACGTGGTTCGGTCCGGTGCGGCCGTACGGTCCGGTGTTCGAGCGGATGGACGCGCAGGACATCGACTTCTGGGGCATGACCGACCACGCGCGCGAGGTCCCCAACCCGTTCACGGGCAAAGGAGTTCTCCCGTATCACCTGCAGTCGTTCTGGATCGCGGTGCGCCGTTCGATGTTCACCTCGGAGCGTTGGGCGCGGTACTGGCGCGACCTCCCCGAGATGCCGTCGTACTTCGATGCCGTCCTCAAGCATGAGACGGTCTTCACCGAGACGTTCGTGCGCAATGGATTCCGCCCCGCGGTCGCCTTCGCATCCGATGACTACCCGACCGACCACCCGGCGCTGTTCAATCCGACGCTGTTGATGCGCGACGGGTGTCCGCTTCTGAAGCGTCGTCCCTTCTTCCACTGGCCGCCGTTCCTGGACCGTCACGCCGTCATCGGTCGCGCCATCATCGACGACGTCGACGCGCACGGATATCCCGTGGCGTTGATCCTCGACAACCTCGCGCGCACCGTTCCCGCCAAAGTCGTCAACACGAACCTGGCAATGCTCGATGTCCTGCCACGCACGGCGGTGGTGGCATCCGAGGATCCGACGGGCCTGCGGGTCCTCGTCGTGATCCACGCCACAGGCCTTGCGTCGACAGCGGGTCTGGTCGATCGGCTCTCGTGGTTCCCGGGACCCGTCGACGCCGTGATCACGACCTCCGACGCCACGATCGCGCCCGGACTCCGTGAACTTCTCGACGCACAGGGCGATCGCGTCCGGATGGGAGAGGTCCGCGTCATCCCGTCCGAGAACGGACGAGACATGAGTGCCTTCCTGATCGGCTGCCGGGCGGAACTCGAGAGCGGCGAGTACGACGTGTTCGTCAAGCTGCACGACCGCGTGCCCGCGCGACGGGGGCGGTCGGTCTCCGACTACTTCCGGCGCTACATGCGCGACAACCTGCTCGCGAGCCCCGAGTACGTGGCCAACGTGCTCGCTCTGTTCGTGCGTGAACCCGGCCTGGGGGTGGTGCTTCCTCCGCCGATCCAGACCGGCTACGCCATCACGGGTGAAGGATGGTCGTGGTATCGCGGCCGTGGACACGACGTGGCCGAGGATCTCGGCATCCGCGTGCCGCTGGACGGGGTCACGCCGCTCGCACCCCTGGGCGGAATGTGGATCGGTCGACCCGAGGGTCTGCGCCCGTTGCTGTCGAAGGCGTGGACGTACGACGATTTCCGCGACACCTCGCACAAGCGGGTGCCGGACATTCGACGGGTGCTCGAGCGTGTCGTGACCGCGGCCGCCGGCGAGGAGGGACTCCACGCCCGCACGGTCCTGACCGCCGAGCACGCGAGCCTGACGCATCTGTCGATCGAGTACAAGATCGATCAGCTCGCGGTCAACCTTCCGGGTTACCCGGTCGACCAGATCCAGTTCCTCCACCGCGCCGGGTGGTGGGGTATCGGTGGAGCCGTCGCGTTCTTCCGCATGTACATGAAGACGAACCACTCGAACGTGGTGCGACGACTCGATCCCGTCATGCACCCGGTCGGTCGCGGAGCACGCGCCGTGCTACGAGGAGCGCGCGCGGGTGTCGCGGCCGGTCGTCGACTCGTCAAGGGAGGCCGTCGATGAACGCAACCCCGGTGTCCCGAACGTCCGCCTTTCCTGCGGCTGGTCGTCGGCTTGTGGTGTATGTGGTGTATGACCGTCGTGGGGGTGTGGACGAGTATGTCGTGCATGCGTTGGCGGGTTTGCGGGAGCATGCGGCGCGGATCCTGGTGGTGGTCAACGGGAGGTTGACGCCGGAGGGTCGGGCGCGGTTGGAGCCGGTGTCCGATGAGGTGCTGGTGCGTGAGAATGTCGGGTTCGATATTTGGGCGCACAAGGAGGCGTTGGATCACGTCGGTGCGGGGTTGTCGGAGTTCGATGAGGTCGTTCTGACCAATGACACGTGGTTCGGTCCGGTGCGGCCGTACGGTCCGGTGTTCGAGCGGATGGACGCGCAGGACATCGACTTCTGGGGCATGACCGACCACGC
>NZ_VBUM01000044.1 GCF_005774735.1 Microbacterium sp. 5K110 | reverse complement strand
CCCCGGCCCCGGCCCCGGCTGGAGCGAATGCCGCGTCCTGCGCCGCCTTGCGGGCACGGCGGCTCGGCGGCGTCGGGGCGCTCACGTGCTCACCCGCACCGCGGTCGGTCCGAGCGCCGCGCCGGGGGCCGTGGCATCCGGGTCCTCGGCGACCTGGATCTCGGTGACCGGGAGCGTGGAGTCGGCACCGAAGGCCAGGGTCGACGGGCGACAGCCCGACGCGATGAGCTCGGCGGCGAGCGCGGCGATCATCGCGCCGTTGTCGGTGCAGAGCCGCAGCGGCGGGATGCGCACGGCGACGCCTGCGGCGGCTGCGCGTTCGAGGGCGACGTCACGCAAGCGCTTGTTGGCGATGACCCCGCCGCCCAGGAGCAGTCGGGGCACCCCGAACCGCTCGCACGCGTCCAGTGCCTTGGTGACGAGCACGTCGACGACGGCCTCGCGGAACGACGCGGCCACATCGGCCACCGGCACCGGCTCTCCCGCCGCCTCGTGCTGCTCGACCCACCGGGCGACGGCGGTCTTCAGGCCCGAGAACGAGAAGTCGTACCGGTGGGAGGCCATGTCGGACGCCCGCGAGAGCCCGCGCGGGAAGCGGATGGCGGTGGGATCACCGTCGGCGGCGGCGCGATCGATCTCGGGGCCGCCGGGGTACGGCAGCTTCAACAGGCGCGCGACCTTGTCGAACGCCTCCCCCGCGGCGTCATCCATCGTCTCGCCGAGGAGTTCGACGTCGCTGGTGAGATCGCGCACGAGCAGCAGGGAGGTGTGCCCGCCGCTCACCAGCAGCGCGACGGTCGGGTACTCCAGCTCCCCCGCGTCGGCGTCGAGGATGTCGGCCGCGATGTGGCCGACGAGGTGGTTCACGGCATAGAGCGGCTTGTCGAGGGCGACGGCGAGACCTTTCGCGGCCCCCACGCCGACCATGAGCGCGCCGGCGAGCCCGGGGCCGCTCGTCACGGCCACCGCGTCGATGTCGGACAGGGCCACGCCGGCTTCGGCGAGTGCCGCGTCGATCGAGGGCTGCAGCGCCTCCAGGTGGGCGCGCGCGGCGACCTCGGGCACGACTCCGCCGTAGCGGGCGTGCTCGTCCATGCTCGAGGCGATCGTGTTGCTGAGGAGCTGCCGGCCGCGGACGATCCCGATACCGGTCTCGTCGCAGCTGGTCTCGATGCCCAGCACGAGGGGCGCGTCCATCAGCACCATCCCTTTCCGGTCGTGGTCGTCGTCGCGTCATCCGGAGTGCGGCGCGCGGCCCAGCCGCGGAGATCGAGTTGCATGACGATCGCGTCGACGTCGTCGGGCTGGTAGTACCGCGGGCGTCGGCCGACCTCGGCGAATCCCTCCGAGGCGTACAGCGCCTGAGCGACCGGGTTGTCGGCGCGCACCTCGAGGAACACCTCGTGCACGCCGCGACGCTCGGCCTCGACGAGGAGCTCGCTCAACAGCGCCCGACCCCGTCCGCGCCCGCGCGCGGACTCGGCGATCGTGATCGTCTGGATGTCGGCATCCCGTGAACCGCGCACGGCACGCAGACCCGCGTAGCCGACGAGGCGCCCGGCCTCTTCGACCACGACGTACCAGCCGTGCGGCGACGCGAGTTCTTCGCGCATCATCGCGGGGCTCCACGCGTCGGTGGGGAACGAGGCGTGCTCGAGCGCCATGATCGCGTCGAGGTCGGCCGCGGTGGCGGCGCGCGTCGTCATCAGCTCACCCGCTTCGGGGCGTGGGCGGCCACGACGTCTGGGCTGCGCAAATACAGCGGCTCGGCCTCGGCGAGGGTTCGACCCGCGTCGAGCGCGCGTGCCGCGACGAGCGCGATCATCGCGGCAGAGACGCTCGTCGCGTCGTACCGGACGGCACCGGCCTCGGCCAGACGCGCGTCGAGGTCGTCGCGGGGGCTGAGGGCGGCATCCGCGATCCGCACCGGCAGGCCGTCGTCGTCGAGGCCGTCGTAGACGCTGTAGGCGAACTCTCTGCGGCGGGCGTCGGTGACGACCGCGAAGCGCGGGGTGTCGGCACCGGTGAGCGCGTCGGCGAGGAGCACGCCCAGCGCGACGCCGTCATGGCTCGGCACGGGGACGACGGGGATGCCACGCCCCAAGGCGTAGGCGCGAGCCGTCGCAATCCCCACGCGCAGCCCCGTGAAGGGACCGGGCCCCATGCCGATGGCGACGTGAGAGGGCGCCGGGGCGGCGGTGGCGGCTCGACGCAGGAGGTCACCGATCACCTCGGCGTGCCCGAGGGGGTTCGCGCTCTGCTCGTCGGCGAGCACTTCGCCGTCGCGCGCGATCGCCGCCACTGCCGTGCCGAGGGAGGTGTCGATGCCGAGGATCACGGCTCCAGGGTATCCGGGGCGTCCGACAGGGGTGTCGCCCGCTGGCCGGATGGCTGCCTCGCGCCCGCATCCGGCCACCGCCCGGCGGGGCGCACAACTCCGGCAAAAGGGGCAGCCCCGAGGATCGGCGGTCTCAGACCCCCGGAAGTGCCGGAGTTGCGCAGGCATCCGAGAGACGCCTCGGCTCCGAATGAGGGGTATGGAACGAGGACTGCACCGACTGGTGGTGCCCACGGCCGTCGGACCGGTCGTCGTGCACGCCGGTCGGCGCACCGAGGGGGCCGTGGCCACCGTCCTGCTGCACGGTGCCGCCGGGTCGTGGACGACGTGGACGCCCCTGCTGACCGCGGCCGACCGACTCGGCATCCCCGTCGACGACGTCATCGCGATCGACCTTCCCGGCTGGGGTGAGTCACGGGGCGCCGTGCCGTCGCCGCCGGATGTCGCCGATGCCGTGGCCGCGGCGGCTCGCGCCCTCGGATACCCCCGGTGGCGGATCGTGGGGCACTCCCTGGGCGCCGTGGTCGCCCTCGACGTCGCCGCCCGGTTCCCGGCGCAGACGGTCGCCGTGGGCCTGGTCTCGCCCACGGGCGCGGCGGTGCGCGCGGTCGCCCGCCGCCCACTCGCGGGCGGTGCGCGGCTCCCGGCCTTCGCCGGCATGGTGGCGGCCATGGCGATCCTGCGCGGCCTCGGCCCGCTGTCGCGTCCGTTGCTGCGGGGGCTGCGCCGAACCGGACTGCTGCGGGTTCTCTCCCGCCCGCTGTTCCGCCACCCCGATCGCGTCGACCGTTCCGTCTCGGATGCGCTGGCCGACGAGATCCGCCCGGCCGCCTTCCTCGCCGCCGCGCGTGCCGCCCGCACGCACGACGATGATGCGTGGCGGCGGATCACGGCGCCGGTGCGGGCCGTGCGCGGTCGCCACGACGTGTTCGCGGGACGTCACGACTCGCGCGAGGCCCGCCGCCGGATCACGGACTACCGCGAACGCGTCCTCGCGGACAGCGGGCACTTCGCCCACGTCGAGCAGGCGTACGAGACCCTGCGGGCCCTGCGGGAGGTGTGGGCGGCACAGCCCGGTCGGCGCGCGGCGCCGGAGCGGGACCGGCAGCCCACGTGAATCACGGTCAGGATCGGCGCGAGATCGTCACGGTCCGCGGCGCATCGGCGTCGAGGTCGAGGGTGTGCGGGGCGATCTCGCCGCACGCGTTGTCGACGCCGCGTCCACCGGACTCCCGCTCGATCTCGATGTCCCACCACCCGTCGGCGAGGTACTCGGCGACGCCGCGCCCCCACTCCACGATGACGACCGAATGCGCCACGTCGATGTCGAGGTCGTCGAGCTCCACGGCGGCGCCGAGCCGATAGGCATCCACGTGCACCAGGGGCGCGCCGCCGACGAGCGACGGATGCGTCCGCGCGATCACGAACGTCGGGCTCTGGACCGGACCCCGGATGCCGAGCCCCTCGCCGATCCCGCGGGTCAGGGTCGTCTTGCCGGCGCCGAGCGGACCGGTGAGCACGACCACGTCACCCGGCTCGAGGGCACGCCCGAGTGCACGCCCGAGGGCTTCCATGTCGGCCGGGTCGGCGATCTCGCGCGTCCCGAGCATCTCGTCGGGGACGCTCATGCGTGGACCTCCCGTCGGGGCACGCGCGCGCCGATCCGCGTGACGATCTCGTAGTCGATCGTGTCGGCGGCATCCGCCCACTCGCGCGCCGACGGCACCCCCAGGGTCGGATCACCGAACAGCACGACCTCGTCGCCGACCGCGACGGGGTGATCACCGACGTCGACGACGAACTGGTCCATGGCGATGCGCCCGGCGACGGTGAATCGGCGGCCGTCGATCGACACCGGACCGCGACCGGACGCGTGTCGCGGCACCCCGTCGGCGTAGCCGAGGGGAACCAGGGCGAGTGTCGTATCGCGCTCGGTGCGGTACGCGTAGCCGTACGAGACGCCGGTTCCCGCCGGCACGCGACGAACCGCAGCCACGGCGCCGCGCAGCGTCATCGCCGGGCGCAACCCGAGGTCGGCGGGCGTGCGGTCCTCGAACGGCGAGACACCGTAGATACCGATGCCGATGCGCACGCAGTCGAGACGCGCTTCGGGCAGGGCGATCGCAGCGTGGGTCGCCGCGATGTGCCGCAGCGGGGGGTTCAGCCCGGCAGCCGCGGCGAGCAGCACGCCCTCCTCGAATCGGGCGAGGGCCGCGCGGTCGTCGTCGTCGCTCGTGTTCGACAGATGCGAGAAGAGGCCCACCACGCGCAGGCGTCCGATGCGCTCGAGCCGTGCGGCCTCCGCGAACACCGTGCTCCAGGCGTCCGGAGCGATCCCGTTGCGCGACAGGCCCGTCTCGATCTTCAGATGCACCGCCGCGGGGCGATCGCCCTGCGCCGCCTCGCCGGCGCGCAGCAGTTGATCGATGTCGGAGATCCCCAGCTCGATGTCGTCGCGCACGGCCTCGACGAACGAGGCGCCCGGGGCGTGCAGCCACGCGAAGATCGGGGCACGGATGCCGCGCCGCCGGAGCGCCAGCGCCTCATCGATGTCCGAGACGCCGATGCGGGTCGCGCCCCCGCGCAAGGCAGCGAGGGCCGCGCGGTGCGCCCCGTGCCCGTACCCCTCGGCCTTCACGACCGCGATGACCTCGACGCCCGTGAGTCGGCGCAGGTGCCGCACGTTCTCGGCGATCGCATCGACGTCGATCAGCGCCTCGCGGAGAACTCCGGATGCCATCCTCATGCGCGGTCCTCTCGGGCGGGTTCCGTATCGACGGTGCGGGCCTCGGCGATGACGTAGGCCGTCGCCAGAGCCGCGTCGTGCGACATCGACAGGTGCAGCGCCGTGATTCCGCGTGCGGCCACCGTGGTGGCGGTCTCGCCGCTCAGCGTGAACGTCGGGCGTCCCGAGGGTTCGGGCGTCACCTCGATGTCGGTCCAGTACACACCGTCCGAGCCGCCGAGCGCCTTGATCAGGGCTTCCTTGGCCGCGTAGCGGGCGGCCAGCGACCGGGGCTTGAGCAGACGCTCGGCGGGAGCGAAGAGCCGGGCGAGCAGGCGCGGCGTCCGCGCGAGCTGCTGCTCGAAACGCGGCACGTCGACCAGGTCTACGCCGATTCCGACGATCATGCGCCCTCCCCTCGTGGCATCCTGTCCATTCTGCCGTGAGGACGGCGCCGAACGTCGCGCCACCCCACCCCGCACGACGCCGGCGCATCCCGCCGACGTGGCCCGACGCCCGCAGTCGCACCGTGCCGGAATTGCGCGGGCCGATTGGGCCGCGCCTTCAGCGGGCACAACTCCTGCGTGATCGCCTGGCGACCCCCCGCCGTCGCGTTGCCGGGGGAAGCTGCAGGAGTTGTGCAGGCGCAACCCCGCAGAGCAGACGGGATGCCGCCGGCCAGCCGCACCGCGCAACTCCTGCGGGATCAGCGCCCGGGCGGCACGCGGCGACGATCCGGGCCGTCCGCGCAGGAGTTGTGCAGGGCAGAGCGCGAAAAGGGGCCGGATGCCAGTGGCATCCGGCCCCGAAGAGTGTGGTCTTACTCGACCGTCACCGACTTCGCGAGGTTGCGGGGCTGGTCGACGTCCAGGCCCTTCGCCTCGGCGAGACCCATCGCGAAGATGTGCAGCGGGACGACCGCGAGGAGCGGCTCGAACAGCGGCGCCGCGAGCGGAATGCGCAGCACCTCGTCGGCGGCGGGGAGCACGGCGACGTCGCCCTCTTCGGCGATCGCGATGACGCGGGCCCCGCGGGCGCGGATCTCCTCGATGTTGGAGACGACCTTCTTGTGCATCTCTCCCGAACCGCGCGGCGACGGTACGACGACGAACACGGGCTGACCGGGCTCGATCAAGGCGATGGGACCGTGCTTGAGTTCACCCGCGGCGAAGCCCTCGGCGTGGATGTACGCGAGCTCCTTGAGCTTGAGCGCCCCCTCGAGGGCGATCGGGTACCCGACGTTCCGGCCGAGGAACAGCACCGATCGGGTGTCGGCCATCCAGTGCGCGAGCTGACCGATCCGCGCCTGCTCGGTCTCGAGCACGCGGGCGATCTTGCCCGGCACTGACTCGAGTTCCGTGACGGCCTCGACCGCGACCACGGGGTCGATCGTTCCGCGGACGCGGCCGACGTGGAGGGCCAGCAGATACAGCGCGGTGATCTGAGCGACGAAGGCCTTCGTCGAGGCCACGGCCACCTCGGGGCCGGCGTGCGTGTAGACGATGGCATCCGACTCGCGCGGGATCGTCGCGCCCTGCGTGTTGCAGATCGACAGCGTCTTCGCGCCGCGCGAGCGGGCGTACTTCACCGCCATGAGGGTGTCCATCGTCTCGCCCGACTGGCTGATCGAGACGACGAGCGTGCGCGGGGAGAGCACCGGGTCGCGGTAGCGGAACTCGTGCGCGAGCTCGACATCGACGGGGACGCGCGTCCACGTCTCGAGCGCGTACTTGCCGACCATGCCCGCGTACGCCGCCGTGCCGCACGCGATGACGAGGATGCGATCGATGTCGGCGAGGAACTCGTCCATTCCGTCGAGCTCGGGGATCTCGACGCGGCCCTCGTGGACCCGGCCGCGGATGGTGTTGGCGACGGCCTCGGGCTCTTCGGAGATCTCCTTGGCCATGAAGGACGACCAACCGCCCTTCTCAGCCGCCGAAGCGTCCCACGTGACCTCGAAGGGCTCGACGTCGACCGGAGCACCGGAGAAGTCGGTGACCTCGACGCCCTCGGGCGTGATCGCCACGATCTCGTCCTGCCCGATCGCGAGGGCATTGCGAGTGTGCTCGACGAACGCGGCGACGTCGGAGCCGAGGAAGTTCTCGCCCTCGCCCAGACCGATCACCAGCGGCGAGTTGCGACGGGCACCCACGACGAGGCCCGGGTGGTCCTCGTGCATCGCGAGCAGCGTGTACGCGCCCTCGAGGCGCGACACCACGGCGCGGAATGCGGCGACCAGGTCTCCCGTGCGGGCGTACTCGCGGCCGATCATCGCCGCGGCGACCTCGGTGTCGGTCTCGCTGCGGAAGGCCACGCCCTCGCCCACGAGCTCGCTCTTGAGCTCGGCGAAATTCTCGATGATGCCGTTGTGGATGACGGCGAGCTTGTCGTCGTCGGCCAGGTGCGGGTGCGCGTTGGCGTCGGTCGGACCGCCGTGCGTCGCCCAGCGCGTGTGCCCGATGCCGGTCGTGCCGTCGGCCAGGGGCGTGGCGACGAGATCGTCACGGAGCACGGCGAGCTTGCCGGCGCGCTTGCGCATTCCGAGACCCCCGTCGGCGTCGATCACGGCGATGCCCGCGGAGTCGTAGCCCCGGTACTCCAGCCGCGACAGCCCCGCCAGCAGGATGTCCTGGCTCTGCCGAGGACCCACGTATCCGATGATTCCGCACATAGCCTCCGAGTCTACGGGGCCGGGGCTGAGGGGATGCCGATGCCGCGGGCGCGCCTCAGAGCTTGCGCAGCAGCACCGATTCGACCGTGTGGTCGGCGCCCTTCTGCAGGACGAGCTTGGCCCGGTGGCGCGTGGGCAGCACGTTCTCTTCGAGGTTGGGGAGGTTGATGTCGCGCCAGAACCCCAGCGCGCGCGCGACGGCCTCCTCGTCGCTGATGTCGGCGAACACGCGGAAGAACGACGTGGGGTTGGTGAAGGCGTTGTCGCGCAGGGCGAGGAAGCGATCCACGTACCAGCGTTCGATGTGCGATGCGTCGGCGTCGACGTAGATCGAGAAGTCGAACAGGTCGCTGACCGCGACGTCGTTCGGCGTGGGCGGCGGCTGGAGGACGTTGAGCCCCTCGACGATGACGACGTCGGGTCGGTGCACGGTGACGTGGGCGTCCGGCATGATGTCGTACCGCACGTGCGAGTAGAACGGGGCGCGCACCTCTTCGGCGCCCGACTTCACTTCGCTGAGGAACTCCACGAGCGCGCGCCGGTCGTAGGACTCGGGGAAGCCCTTGCGGTGCATGATCCCGCGGCGCTCGAGTTCGGCGTTGGGGTAGAGGAAGCCGTCGGTGGTCACCAGTTCCACCCGCGGGGTGTCGGGCCAGCGACTCATGAGTTCGCGCAGCAGGCGCGCGATCGTCGATTTCCCGACCGCCACCGACCCGGCGACCCCGATGACGAAGGGGGTCGTCACATCCGACTCGCCCAGGAACGCGCTGGTGTCGGCACCGAGGCGACGAGTGGCCCGAGCATAGAGGCTGAGGAGCCGGCTCAGCGGCAGATAGACCTCGGACACCTCGCGCAGGTCGAGGCGATCCCCGATCCCGCGCAACTGCACGACCTCGGTCTCGGTGAGCGGCTGCTCGATACCGCCGGCCATCCGGGCCCAGTCGGCGCGGTCGATCTGGCGGTACGGGCTCAGCGACGGTGCGGGAGCGGCGGTCTCGGCGGCGGACACCCGCCCATGCTACCCGCGGGCTCGCACTACGCTCGGAGCGTGCGACTCGGGGTACTCGACATCGGATCCAACACCGTCCACCTGCTGGTCGCGAACGCGCGCGCCGGGGGACGGCCGACCGCGACGACCTCGCACCGCTCGGTGCTGCGGCTCATGCGCTACCTCGAGCCCGACGGCTCGATCTCCGCCGAAGGCGTGCGGGGGCTCGTGGATGCCGTGACCCAGGCCTGCGAGACGGCTCGCGCCGAGGGTGTCGACGAACTCCTCGCCACCGCCACCTCGGCCGTGCGCGAGGCCGCGAACGGCGACGACGTGATCGCGCGGATCGAGGAGGTGCTCGGCCAGCCTCTCCAGGTGCTCGGCGGTGAGACCGAGGCACGGTACACCTACCTCGCCGTGCGCCGGTGGTTCGGGTGGTCGGCCGGGCAGATCCTGCTGTTCGACATCGGCGGCGGGTCGCTCGAGATCGCCGGCGGCGCCGACGAACTGCCCGAGCTCGCCGAATCGGTGCCGCTGGGCGCCGGCCGCTCGACCGTGCAGTTCCTCCCCCACGACCCGCCGAGCGAGGACGAGATCGACGCGCTGCGTCGGCACGCGGCATCCGTTCTCGCCCCCGTCGCGGAGCGGTTCGCCGCTCTCCCGCGGCCGGATCACGTCATCGGTTCGTCCAAGGCGATCCGCTCGCTCGCGAAGCTCGCCGGATACCCCGTGCCCGGATGGTCGGGGATCGACCGCATGGTGCTCCCGCGCAAGGAGCTGAAGGACTGGATCCCGCGGCTCGCACGGATCCCCGCCGACGCGCGCGAGGCGCTCCCCGGGATCACCGCGGACCGCACGTTCCAGATCGTCGCTGCCGCGGTCGTCGTGGAGCGCGCGATGAAGGCGATGGACGTCGACGAGCTCGAGGTCTCGCCCTGGGCGCTGCGCGAAGGCGTCCTTCTGCGGTACATCGAGTCCCTCGCCTACTGAGCGCGATTCGCCACCTTTCGTCGCCTCGGGCGGTGGGCAGGCGACAAAGCTGGCGACTCGCGCGCGGGTCAGAGAGACAGACGCTCGCGGACGACGCCGGCGAGGCGGTCGGCGTGGGCGCGCGCGACGTCCTCGGACGCGGCCTCGACCATCACCCGCACGAGCGGCTCGGTGCCCGAGGCGCGCAGCAGCACGCGGCCGGAATCGCCGAGCTCGGCCGTGGCCGCAGCGACCGCCTCCTGCACGACCGCGTCCCCGACCCCGTCCCGATCGACGCCGCGGACGTTGACGAGCACCTGCGGATAGACCGTCATGATCGCGGCCAGCTCTGCCATCGTCTTCTTCTGCCGCGCCATCTCGGCGACGATGTGCAGCCCGGTCAGCAGCCCGTCGCCGGTGGTGGCGAAGTCGCTCATGATGACGTGTCCGGACTGCTCGCCTCCCAGCGAGTAGCCGCCCTCGTTCATCGCCTCGAGCACGTATCGATCTCCGACGCCGGTCTGCTTCACCTGGATGCCGTGCTCGGCCATCGCACGATGCAGGCCCAGGTTGCTCATCACCGTCGCCACGAGGGTGTCGTGGGCGAGGGCGCCGCGCTCTTTCATCGCCACGGCGAGGATCGCCATGATCTGGTCGCCGTCGACGATGGTGCCCTGCGCGTCCACAGCGAGGCAGCGGTCGGCGTCGCCGTCGTGCGCGATCCCCACATCGGCGCCCAGACGGACGACCGCCTCGGCGAGGACGTCGAGATGCGTGGACCCGACGCCGTCGTTGATGTTGAGCCCGTCCGGCTCGGCACCGATGACGGTCACCGTCGCTCCGGCATCGCGGAAGGTCTCGGGCGAGACGCCCGCCGCTGCGCCGTGGGCGCAGTCCAGAACGACATGGATGCCGTCGAGCCGGTGCGGGAGCGAACCGAGAAGGTGCACGACGTACCGGTCTTCGGCGTCGGCGAAGCGTCGGATGCGGCCGACGCCGGCACCCGTGGGCTGCAGGCGCTCCCCCTCGAGAGCGCGCTCGATGCGTTCCTCGACGATGTCGGGGAGCTTCGTGCCGCCCCGGGCGAAGATCTTGATCCCGTTGTCCGGGGCGGGGTTGTGCGAGGCCGAGACCATGACGCCGAAGTCGGCATCGGTGTCAGCGATGAGGAACGCCGTTGCCGGGGTGGGAATCACGCCCGCGTCGAACACGTCGACGCCCGACGAAGCCAGACCCGCGGAGACCGCGGCCGAGAGGAACTCCCCCGAGACACGCGGATCGCGTGCGACGACAGCCGAGAGGCGACGCCCTTCGGCGATGCGCGCCTCCGCGGAACGACCCTGGCCCAGGACGACCGCGGTCGCCTGGGCCAGGTGCAGCGCGAGTTCGGCGGTGAGGAGGCCGTTGGCCAGCCCCCGCACCCCGTCCGTGCCGAAAAGAGGCATCCGGAACGTCGAACTCAGCGCTTGGAGTACTGAGGCGCCTTGCGGGCCTTCTTGAGACCGGCCTTCTTGCGCTCCTTGACGCGAGCGTCGCGAGAGAGGAAGCCGGCCTTCTTCAGACCCGGGCGGTTGTTCTCGACGTCGATCTCGTTGAGCGCACGGGCGATGCCGAGGCGCAGCGCACCGGCCTGACCCGAGGGGCCACCGCCGGAGATACGGGCGATCACGTCGTACGCGCCGGCGAGCTCGAGCACCGTGAACGGGTCGTTGATGAGCTGCTGGTGGAGCTTGTTCGGGAAGTAGTCCTCGATCGTGCGGCCGTTGACCGTGATCGTGCCCGAGCCGGGAACCAGACGCACGCGGGCGATGGCCTGCTTGCGACGGCCGACGGCTGCGCCGGGGACCGACAGAACGGGCCGCTCGGCCGCGACGACGGACTGCTCGGCCGGCGTCTCGGTGCTGAAGGTGGTGGAGTCGATGTTCGACACTGTTTCGTCCTTATCCGGCGGCGCTTACTGGGCGACCTGGTCGAAGGTGTACGCGGTGGGCTGCTGGGCACCGTGGGGGTGCTCGGCGCCGCGGTAGACCTTGAGCTTCTTGAGCTGCGCCGCGCCGAGGCTGTTCTTGGGCAGCATGCCGCGGATGGCCTTCTCGACCGCGCGGACGGGGTTCTTCTCGAGGAGCTCCTCGTAGTTGACCGACTTCAGGCCGCCCGGGTAGCCCGAGTGGCGGTAGGCCATCTTCTTCTGGAGCTTCTGACCCGTGAGCGCCACCTTCTCGGCGTTGATCACGATGACGAAGTCACCCGAATCGATGTGGTTGGCGAAGGTCGCCTTGTGCTTGCCGCGGAGGAGGACCGCCGCGTGCGAGGCCAGGCGGCCGAGGACGACGTCGGTGGCGTCGATAACGACCCACTCGCGCGTGACCTCTGCGGCCTTGGGGGTGAAAGTGCGCGTCACAGTAGTGCTGCTTTCTTGTTCGAACGGAGGAGTTCGTGAATCCCGCTCCGGTGGTCCGTTCTCCGGTCGATGACCGGGCAACAGGGCCGGTGGAGGGCTCACGTTCGTGGCACCTGCTCGCAGTGAGGCGGGCACCAAAGAGTAATCCTACGGCATCCGGATGCCATGGCCAAACGTTCGGCCACCCTCACCCGTACAGCGACCCGACGACCACGACGGCGATCCCTGTGCCGTTGTAGACGACGTGCACGAGGATCGCCGGCCAGAGTCGGCCGGTGACCAGGACGCACACCCCGCAGATCGCACCCACCAGTGCGAGCGCGGCGGCATCCGTCGGGCCCAGCGGGGCCACGAGCGCGTGGGCGACCACGAACAGGATCGACGACAGCACGAGGGAGGCGACCACGGCCGCCACGTGGCCGCTGAGCCGGCGCACGGCGGTGTATGTGCAGACCAGCACCACACCGCGGAAGAAGAGTTCCTCGAGGGCGGGGCCGACCGTCGTGGCCGCGACGGACTCGGCGACGAGTCGCGACGTCACCCCTCCCGTGCCGGCGGACGGCCACGCCGGCGCCCCGGCGGCCGCGTCGAGCGCGCCCTGCGCCAGCCGCAGGCCGACGCCCCAGACCGCGCCGATGAGCACGTCGACCGCACGGAACCGTGTGAGGCCGCGGGGCCGCGACCGACGGAAAGCCCACACGACCGGCACGGCGAATGCGGCCCACAGCACCGCCTGGGTCACGACCTCGGCGATCGCGCCCGGCAGGAGCACCGCGCCGGCCCGCGCGGCCAGCACCCCCAGGCCGAGGGACAGCACGGCCCAGCCGAGCATCTCGGCATCCCAACGGGCGACGCTGGGGCCACCCTCGCGCCACGCGCGGTGCCGGCGACGCGGGGGCGTGCGGGGGCGATGACGGGCGACCGGGTCGGACATGAGCAGCACCGTATGGTCGCCGGACACCCTCACACCGCGTTTCGCGGCGCGACCGTCCCGGGCTCGCATCGTCCCCCACCCGCTCGGCATCCGGCGTTCACCCGCCAAGACGACACCGACCCCGGCACCGAGAAGGTGCCGGGGTCGGTGGGCACGTCCTCCGCGGAGTCGCGGGCGAGGTCGAGGACGTGGTCGAGGGGCGTCAGCGCTTCAGGAACTCCCGAAGTACGCGGTTGAACTCGTCGGCGTGGCTGACGTTGACGCCGTGCGGAGCACCCGCGACGACGTGCAGCTCGCTTCCCGGGATCGCCTCGTGCGTGCGCTTGCCCGACCCCGCAAAGGGAACGGTCGCGTCGCTGTCGCCGTGGATGATCAAGGCAGGAACAGTGACGTTCTGCAGGTCGTCGCGGAAATCGGTGGTCGCGAAGGCCTCCATCGACTTCAGCGCGGCGTGGTGGTCGGCCTGATTCGCCAGGCGCTCGGCCTCGGCCTGCTCCGCGGAAGACACGGCGAGAGCACCGTCGACCGAGAAGAAGTCGGTCGTGAACTGGTGGTAAAAGGTCTTCTCGTCGTCTTTCAGCCCCTTCTCCATCCCGTCCGCGGTGCCCTTGTCGAGCGGCCCTTCCGGGTTATCGTCCGTGTGGGCGAGGTAGGGCGGAACGGCGGAGGCGAAGACGACGCTGCGCACGCGGTTGGAGCCGTGGCGCGTGAGGTAGCGGGCCACTTCCCCGCCGCCCATGGAGAAGCCCACGAGGGTCGCATCGCGCAGGTCGAGGGTCTCGAGCACGGCGTCGAGATCGTCGGCGAAGGTGTCGTAGTCGTAGCCGGTGCGCGGCTTGTCGCTGCGCCCGAAGCCGCGGCGGTCGTACGTCACGACGCGATAGCCGTCGGCTTCGAGCACCGGCACCTGGTGGGCCCAAGACTCGCCCGAGAGGGGCCATCCGTGGATCAGGACGACGGGGCGTCCGGCCCCGCCGGTGTCGTCGACGTGGAGGTCGATGTCGGTCAGCAGTCCGTGGTGTGCGGTGATCTCGCTCATGGAGCTCATGTTTCGCCGGGCACCTGCACGCGAGCCCGCGGTTGACGGGCTCGGCTCGAATTGCTACTTCGCGGCGAGAGGAATGGCACATCCGCAGTTCCGACGCAACGACCCGGATCGGTTCGCACGAGGTCGATACCCTCGCGCCATGGCATCCCTCCGCGTTCCCGCCATCGCCCTCGCGACCCTCGGCCTCGCGGTCGCGGTGACCGCCTGTGCCCCGGCATCCCCGGGGGCGGGGACTCCAGACCAGGTCGTCTACCAGGCGGCGATCGCCGCGGTCGTGCAGGCGGAGTCGGATGCCGGCGGCCGGGCGTTCGAGCTCGAGATCGACTCCGGGACGGCGCAGGTGCACGTGGCCGTGGGCGATCGCGACATCGAGGTCGATGTGGATCTGGCCGGCCCGACGGTGACGGAGCGACGGGACGACGGATCCCTGGAGGGCGAGGATCGTGCCGCGCTGGACGCGGCGGGAACGACGCTCGCGGACGGCATCCGCATCGCGGCCGCGGCCCGGAGTGCGAGCGGAGGGGTGACCGATGCCGGGGTGGATCGCGACACCGATGCCCCCGCCTGGAAGGTCGAGTTCGCCGACGGAGCAGAGGTGTCGGTAGCCGTCTCCGACGGCGGCGTCGTGCGCTCCGCGGGCTGACCGGCTCGGATTCCGTCAAAGTCGATGGCTCCGGGTGCGTTCCGTGTCCCGAGGTCGGACCGGTGACGGCTGGTCTTGAGTTGTGCACAATTGAATTGCGTGCAACCATTACGTCATGCCCGCCGTCGACTCGCTCGTGTGCTTCGCCCTCTACGCCGCCAGCCGCACGACCACGCAGGCGTATCGCGTCCTGCTCGACCCGTGGGACCTCACCTACCCTCAGTACCTCGCGCTGGTGACGCTGTGGAGCGACGGCGACCAGACGGTCAGCGGACTCGGCGAGGCCCTGCAACTGGACTCCGGCACGCTCTCCCCGATGCTCGCGCGCATGGAGAACGCGGGGTACGTCACGCGTGAGCGCCGCGCCGACGACGAACGCGTCGTGACGGTCTCGCTCACACCTCGCGGTCGGGAGATGCGCGACGAGCTCGCCCAAGTCCCGCGCTGCATCGCCGTCGGATCGGGGATCGCCGACGCCGACAGCGCTCACGAGCTGATCCAGGCGCTCCAGCAACTGACCGTGGCGATGCGCGATCTGCGCGACCACCCGCGGACAGCGCTGGACGCGATCAGCGCCCCTCGACCGAGCGTCTGACCCCGCGTCGACAGCCACCCCGCCCACCAGAAAGGAACCACCCCATGGACGTCCTCTACACCGCAGAAGCCCTCTCCACCGGCGAAGGCCGCAACGGCCACGTCGTCGCCGGCTCCCAGATCGACCTCGACGTCGCCGTCCCGAAGGAGATGGGCGGATCCGGCAACGGAACCAACCCCGAGCAGCTGTTCGCCGCCGGCTACGCCGCGTGCTTCCACAGCGCGCTGCACGCCGTCGCCCGCGGCCACAAGGTGAAGCTCGAGGACTCCTCGGTCGGCGGTCGCGTGCAGATCGGCCCCAACGGCCAGGGCGGCTACCAGCTCGCCGTTCTACTCGAGGTGGTGCTGCCCGGCGTGGAGCACGACCTGGCCCAGCAGCTCGCCGACGAGGCGCACCAGGTGTGCCCCTACTCCAACGCCACGCGCGGGAACATCGAGGTCACGGTCACCGTCGCCGAGGACTGACACCGACGCAGCGAAGGGGGCACCGGCGAGTCGGTGCCCCCTTCGCGCTTCCCTACAGGCGGCGCATCGCCGCCCGACGTAGGGTGACAATCGTGATCCGCGTCCTGGTCGTCGACGACGAAGCACTCGTGCGCTCGGGGTTCGAGCTCATCCTGGGCGCCGCGGACGACATCGAGGTGGTCGCCGCCGTCGACGGTGACGCGGCCGTGGAGGCCATCCGTCGCGAGCGGCCGGACGTCGTCCTCCTGGACATCCGGATGCCGGGACGCAGCGGACTGGACGTGCTGGCCGAGCTCCGCGACGATCCCGACCGCCCCGTCATCGGCATCCTCACCACGTTCGACACCGACGAGCACATCGCTCGTGCGCTCCAGGACGGCGCGTCAGGGTTCCTGGTGAAGGACACCCCGCCGGAGCATCTGGCCGCGATGGTCCGCTCGCTCGCCGCCGGTGGGGTCGTCTTGTCGCCGCAAGTGTCCCGCACCCTCGTGGAGGGGTATGTCGGAGCGCCCGATCCGGATGCCGTAGAGCGGGTGGCGCTCTTGACCGACCGAGAGCGCGACGTGCTGGAGCACCTCCCCACCGGCGAGTCGAACGCCGAGATCGGACGACGCCTGCATCTGAGCGGAGCCACCGTGAAGGATCACGTCAGCGCGATCCTCGCCAAACTCTCGGTGTCGTCGCGACTGGAGGCGGCTCTGATCGCGGAGCGCGCCCGGCGAGGCGGCGACCGGCGGTGACCACCAACGCACGCGACCGCCTGCGAGTCTTCACCCGCACCCGCTGGTTCGCGGTCGTCACCGACCTGGCCTTGGCAGCTGCCGCCGTGATCGACGTCATCGTCCTGCTGCCCGCCTGGACGCCGTTCGAGTCGACGCTCGCCGCGATCGCCGTCGCGGGCCTGCTCGTGCGCCGACGTCTGCCGTGGGTCGCGTTCGCGCTGGTGCTGCCCGGCCTCGTCGTGGATGCCATGACGATCGCCGCACCGATCGCCCTGCACTCCGTGGCCGTGCGCGAGCGACGCCTTCCCCCCGTGATCGTCGCGGGCGCGGTGACCTTCGTGTGCTTCCTTCTCCCTGACTGGCAGTTGCCGGAACTGGACTACCTCGCCCCCTCGCTCCTGTACGCCCTGCTGTACGCGGCCACTCCGATCGCCCTCGGCGCGCTCGTACGCACGCGTAGCGAGCTCAGCGAGCGGGTGGGCGAGCTCTCGGCTGCCCGGGAGGGCGAGCGCCGACGCGACGAACAGGACGTGCTCCGCCGCGAACGCGCGCGCCTGTCCCGCGAGATGCACGACGTCGTCTCCCACCAGGTGAGTCTCATCGCCGTCCAGGCGGGCGCGCTCCAGGTCTCTTCGGCCGATCCCGCCGCACGGCGCGGGGCCGGGATCATCCGCTCGCTGTCCGTGCGCACGCTCGACGAACTGCGTCAGATGGTGGGCGTCCTGCGGGCCGAGGGCGCGCCCACCCCGGGCGACAAGCCGCAACCCACCCTCGACGATCTGCCGCGTCTGCTCTCGGACAGCGACCTCCCGGCGGATCTGGTCACCGATGTCCGCGGCGAGCTCGCGCCTCCGCTGCAGCGGGCGGTCTACCGGACCGTCCAAGAGGGACTGACGAACGCGCGGAAGCACTCCCCGGGGGCGCGCGTCCGAGTGAGCGTGCGGACGACGACGACGACCGTGGACGTGGTCGCGCACAACGACGCCCCGGTCACCGACGCACTCCGCCTGCCGTCGGGCGGCGCGGGGCTGAGAGGACTGCGCGAGCGCGCCGAGCTGCTGGGCGGACGCCTCGACGCCACCGGCGAACCCGACGGAGGGTTCCGCCTCGCGGTGACGTTTCCGCGGCGCGAACCCGAGCGCTGAGTCTGCCTCAGGACAGGCGCAACTCCGCTTCGGACTTCGGGTACGTCCGACGCAACCACTCCCCGAACCCGGGCTGCGCCAGGCACGCGGAGGCATCCGCGCATCGCACGACGGGGTCGTCGGCCGCGTAGGTGCGGTACACCTCGACCTTGGCATCCAGCACGTCCCCCGCGACATTGACGGGCTGGTCCTGCGACGGATAGCCGAGGTAGTACGACATCGCCTCGGCCTCGAGACCCACCGCCGGGGTGGAGGCGCGCACGAGCGAGCCGACGCACGAGTGGTCGGGGTGGTCGCCCTGCGCGAAGGCGCTCTCGTGCGGCACGTTCGTGCTCACTCGCCGCGGGCGGGCGGCGGCCATGAGTTCGGCGAGCGTCGCCGTCAATCGGGGGAGACTGTACGCCGGACCACCGTCGATCGGCACGAGCTCGGTCGCGTCGCCGTTGATGAGCTGCGTCAGCCCAGCGTGGCCGGTGGCGGTGAAGCCCTTCGCGTCGAGACCACCGTCGGGCAGACGCAGGACCGTGATGGACAGGCGCGGCTCGTCGGCCGGCACGAAACGCGTCACGCGTGCTCCGCTGAGGAGGGTGAGCTCGCGCTCGTCCCACTCCCCCGTCGCTCCTCGCATGAGGTCGTACGCCGCACGGATCCCCGCTTCCCGCTCTTGCGCGTACTCCAGGCCCTTGCCCGCATCGCCCGCCGTGACGTAGACGGCACGCACGGTGGCGCCCGCCGCGATCGAGTCGGCGAGACCGGGATTGGCGAAGATGATGTCATCATCGGCGTGCGCCCAGATCGTCATCGCCGTATCGATCCCCGGGGCTTCGAACGCCGGAGACAGTTCCGTCGGCGCCGCCGGCGGAGCGATCGGCTGAAGCGGCGTCCACGCGCCCACCGGACCGCCGCTGCGACGCAACTGTCGCACGAGAAGGGCGCCTCCGCCGAGCCCGGCGAGCGCCAATCCGCCGATGATCAGTCCCCGCCGCGTCACACGGACGCGGCGGGCGTCGCGCGCGGATTTCTCCCGCTCGCCTTCCACCCCAGCAAGGTCGTCGTCCTGCACCGTGGCTCCGTCTCGTATCCCCCCGGGCCGAGCGGGCGACGGTTTCGGGTCGTCGGCGCTCGGCGTGACCTTCCGACGCTATCGCGTCCGCACCGAATACCCGGACAGTCCACGCGTCATGCCCACCGCGCGGCGGGGGAAAGGGGGCCGACCGGCGGGGCGAACGACACCGCCGCGCCCATCGTCCTCATCGCGCGCGCTCAGCCGGCACCTAGGCTCGGCCGAAACACTCGGGGCCATGCAGACGTCTTCGCCGCCGCGGTCGCTGTCTCCCTTCGCCCTGCGCGTGCGCGCCGTCCTGTGGGAGTGGGACCCGATCGGCGTGCGGTCGATCGGAGACGGCTGGCCCGAAGACGAGTACGACGACCTGCTCGTTCCACTGATCGACGCGATCGCCGAAGATCCTCCCGTCGACCAGCTCGCCGACGAGTTACGGGGAGTTCTCGAGACCGACTACGGACTGCCTACCCCAGAGGGGAGCGTCGAAGTGGCCCGCACCCTGCTGGCGTTGCGGCACGAGGACGCGCCGCGCCGCGATTAACGCTCGCCTCCGGTCCACGCAAGCCCGCTGCCCTCCTCGCCCGGGCGTCCTATCGTGCTGCCATGGTTGATCTGCGCCGCCCCCAGACCCCCGATCCGTACCCCCTTCTGCCCGCGGTCGCCGCCTTCGACGTCGTGAGCGACGACGTCACCGACGGGGCGCCTCTGAAGGACGACCAGGTCGCCGCGCGCGGCAACACGTCGCCGCATCTCCGGTGGTCGAACGTCCCCGAGGGCACGGCCTCGTTCACCATCACGTGCTTCGATCCCGATGCGCCCACGCCCAGCGGCTTCTGGCACTGGGTCCTCGTGGACCTGCCCGGTGATCTGCGGGAGATCCCGGCCGGATTCGCCTCGGGACACCTCCCTGCCGGCGCGTTCCACATCCGAAACGACGGCGGCGAGGCCGGCTTCATGGGAGCGGCACCGCCCGAGGGCGACCAGCCCCACAGATATTTCTTCGTCGTGCACGCCGTCGGGAGCGAGAGCCTCGGGGTGGATGCGGGCGCCAGCCCCGCCGCCGTCTCGTTCGGCCTGGCCTTCTCGACGCTCGGGCGCGCGATCGTCCACGGCACCTTCGCCCACTGAGGGAGCGACGCACCGCACGCCGAGGTCGCCGTCGCGCGACGGGCGCGCGATCCGGTCGCCGTGGCATCCTCGCGCGGCGGAGGGGTCAGGACAGGCGGAGCTCGGCCTCGCTCAGCGGATACGACCTGCGCAGCCAGTCCCCGAACTTGGGCGTGCGCAGACAAGAGTCGCGGTCGGCGCACCGCACGACCTCGTCCTGTTGCGTATAGATGCGGTAGGTCTCGACCTTGGCATCCAGGACGGCCCCGTCGAGCGTCTGCGGCAGGTCCCTCGACGGATATCCGATGAAGTACCGGATGCCGGGGGCCACCGTCGCGTCCCGACCGATCGAGTCGCGGACCAGCGTCCCGACCGCCGAGTGGTCGGGGTGATCGCCGGGGGCGTACGCGCTGCCGCGAGGGACGTGCGTGAGGATCTGCGAGGGCTGCAGCGCGGTCGCCAGCTCGCTCAGGCCGGTGGAGAGCCGGCCGAGGTCGACGGCCGGCCCGCCGTCGATCGGCGCGAGACTGCCGATCCCTCCGTCCAGCAGAGCGCTGAGAGTCGTGTACCCCGTGGAGCCGAACCCGCCACCGGTGATGTTGCCGTCCGGGAGCCGCACGAACATCACCGAGATCCGCCCGTCACCCTGGGGGGTCAGTCGGTCCACCCGGAGCCCCGAGTCCAGCGTGAGGACGGTGGAGTCCCAGAGCCCGTCGACGCCGCGCATGTGGTTGTACGCGCGAAGGATGCCGAGCTCCCGGGAATGGGTGTATCCGATGCCCTTCCCGGCGTCGCCCGCGGTGAGGAACACGGTCCGCACGCAGTGCCCCGCGGCGATCGCACCGGAGATCGTGGGATTGCCGAAGATGATGTCGTCGTCGGGATGCGCCCAGATCGACAGCAGCGTCTCGCCGTCGCACGGCTGCGCCGCCGGCGAGAGCGGGGCGGGCGGTGGTGTCGGCGTCGCGGCAGGCGCGGAAGAGGGAGGGGCCGTCGAAGTCGGCACGGATGTCGATGACGAAGACGGGATCGGCAGGACGCCGTCGGGAGCCGCGACCCCGACAGGCCAGAACCCGAGCGCACCCGAGACGACGATGGACGCGCCGGTCAAGAGCACGACGGCAAGGATCGCGACGAGGGCGCCGACGCCGAAGCGATCCCGGAGCAGAGTCCGCCGGTCAGCGCGTGTCATCGGTGATTCCTCCGGCGTCGGGGGCGTCGGCATCCGGATGCCACGCGATTCGAGCCCCGAGCATAGGCGAACCGGCGCCTTACACCAAGGACGGCATCCCCACTCCCTGCTTGACAGGAGCGGCATATCTGCGCTTCGGCGCGATGCGCAGCCCGAAGGTCGCACCACGCAAACGCGTCCCCCGTTCGGTGGACAACCGTCCGATCCCCGGAAAATCAGGGTGACTCCAGCCAACCTCCAGGAAACAAATCGTTCATCCAGGGGTGATTCACGGGGTGAGTTCAGGCTGTTATCGTTCAGCAGGAGAAACCACGATCCGAACGCTCGGGGAAAGGGGCCTACGCACTGTGACGTCTGACCTCCAGGTCGACGCGACATCGACGTCGCAGAGCGCCGTCGCCGGCATCGACGATTCGCCGACGACGAGAACACGCTCCCAGTCCCCCGCGGACATCGCTTCCCCGGCCGCGCCCCCGACGCACGACCGCTGGCGCCAGCGGTATCGCCGTAATCTCATCCTGACCGACTTCGCGTCCCTGGTGTGGGTCGTCTACGGCACCCAGCTGGCGTGGTTCGGCACGGGGAACGCCGCTGTCGCGGCCAGCCGTGACAGCCGCATCACCGACCTGTCGTACTGGGTCTTCTCCGCCCTTCTGATCGTCGCCTGGATGTGGGCGCTCTCCTTCATCGACTCGCGCAGCGACCGGGTCCTGGGCACCGGCTCGCAGGAGTACATCCGGGTCGTCGACTCCAGCTTCCGGCTGTTCGGGACCATCGCCATCATCGCGTTCCTGACGCAGATCGACGTGGCGCGCGGGTATCTCCTGATCAGTCTGCCCGTCGGTGTCTTGGTCCTGATCGTGACGCGCTGGCTCTGGCGCCAGTGGCTGGTCGTGCAACGCTCCCGCGGGAAGTACTCGGCGAACGTGCTGCTGGTGGGCTCGCTCACCTCTGTGACGCAGTTGGCGCACGAATTCGCCCGCAGCCCCAACGCCGGCTACCGAGTGGTCGGGGCGTGCGTGCCCAGCGGAAAGGTCGCCGACACGATCCCGGGCACCGACATCCCCGTGATGGGACATGTCGGCGACGTCATCCGCGCTCTCCAGGTCACCGGCGCCGACACGGTCGCCGTCACCAGCGCGGACGAACTCCCGGCAGACAAGGTCAAGCAGATCTCCTGGAGTCTCGAAGCCGGCCGCCAGCACCTCGTGCTCGCGCCGAGCATCATCGACATCGCCGGCCCACGACTGCACACGCGTCCGGTCGCGGGCCTTCCCCTCATCCACGTCGAGACCCCCCGGTTCTCGCGGGGACAGATCTTCCTGAAGCGCACGGTGGACCTCGTCGCCAGCATCGCCGGTGTGATCGTCCTCAGCCCTCTGCTGGCCTTCCTCGCGATGGCCGTGCGGCTCTCCAGCGAAGGCCCGGTGTTCTTCCGACAGAAGCGCGTGGGATTCCGCGGGCGCGAATTCACCATGATCAAGTTCCGCTCGATGGTGGTCAACGCCGAGGATCTCCTCGAGCAGTTGGCGAAACAGGAGCGTGACGCCGGCAACGAGGTGCTGTTCAAGATGAAGAACGACCCGCGTGTCACCCCCATCGGGCGAATCATGCGCAAGTTCAGCCTCGACGAGCTCCCGCAGTTGTTCAACGTCATCGGCGGTTCGATGTCGCTCGTCGGCCCCCGTCCCCCGTTGCCTTCCGAAGTCGCCCTCTACGCTGACCACGTGCACCGTCGATTCCTTGCCAAGCCCGGCATCACCGGGCTCTGGCAGGTCAGCGGACGCTCCTCCCTCTCGTGGGAAGAGTCCGTGCGCCTGGACCTGTCGTATGTCGAGAACTGGACGCTCGTCGGCGACTTCGTGATCCTCGGCAAGACCGCCCGCGCCGCCCTGGCGCCGGGCGAGACGGCCGCGTGAACTCCCCGCGCCCCTGCGCGGGTCGACGGTGCGCCACTCGCGCGCCGTCTCTGGACAAAGCTGGAGGAGACCCGTGCGTCTTTCTGTAATTGGTTGTGGGTACCTGGGAGCCGTTCACGCGGCGGCGATGGCCTCGATCGGACACGAAGTGGTCGGTATCGACGTCGACGAACGGAAGGTCGCCTCGCTTTCGAAGGGAGAGGCCCCCTTCTTCGAACCCGGACTGCAGGAGATCCTCGCCGACGGGATCGCCTCGGGCCGCTTGTCCTTCACGACCGACATGGCCGCCGCGCAGGGTGCGAAGGTTCACTTCATCGGCGTGGGCACGCCCCAGCAGCCCGGCGGATACGCCGCCGACCTGACCTACGTGCACGCGGCCGTGGATGGTCTGCTGCCCTACCTGTCCGAGGGTGACATCGTCGCGGGCAAGTCGACGGTGCCCGTCGGCACCGCCGAGTCGCTCGCGCCCCGTGTGAGCGAGCGCGGAGCGACCCTCGTGTGGAACCCCGAGTTCCTCCGTGAGGGCTGGGCGGTGCAGGACACCATCGACCCCGACCGTCTCGTCGCGGGCGTCCCGAGCCTCGACGGCGCGCCGACCGAAGAGGGCGCGCGCACCGCGGACGTGCTGCGCGAGGTGTACCACCCCTCGATCGCCAAGGGCACGCCCTTCATCATCACCGACTACGCCACCGCCGAGCTCGTGAAGGTGTCGGCCAACGCGTTCCTCGCGACGAAGATCAGCTTCATCAACGCGATGGCCGAGATCGCCGAGGTCACCGGAGCCAACGTGACCACCCTGGCCGACGCGATCGGTCACGACGCGCGCATCGGACGCCGCTTCCTAGGCGCCGGCATCGGCTTCGGTGGCGGCTGCCTCCCCAAGGACATCCGCGCATTCTCGGCTCGGGCGGAGGAGCTCGGCCGCGGAGAATCGGTGGCGTTCCTGCGCGAGATCGACGCGATCAACCTGCGTCGCCGCGACCGCGCCGTCGACTTGACCGTCCAGGCGCTCGGCGGCGCGGTGTTCGAGAAGAAGGTGACGGTGCTGGGCGCCGCCTTCAAGCCGCACAGCGACGACATCCGCGACTCCCCCGCGCTCGACGTGGCGGTGCGCCTGCACGGCCTCGGCGCGGATGTCACCCTGACCGACCCGGCCGCCATCGAGAACGCCCGCCGAATCCACCCGCAGCTGACGTACGTCGAGGATCGCGACGAGGCTCTGCGCGGAGCGGATGCCGTGATCGTCGTGACGGAGTGGGACGAATACCGACGCGACCTCGACCCCGCACTCGCCGCCGAACTGACCTCCGGCCACGTCGTGATCGATGGCCGCAACTGCCTGGATGCCGCCGCGTGGCGCGCGGCCGGCTGGACGTACTACGGCATGGGTCGCCCCTGACCCCTCTGACACATTCGCGAACGCCCCGGCAGCATGCCGGGGCGTTCGTCATTCGCGCCGGCCCGCACGAATGTCCGTCCCGCCCGTGACGAATCACCCGCTCGGTACGTCTCCTCAGTAAGCGAACATCGCTGCACCGGGAACCAGCCCGGAGCAGAACGTACTGGAAGGACACTCCGATGGCTATCGAAGACACGCCCACGGCATCCCCGGCCGCGCCCCACGGGTCGCGCGTAGACCGCGCGTACACCGGTTCCGGGGACTCCGCCGAGACTGCGGGCAAGAACACCATCGCCGACGCGGTCGTGGCCAAGATCGCCGGCATGGCCGCGCGTGAGGTCTCCGGCGTCCACGCCCTGGGTGGCGGCGGAGCCCGCGCCTTCGGCGCGATCCGCGACGCGATCAACGCGACCGACCTGGCCCAGGGGGTGAAGGTCGAGGTGGGCGAGACCCAAGCCGCGGCCGACCTCACGATCGTGGTCGAGTACCCGGCTCCCCTCCAGGAGGTGGCCGACCAGGTGCGCGCTCGCGTCGCCGGCGCCATCAGCCGTCTCGTCGGCCTCGAGGTCGTCGAGGTCAACGTCGACGTCAACGACATCCACATCCCGGGTGACGACGACGACGACTCGACCCCCTCCCGCGTGTCATGAACCCGACTCTCACCGGCGCGCTCGTCGGTCTCGTCCTGGCCGTCGCCGCTCTGATCTTCGGATTCTGGGGCTTCCTCCTGGTCGCCCTCTTCATGGTGATCGGCGCCGTCGTCGGCCGCATCGTCTCGGGCCAGATCGACATCCGCAGCATCGCCAACGCATTCTCGGGTCGGAGCACATCGTGACCACCGTGATTCCCGGGACGGCCACGGCCGCTCCGGGGGGCGGGGTCGCGGTGCGCCTCGGCGGCCGCGTCGACATCGCCGACCGGGTGTTCCGGAAGGCGGCGGAGCAGGCGGCCGCCGAATCGATCGGCGTCGACCGCGCGGATGTGAGCGTCGAGATCGCCGGCTCGCGCGACACCGTCGCCGTGCGCGTGCGGTCCCCGCTTCCGATCCCCCGCCTCGATGACACCGAGGCCGTGCTCGCGGCCACTCCCGTGCTGGAAGCCGCTCACGGCATCCAGCACGACCTGCACGAGCGTCTCACCCGCCTCTTCGGCCGCGAGGTCTCGCGCGTGGACCTGACCATCAGCGGCGCGACCGCCCCGAGCCGGAGGAGGGTGAGATGACCGACTCCGTCCTCCGCACCGTCGTGCGCCGTGAGACGCATTCGCCCCGCACCGCGGCGATGCTCGTCGTCGTGGTGCTGGTCATCCTCGCCGTGGCCTACGCCGCGGTCGAGATCGTGGTGGCGTCGCTCGGCCGACCTCCCCTGCTGATCGCCCCTGCCGCGGCGTTCGACGCGTTGGCGGCTCTCCCCACGGCCGTCGCGCCCGCAGCGCTGATCGCGACCGGCGTCGTCCTCGCGATCATCGGCCTCGTCGTCGTGATCCTCGCGGTGGCCCCCGGCCGCCTGTCCAAGCACGAGATGGCCTGGGGTGAGCGGGCCGTCGTCGTCGACAACGGCGTCGTGGCCTCGGCGCTGGCCCAGCATCTCGCCACCGAGTCGGGAATCGCCCGGGAGAATCTCCTGGTGGGCGTTGCTCACCGCACCGTCGACGTGACGGTCCGTCCGCCGATGGGCATCCCCGTCGACCGGGAGCACCTGCGCCGGATCGTCGAAGACGAGGTCGCGTCCTACCGGCTCACCCCGTCGGTCCGCACAATAGTCCGCGTCGAGCGTCCCCGTGACGCCGGGAAGGAGGACTCGCGATGAGAAGCACCAATCGCGCCGTGAACCGCATCCTGCTGTTCGTCGTGGCGCTCATCCTGCTCGGGCTGGGAGCCCTCCTGATCGTGGTCGTCGCCGTGCCCGGTGCCGCAGATGTGTGGACACGCACAGCCGACAGCATCCGCGGGTGGGCCGACGACATCGGCCAGCCCTCGCTCAGCATCGGCGCCGTCGCTGCGCTCGTGGTCGTGGCACTCCTCCTCGTCCTCGTCGCGGTCGGGGCCGTGCGTGGACGCCATCGAGTTCCCCTCCAGTCGACAGGAGCCGAGGGCGCCGCAGGGCGAATCACCATCACGGACGGCTTCGCCTCGACCGCTCTGAAGAGCTCGCTCGACGAGCGCGACGAGATCCTCGCCTCCCGCGTCGCCTCGAACGAGGTGCGCAAAGAGGCGGTGCTCCACGTCAGCGTCACGCCGCGACAGAACACGTCGCCGCGCCGGATCGCCGAGGACGTCGACACGCTCGTCACAAACCTCGCGACCCTGACGGGCCAGCAGTTCCGCACGTACATCTCGGTGCACTCGAGTCTGCGCGCCAAGCTCGCGCACGACCAGCGGCGCCTGAACTAGAAAGAGGATGCCATGCGCAACCGCATCATCATTGTGGGCGCCGTCGTTCTGGTCGCTTATGTCCTGGGCACCCGCGCCAGCGGCGTGAAAGTGAAGTCCCGCGAGTCGGTCGGTCATCAGCTGGTCCGTATGTGGGACGACCCGCGCTCACGTCGCCGTCGACGCAAGGCCGCCGCGAAGGCGGAGAAGAAGGCCAAGAAGGCACTGCGCCAGTTCCGCCGATAGACGGCTCGGATTCGGGAATCGGGTCGGCGCATGGGCGCCCCTCTCCTTGCGCGTCGCGAGGCGGGGGCCCCTGCCATTCGCGCCTCGGGACGCGGTTCGTCTGTGGACGAATTCTGCGAATTCTTACATGCGCATGTAAAGATGCCTTCGACAGAAGGGCCAGCGATGCGTCTCCTCCCCGACCCCCCACCCCTGCCTCCGCGAGAACCCGCGGCGCCGCCGGACGCCGACATCGCAATCGGG